>JBKBKL010000010.1:0-50334 GCA_046294665.1 Runella sp.
TCAATTTTACAGCCCTCGATTTTAGTGTCCTCCAAAGTCGAAAAAGTGAAGCCTTTGGACAGTACTTAGATTCGCTGTTTATTCAAACGGGCAACCCGCTCAAGTTTAGTTTTGAGCCAGCGGTGATTTCGGGCATGAGTTTTTCTTATATCTTCAACAACAACATCATCGGCCAAAACCGACGAGCGCATTATTGGCGGCTATTTGTAGAGTCGGGTGGAACATCGCTGAATTTATTGAGACAGCAAAGACTTCCTTGGGGGCTGGAGGGGTTTGAGTTGTATAAATTTCTCAAAATCAATGGTGAGTTTAGAAAATATATACCTATCAATACCAAAAGCACGTTGGTATATCGCTTCAATGGGGGGGTGATTTACAACTACAATAATCGTAGAGTAGCACCTTATGAAAAGTCTTTTACGGCTGGCGGCCCCAACAGCCTTCGTGCATGGCTACCTCGACGATTAGGGCTGGGGTCGGCTTTCCCCAATATTGATTTGCGAACTGGCTCTCCACTCTTTCGAACCTTTGGAGGGCTGCCCAATACGATTCAACCGGGCGTTTTGGAGTATGGAGGATTCGATTACAGGTTTGAGCAGTTGGGCGATGTACTCATGGAAGCCAATCTCGAATTACGCGGGCATCTTTTTCGCTTCAATGGCGACTTCAACTACGCCTTGTTTTTGGACGCAGGCAATATTTGGCGGCTTCGCCTCGACCGAAATACACAGCCATCACTCAATATTCAGCGAGGAATGTTTGCGCTTGATCGCTTTTTCAGAGAAATAGCGATTGGCACTGGAGTCGGTATTCGTTATGATTTATCTTTTTTTATTATCAGGCTCGATATGGGTATCAAAGTATTTGACCCCAGCCGCCGATTTGAAACCACTGACCTTCAGGGACGACCCGTAGTGATAGACGAACGATACCTTTTGCCCCATTTTTCTTTTCGACGCTCAAGTCCCAACTTTCCGGTATTCAATATCGGGGTGGGATATCCTTTTTAAGTCATCAAGAGTTATTGACAAAATGGTTTAGGGTTCTATCGTTCCAGCGGCAAAATAGAGGGTCGCTTTAGCTTTTTCATATTTAGATTTCATAGATTCGAGTTTGAGGCGCATTTCGTTGAGTTTGGCCTCACGGATATTGATTTGAAACAACTGGGTTTCGCCAATAGCGAAGCGTTGTTCATCGGCACGCAATACTTGAATCTGCCGCTCAACGGCACGCTGCTGCTCTCTGATTTGAGCTTCCAAGTTTTTTACTTCGTTGTAGGAGGCTTCTACTTCGTTGTTGATTTCTCGTCTTATCTGCTTGATTTCGAGGTTATTTTGTATTTGTTTGATTTGTACCTGCTGGAGTTTACCTCGTTCTTTTCGAAACAATAAAGGTAAGGCAAAGTCGAAGTTGAATTTGTAATAGTTGGGGATAATATCAATGTTATTGACTCTGTATCCTGTGATGAGCCGATGGGTAAAATTGAGCGATGTAAGCCCCAAATTTAAAGTGGGCAGAAGGTTATTTCGAGCCAGCCTCTCGTCCACTCCAAGTTGTTGGCCTTTCACAACGAGCTTTTGTACTTCGGGGTGATTGCTACGCGCTTGCAGCAGTAAGTTATCGAGGGTTTCTTTGGGCAATATCGAAACTGCCGCCATTTGAGGTACTGCAAAATCGGGGATCTCACGGGGTTCTCCGTTGTTACTCCACAGAAAGTTGGAGAGTACCAAGCGGGCATTTTGAAACTCCAAACCAGCCTGCTCAAACATGATTCGTCTGTCGAGCAGGGTTACTTGGGCATCGGCGGTATCTACTGCGGGCAGGTCGCCTTGTGCAACCCGCTGTACGACGAGCTTATAACGGTCTTCGGCCAGTTCATAAAACTCTTTGGTGAGTACGAAGTTTTTGTAAGCAAAATACCAATTCCAATATTCTTTGGCTGCCGAAAGCACCAATTTATTGATCATTTTGATACGCTCGGCCTCTGCTATTTGTTGAAACAACTGTGCGTTTCGGAGGTCGGCACGGCGTTGGTCTATTAAGAATCGTTGGAGCAAAGGAACGTCAATACCGACATACGAAAGGCCATCGGAAGGAGTCTGAATATCTGTACCCAGTACCAGCCCGACGTTGCGTTCAAAACCTGCTTTTACGTCTATTCCTCCCCATTGGACAGGCACTTTAAGTTGGCTATCCCAAAAGTTGAAGTAGTACTTATTGTCGAAGTACTTTTGGTCGAAACTTGTCCCAAACTTGGGGTCAAACCCCCCACGTGCCATAAGCAATACAGCCTTGGCATCGTCGGGTAGAGTATTAGCTTGTTGGAGAATGGGGTGATTTTTAATTACTAAATCATAAAAATCTCGGTAACTGAAAACTTTGGTGGTGTCTGATTGAGCTATCCCCCAATGATATTGAGCAAGGGTAATTATAAGAAAAATATATTTTTTCATTTTCAACGGTCATTCATTTATGGCATTTACTTTTTAGTCTTGTCAGCCTCAGAATTATTGGCAGTTTCGTCTAAGAAATCAGGGGGAAAACCGTTGAGTTGCCGCCAAACCTCCCACCAAATAGGTACATCTTTGAGCATTACAAAACCATTTACACCAGAACCGATACGAAGTTGCTCAGGCCACTTTTCATTTTCATTGCCTTGATGATCGGGTTTGATAAGGATTCTATACTGACCGTTGATACTATTGACCCTATCAACGATGACGACCGTACCACCAAAAGTACCCACCGATGCACCGGGCCAACCCGAAAATTGTAATGCAGGCCAGCCGTCGAATTCCAAACGTGCGTGCCTCCCTACAGATACCAACGGTAAATCCATTGCTTTGATGTAAAGTTCTACAGCCATTTCGGGGGCTTGCGGCTGAAGTGTTACTACTGATTCCCCTTCTTTGATTGTTTCACCAATACCCGCTCTAAGGGCCTTGACTATATATCCATCTTGAGGCGCACGCACCACATATTGATCTTGACGTATTCTGATGTTTTCAAACTTATTTTCCAATTTAGCCAGTTCAGCCTCAGCCTCTGCCAAACTCGACAAAGCAGAACTACGGTCGGAGAGGGCTTTTGCAATGTCTTTTTGATATTCTGCCTGAATAGAATTCAGTTCGATACGTGCGTTGATGAGTTCGTTTCGTGAAATAGCCAATTTTTGGTCTTGAGCAACTACCTTGGCTTGGTCTTCTTGAAATTTGAGCCTTCGAGATTCTAAGTCAAGCAGCGAAATGACCCCGTCTTTATGCATAATCTCCCCACGTTCGAGCCGCTCTTTGGCTATTTCAAAATTACGATCTATGGCTACTTTGTCAGCACTATCACTGCTTACTTTCATTTTAGCCTGTAACACTTTATTTTGTCCTTTTAATAGGCTCAATCGTAAACCCTCGCGAAGGGCAACAAGCTGATCGTCGAGTGCCGCAATTTTTGTATTGTAGGCCACTATTCCATCTTTCTTAGCTTGAATTTGTTCAAGAGTACGTTTTTGTACAAGTGGATCAAAGTAGTCGTCTTTGATATCAGAAATAACCAATAGTGTATCTCCTTTTTTGACAAAATCGCCCTCTCTGACGTACCAAGCACGTATTTGACCAGCAACGGCGTTTTGAACATTTTGAGGTCTATCTTGCGGAGTGAGTGCGGTTACATAGCCTTTTCCATTGATATTTTGCTGCCATGGCAAAAACATGACAATAATCAATACAATAAATGTACCGACAGTCCAACGATAAACGGTACGAGCCGTTTGTGGTGAGTGTAATGTATTTAGAGAATTTGTTTCTTTCTCTACGTGTTTTTCTTTGATTGTATTGTGCGAAATGCCTAACATCTTTTTCTTAATTAGTTTTCAAACATGGCTACATGTTTTAATACAGATTTGTAATCTCCCTCAGCTACGATTTGTCCCTCGTCCATTACAAGTACCCGATCGCAAGCTCCCATGAAGGCAGGGTCATTGGAGAGGGCAATGAGTGTCCATTGATTCGTGGGGTCTGTGAGCAATTCAATGAATCGAAGTCTCTCAGCACGTTCGAGGTTTTGAAGGGTATCGGTAAATAACAATAACTTGGGCTTCAGCAATAAACATCGTGCAATAGCCAATTTTGTTGTAAAACTTTGCGAAAATCTACGTCCACCTGAAACAATAGGAGTATTCAAACCGTCGGGTAAGGCAGCAATTTCTTCGGTGAGTTTAGTGCGATCAAGTGCTAGTTGGACGTGTTCCAAAGTAATACCAGAACGCCCCATAGTTAAGTTTTCAAGGATAGTGCCGTCAAAAATTTCTTCATTCGGAAAATTTACTCCAATATAAGAGCGTAACGAAGTCAAATCTAAATCACGAATCGGAATTCCATTGTAGATAGCACTTCCTTGATAGTCATTCAGAATCCCAGACAATACTTTGAGTAAAGTATGTTTTCCTGACCCATTCTGACCTGTAAGACAGATTCTTTCTCCTTGTCTTATGTGTGTCGAAACATTATTTAAAGCACGTTTTTTTACTTCTGGATACCCATAGCTTAAATTACGGATTTTGATTTCTATTCCATTTTTGCATTGTTCAGAGGCAAATTTAAAGCCACCTTCACGCTCTAAAGGCAGATCGGTTACTTGTCCGAGTTTATCGACAGCAGTCAATAGATCAAATACTATATCTATACTCATGAATAACTTTTCCACGGCAGCGGTGAGTAAAACAATTATCAACTCTGAAGCCACAAACTGCCCTAAGGTAAGTTGACGGTCTATCAATAGAAATGTACCCAAAATCAATAATCCGCCGATGACAAGTACCTTAAATCCTAAAGCATAATAATAAAATCCTTTTAATATTTTGAAATGTTTTTGGCGATAGGTCAAATAGTTGGTTACAAGTACGTCCATTTTCTGAATGGGAAGTGGGGTATTCCCTACCGCTTTGAACGAAAAAAGAGTATTGGCCATATCTTCCAACCATGCCACCACTCTGTACTTGAATTTGGATTCTTTGATACTGGTTTCAAGTCCTTTGGCCCCATTCAACCTTACGATACCTAAAAATGCCGCTATGATGACAATGCTAAAAGCAATGAAAAATGGGTGATAAAATGATAAAAGCAATAAACCAAACAATATTTGTAACGTAGCTGCTGTGATGTCTATTAAAAACTTGGGAAGTGCTTTTTGTATGGTAAGAACATCAAAGAAACGGTTCATCAATTCGACTGGGTTACTTTGCGAAAACCCCTCGTACTTAAGTCGTGGCAGACGGTAGGTAAATTCAAAAGCAGCTTTTGCAAATATCCTTTGTTGTAATACCTCTACCAATGTTACCTGTATTATCTGAAGAACTCCACTTGCTATCAATCCTAATAACACCAACCCCATCAACACATAAACCGAACTAAAAACCATACCGCTGGCCACCAACCCAAAAATACTACTTACACCTAAAGGAAGAATCAAACTTACCAAACCAACAACAATCGCATAAAAATAGATATAACCTATGTCCTTGCTTTCATTGGTTAGGAGTTGAAATAACCTTTTAGCTGGTGAAAATGGTTTTTCTTCAGAATTGTGGAGAGATTCTGAACTACTCACCAAAGGCTCCATTGGAAAAGTAGTGATGTAAATGACGCGACCATTTTTAGCTACTTCGGGATGGTCTTTGAAAGTCAATGGATTTTGTGGGATTTTTGAACCAAACAAAGTAGGCTCAGTACTCCAGTAGATTGGCTTACCTTTGTAATCTTTGCCGTAAATAACTGGAATAAAGTCTTCACCTATCTTTTCAAAATATAGAATAGGGTAATCATTGTGAGCAAGAAATGAATCAAATTCATGAATCGGCATATCATGAACAATCGTCGTTAAGTCATTAAAACGAGCATAACGACTCAAATCGTCAAGGTAATGATGTATATCAGCAACAGTATAGTTGATTGACTGATCTACGAGTTCGGCTTTGTTACGACCCGGCACAATGGGCTGCCCCATAGCAGAGGCAAGTTGAGCTACAATCTCCTTTATTTGGGAAGAATTCATAAGGGCACGGTGGTATTTAGGGCAAAAATAAAACCTCTATACGTTTACAATAACTTATTTATGTATTATTTGTTTTGTGAAGTACATTCTTTAAATCCATTCTATTGCTATATTTGTTTCATTTCAATACACTTTTAATCAAATTCTAATTTTGGTAAAATGAGTTGTCGTCCATTGCTATACGTAATGTTGCTTTTGAGTTTGTGCCTATGGGAGGGTTGTACACCTATCTGCAACGACTGCACCAGCCCCACAGCAGGGCGAATTTACGTCCCAACGAGCATAGGTCATTATATCGAATATGAGGTAGTCGAAGAAGATTTTTTATTGAACAAAAGCCCACAAAAAAACAGCTATCAAATCAAAGAAGTAATCACTGAAGGGTTTATAAATGCTGCGGGGCAATCTTCCTTCCGAATCCAAAGGTTTCGTCGGAGTCATGCGGCGGCCTCCTGGCAACCCGATTCGGTATATAGCCTAAGACTTACCCCTGACTACGCCATACGCAACGAAAACAGCCTCGATTTTGTCAAAATAGTCTTTCCGATTTTCGACAAATCAAACTGGAATGGCAATATTTATAACCACTTAGGCGAAGATCGCTACGAACTCGTTCGCGCCGACCAACCATTCACAATAGGCAATCGCCGCTTCGACAAAACAGTTACGGTCATTCAGCAAAACGACTCGACGCTTGTCGGGCAAGACAAACGAATCGAAGTATATGCCGAAGGCATCGGCTTAGTGTACCGAGAGCGTATTGGGTTGCAGTTTTGTTCTTCTACGCCTGCTTGTATAGGCAAAGCTCAAATAGACTTTGGTAGGAGACAGTACGTGCGCTTTCTCAACTCAGGAAAGCAATAGGTTTAAAGTGTGCATCAAAAACTGACTTATTTCATTGTAATTTAAGTTGCTATCTGGTGTTACGCAAATTTGGTTTTAAGCCACTATTAGAAATTTCTCTACAAACCTTGCGCCTCGCCGAGGCTTGGGGGACTTGGGGGGTGCTTTTTCTCTACAAAACTTGCGCCTCTCCGAGGCTTGGGGGACTTGGGGGTCGTCATTCTCGGCTACAAAACTTGCGCCTCGCCGAGGCTTGGGGGACTTGGGGGTCGTCATACTCGGCTACAAACCTTGCGCCTCGCCGAGGCTTGGGGGACTTGGGGGTCGTCATGCTCGGCTACAAAACTTGCACCTCGCCGAGGCTTGGGGGAAGTTTACGAATAGATGATCTTTAGAGAGGCTTCGGAGAAGCCATACATTTGTAGCCCTCAAAAGTGATACCCAAAATTAAATCACGCTTCGTAGAAGCGTAACATCAGTAACATCAGTTACTATATTTCATGCTCACAGAAACCACAAAATTCTTCTGTGTACTTCTGTGAGTTCCGTGAGCGTAATATGTTATACTAACTTAGTTTACAGTGTACTTAGGCAATTCTCCAAAGCATGTAAGTTGAAATTTTTCAATCTCAAATTCAGTTTTCCCTTGTAGGGCCAATTGTGCCAGCACCTGCCCTACCGCTGCCGAATGTTTGAAACCATGCCCCGAGCAAGCCGAGGCCAGCCAAACTTGTGGGTAATGTGGGTGGCGGTCAATGAGAAAATCGCCGTTTGGAGTCATGGTATAAAGACACACCGCCGACTTGACACACCGCTGTCCTACACCTACCAAATACGGAGCCACGTAGCGTTCGTACATCAGTTGGGTTTCTGCTTGGCTTACGTTTCGGTTTATATGCTGCGGAGTGGTAGGATTTTGATAATTTTCAGTAGCGATTTTAATACCCCCTTGTGGCCCGTCTATGGCAGGAAAGCCATAGATGTCGCTATCGGGCAAAATATACACCGGCAAATGCTCCGGGGTATATTTTTCAAACTCTGCTTCTACTTCAAACCAATACAATACTTGGCGATAGACTTTCAGCAAGTCGCAATAAGGCGTATGCTGAAGCGACTGCCCAATCCACGCCCCTGTCGTCAAAATCAGGGTACGTGTATGATACTCCCCTCTATCGGTGCTGATACGTACACCTGCTGACGTACTCCGGTAGTCGAGCATTTGCTCGTAGGTGTGTACAGTAGCTCCATTATTTTGCGCTTGGGCGAGTTGTACGCTTACACATTTTTCGGGGCGCAAAAACCCTGCGTTTTCTTCCCAGTAGCCAATGTCGTCGGGCTGGTAGCGAAATTGGGGGAAACGCCTACATAAAGTATCGTTGTCCAAGACTTGATGAGGTATATCAAATTTTTGAGCGGTTTCGATAGTGGTATTGAGCCAGCCTTTTTTGTTGTGAGTAAGCATATTAGACTGTTTTTTACCCCAAAACAGCCCTCCACATTTGGTCAGCAATGACTCGCCCGATAGGGCCTCAAGTTCTTCCCAAATCTGATAAGAACGCAGCGACAGCGGTACGAAATGCGCTCCCTCGCCTATGGCCTGACGCGTGATGCGCGTATCGCCATGCGTAGAACCAAGCGTATGAGGGGGCGCGTACTGGTCTATCCCCAAGACATTGGAAGTCATATCCGAAAGTTGATAGAGTGCGGCACTTCCTACTGCACCCAACCCTACTACTATGACCTCATAGTGTTTATTTTTCATACATTTTATTTCATTTTTGAAATATCATCAGACTAAAACCATTCCATAAACTTTGTAAAAAGTTAAAAGATTTCAACCAATTCTATAATTGTATCTACTTAAAAAAGCTGATTTCATGTAATATGTACTATACTTTTACTCATTTTGACAGTTGAAAATCGGTTGAAAAAGCCACCACCACCAACAGAAGTAAGTAAGTAGCCTTATTGTCGTTATTTTTGTGGAACAATTGTTCAAAAATTCATTGTTGGCAGGATATAGATTCACGCATCTCAAATTTCAGGGTCAATATGCAGAAAACCATCTTCAAAATATCAAAAATGGACTGCCCTTCCGAAGAACAAATGATTCGGATGGCACTTGCTCCATTGTCTCAAATCAAAAGTTTAGCGTTTGATATTCCCAACCGACAACTGACTGTTTTTCACACAGAAAGCCATGAAGCTATTTTTGAGAAATTGAAAAGTTTGCAGTTAGATACTTCATTGATAGACAGTCAAAAAAGTGATGAGTTGACTACTTCCAACCATGATACCGCTTCTCAAAGAACCCTACTTTGGCAAGTACTGTCTATCAATTTTTTCTTTTTTTTGTTGGAGTCTTCGACGGGGCTTGTTTCAAAATCTATGGGCCTTGTAGCCGATAGCCTCGATATGCTGGCCGACAGTATCGTATATGGTTTGGCGCTTTGGGCAGTAGGTGGGACAGTAGCCCGTCAAAAAAACATTGCCAAAGCTGCTGGCTATTTCCAGTTGGCTTTGGCAATATTGGGGTTTGTAGAAGTCATCAGAAGGTTTTTTGGTCTTGAAGTATCGCCCCACTATCCTACGATGATTGTTATTTCATTTTTGGCACTCCTCGGCAATGCCCTTTGTTTGTATTTGCTCCAAAAAACCAAAAGCCAAGAGGCTCACATTCAAGCCAGTATGATTTTTACTTCAAATGATGTCATCATCAACCTTGGGGTCATCGTAGCCGGTGGATTGGTATATGTTACTCATTCTCAATATCCCGATTTGATAGTAGGCTCGATCGTATTTGTATTGGTTTTCAAAGAATCTTTCCGAATACTCCAATTGGCTAAGTGATTACAACAAACTTTGCCCTGTCATTTCGGCAGGTTTTGGTATGCCCATCAAATCCAAAATCGTAGGTGATATATCGGCCAATTTCCCATTTTTGGGTGTGCCGTGGTAGCTATTTCCTACAAAAATACAAGGCACCAAATTAAGGCTATGAGCAGTGTTGGGGGTACCGTCGTCGTTGAGCATATAATCGGCGTTGCCATGATCGGCGATGATGATGCTGGTATAGCCATGAGTCAGCCCTGCCGTGGCCACCGCCTCTACACATTGATCTACGGCCTCACATGCTTTGACTACCGCCTCAAATACCCCTGTATGTCCTACCATGTCGGGGTTGGCAAAATTGAGGCAAATAAAATCAGCCGATTCGGCTTCTATTTCTGGCAAGATAGCATCGCGTATATCGTAAGCAGCCATTTCAGGCTTGAGGTCATACGTTTTTACATCTTTGGGCGAAGGGCAAAGCAGGCGTTTTTCGCCCTCGAAGGGTTCTTCGCGCCCTCCCGAAAAGAAAAAAGTAACGTGGGGGTATTTTTCGGTTTCGGCGATACGAATCTGTTTTTTGTTGGCTTTGGCCAACACCTCCCCAAGCGTATTAGTCAAATTATCTTTATCATAAATGACCTTCACGCCCACAAACGAATCGTCGTAATTGGTCATGGTGAGGTAGTGTAGCGGAAGTTTTTGGGTATTTTGTTCGGGGAAATCGCGCTGCGTAAGCATTTCGGTAATCTCCCTCCCACGGTCAGTACGAAAATTAAAACACAGCACCACGTCGCCCGCTTCAATCGTAGCAATTGGACTTCCGTCATTGTTGGTAATGACGATTGGCTCTATAAATTCATCTGTAATCCCTGCATCATAAGAGCCTTGAATAGCTTTTACAATCTGACCCTCCCCTACTTTAAGTTCGGCTTCGCCATTGACCATGGCATGGTATGCCTTGGCCACACGCTCCCAGCGTTTGTCGCGGTCCATGGCATAAAACCGCCCTGTAACGCTGGCTATTTTCCCAACCGAAGTAGCGAGATATTGCTGCAAATCAGAGATGAATCCTAAGCCGCTTTTGGGGTCGCAGTCACGCCCGTCGGTGAAAGCGTGTACAAAAACCTCCTCAAGTCCAGCCGCTTTAGCCGCATCACAAAGCCCCTTCAAGTGGTCTATGTGCGAGTGTACGCCACCGTCAGACACGAGTCCAATGAAGTGTACTTTACGATGATGATTTTTGGCATAGTCGAAGGCTTCTTTGAGGGTAGGTTCTTGTGCCAGCGTGCCATTTTGTACAGCCAAATTGATTTTGACCAAATCTTGATAGACTACACGTCCCGCACCCAGATTGGTATGCCCTACTTCGGAGTTGCCCATTTGGCCATCGGGCAAGCCTACTGCCAAGCCACAGGCTTCGAGTGTCGAGTGAGGGTATATTTCTAAAATACTGTCGTAAAAAGGCGTATGAGCCGCCACAATAGCCGAGCGATTTTCTTGGCCAGCTTTGGCTATGCCCCAGCCGTCCATGATGATAAGGATTACTTTTGAGTTCATTGGTGGGTTGGTTTTGAAGCAAAATTATGCTTTTCGATAAGGTATTGCAAAAAGTTTTGTCCACAACGCAACACTATTTGATATACTTCCTCAAAAGCAGCCATATCTTCATAGTAAGGATCTGGCACATTGGGATCAGTGGAGTCTGTATCAAAATGACGATAAAGAAAGACCGTATCCGGCTGTGGGTGAAAACCCGTAGTACGATAAAACTGGGTCTGAATGTACTCTAAATTGCTCTCGTCCATAGCAATCAGGTAGTCAAAATGGGCGTAATCATCGCCCGACACTTTACGTGCCAAGTGGGTAAGGTTGAGGCCATAATCGGCCGCTACACGGCGCGAACGCCTATCAGGTAATGCCCCCGTATGATAGCCATGCGTACCAGCCGAATCGCAGACAATCGAATCCGACAAGCCATATTTTGCCACTAAATCCCTAAAAACGCCTTCGGCCAAGGGCGATCGGCAGATATTGCCAAGGCAAACAAAAAGTACTTTGATAGGTGGGGTCATTTAATCAATAAAAAAATTTCGGCAAAGTTCGGAACTTTGGTAGAGTTTCAAAAGGTAAATTTTATCAACAATGGTTTGACTGTAATAAATTATTTCCCTACTTTTGTTACTTAAAGTCAGCACGACAATGATTAAGAAAGGAATAATAAATCAACTCATACAAACTCACGACTTGACAAGTCTTGAGCGACATTTGGTTTATTCTTACCTGACAAACAACAAACTAAATTTTGATAAAAGCCCTATTCTAACAAACTATTTCAAGGACTTTGAGCAAAATCCACAACTTTATTTTGACACTTCTTCGCTTAACATTTCAAGCATCAAAGAACTTGAAAACTATTTGGAGTTAATCATTCCAATCAGTGACAGAAAGTTTAACGGGGCATTTTTCACGCCTGACTACATCATTGACTTTATTATCAATGAAATTCAACCAAAGGAAACCGACACAAACCTTGACCCAAGTTGTGGATGCGGTGCATTTCTTGTCGGCTTGACTGACTATTACAAGCGGACTTTTGATAAATCCATTCGCAAAATTGTTAAGGAAAATATTTTCGGTTCAGACATACTTGAATACAACATTCACAGAACCAAACTTATCCTGACAATTTATGCCTTGCAATTTGGTGAACACTTGAAAGAAACAGATTTTAACCTTTATCATCAAGACAGTTTAAGAGCTGATTGGAAGCAAAACTTTGATAACATTGTAGGCAATCCGCCTTATGTAAAATTTCAGGACTTATCGGACGAAAACAGAAACTACTTAGCAAAGCATTGGACAACCGTTGAAGGTGGAACATTCAACTTGTATTTTGCTTTTTTTGAACTTGGTTATAAGTTACTCAAACCGACAGGGAAACTTGGCTACATTACGCCAAATAACTATTTCACATCGCTTGCAGGTGAAGCATTGCGGAAATATTTTCAACATCAAAAATGCGTTACCCGCATTATTGATTTCAGCCACAAAAAAGTTTTTGATGCACAAACATATACTGCAATCACTTTTTTAAATAAACAACAAAACGAAGCAATCACTTACGACAGAATAAAAGAAGATTACAGCCCCGAATTGTTTTTGGCAAACGCAAACGGCTCTCCAAATTATTTAGAGAACTTAAACGTAAAGAAATGGCGTTTGCTAAAAACTGACGAACAACAAAACATTAAAACGATTGAAACAATCGGAACACCAATCGGGAAACTCTTTGATATATGTGTTGGCATTGCAACATTGAAAGACGATGTTTTTTTTGTTGACGGTTGTAAAAATAAAAACGGCTATTATCTAAAATCAACTGAAAGCGGAACTTATGAAATTGAGAAGGAAGTTGTAAAATCGGTTTACAAAATTTCCGATTTCAAAACGCAAGAAGAAGCCGAGCTAAACACTCGGAAAATTATTTTTCCTTACCAAATCAAAAAAGGTGTTGCGACCCCAATCGCTGAAAATGATTTCAAGAAAAAATTTCCTAAGTGCTATGAATATTTGCTTTCAGAAAAAGAAATTCTTTTAGCCAGGGACAAGGGAAAAGTAAAATTTGAACCGTTTTATGTTTGGGGTAGAACACAAGGACTTACAAAAACAGGAAAGAAAATATTAAATCCTACTTTTTGCCAACACCCAAGATTTTTATTGGTTGAAGAAGAAGATGCCTACTTCACTAACGGATACGGCTTTTACTTCAAGGATCAAGAAACAAATGGACTTTTTTCTGACCTAATAAATCCCATTTGCAAAGTTGAGAACATTGATGTTGTTCAGAAAATTCTGAACTCAGTTGTAATGGACTATTACGTAAGTAGAACGAGTGTAGCGATTGAAGGTGGGTATCCTTGCTATCAGAAAAATTTTATTGAAAAATTTACTATTCCTGAACTTACCGAAAAAGAAATTGAATTCATTCGGAGTTTAACCGATAAGCAGGAAATAGACGACTTTTTAATTGGTAAGTATCACTTGAATTTGCCGGTTCCAAATCTTGTTGAGTAAATCTTCAACAAATCGGAAATAAAATTTGGAAAACTTAAATTTTGAATGGAAGCTATTGAATTTGCAGGTAACAAATTATCTGCCTTTAGTTCCGCATCAGTATTGTAAACCTTTGGAGTTTTCTTACTAAAATCAACAATAAGCAAACAAACCCTTTCATACTTGAAATGGTCGCCAGTTACAGTTGTTCTGTTATTTACGGCAGCAAAAGACAGCAAATACTTTTCGATATGCTTTGCAACACCTGCTACGTTCTTGTATTTAATTTGTTTTTTGTTTGCAGCATCACTATCATATTCATTGACCGCAATCATATAAAATTCACCTAACACCATTTTCGGACAACGTAGATGCAAATTCAATGCTTCGGCAAAAGTTCTTTCATAAAGTGTATCAAAATTTTTAGCAGAGCTACTCAACTGACTGCGAACGTTGATTGACAGAGTTTTTTCAGTAAAATCAAACCCGAATTTATCTTCTTGACCGTAAAGAATGCCTTGAAAATTTAGTTTTTCCGCTTTCGGTTTCAATCCATTTGGAACAACGCAAATATCTTGGTCTTTCTTTTTGAAAAATCCAGCAAGCGAGAGTTCACCGTGAGATTGGTCTAATAGCGGGTTAAGACAATTAGGATTGACTTTGTTACTGATTAATTCTGCTTTTTCAACTTCATGAAGTAACTTTATAGGCTTCTGACTAGGTTATTTTTGCCTTCAGTGCCAAATGTGGTAATTGATGTTTCAATCAAATTTTTAATTTGCTCCACTGCCATTTGAAGGCTCACCAAATTCGGTATCATTGAAAAACTCTTTAAGTGTTAGACCAAAAGCGACGGCAATTTTTTCGATATTGACAATCGAAATATTTCTTTGGCCGTTTTCGACACTCGCAATATAGCTTCGATCCAAATCGGCAGTATATGCCAAATCCTTTTGTGCCATTTTTTGAGCCTCTCGGAGTTGCTTAATTCTTAGACCTATTTTGATTTTGATATTCATACAACAAAACTGCCATTTTGCGGACTATAAGTCAAAGACTATAAGTAACATTTGAAGATATGATTTGTTGCCAACGAAACTTTTTAGAGAATAGTACAGTTTGGCTTTGTACGATATTATAGGACGATTCCCTGCATGAAAACACGATTTTACATACTTTTCGGACTTGGGTTGCTGGGCGGTTGTACTTCGGCAGAAGACTCTACTCCCGTCAAAAACTACTATGATTTAAAAGGGTTTATTACCCAGCAAGTGGTGGAGTTGGAAAAGCGCAAGCCGGCCGTTGAAAAACAGCTAACCATAGGTCAAAACCAAGAAACACATACAACGACAGATATAGATTGGAGCAAAGAACTGGATTTGTTTGCACAGGCTGATTTGAACAAGCCTGCCTATTTGGCAAGCTACACGGTTCAAAAACTCGGTGAATTTGCATGGTTATATACCCTCAAACAAGGAGAGAAACAACCCGTTCGGTCATTGAAAATCGTCTTAGACAAGGCATCACAGAAGCCTACTTGGATAGAGGCGGTATTGCAAGAAGAAAACAGACTTTATGAGTCCCAAAAACACCTTCTACTGCAAGCAGCCCTGCGCCCCGAAGGTATATGGCTTATCAAATCATACGATATAAGCGGTTTTCAACACTTGAGTATGACCGAACCCAAACAGTACCAAGTCAAAGCCTTTATCAGGTAGCTCTATCATTCGGTACGTACCCAAGGCATCTGCTCTGGCACGTCTTGTTCAATCTCTCGTCTGACGATAGCCACTATTTCCTCCACACTCAATGTAGGGTCAAACTGCATCGGTTTTTTGAAGCGTACACTCAAAGTAGTGTTGGTTTTTTTGAAGCGTAGTCCTTTTTTATCGAAAGCCCTCCGAAAGCCATTGATGACTACCGGTACCACCAAAGGCTGATTTTCTTGGATTAGATAGGCCGTTCCTTTCCTGATAGGGGCGTAGGGACTAGTCGTACCTTGCGGAAAGCTCACTACCCAGCCATGTGCGAGTGCCATACTTATTTTATCTCCTGCCGAGGTATCGCGTTCGCGCTTTACATTTTTGCCTTCGGCACGCCATGACCGCTCTACCGTCAAGGCCCCAGCGATTGCAAACAATCGCGGTACTAAGCCCCCTTTCATGGTTTCGGAAGCCGCTACATAATAACTGCGTGCACGTGGTGCTAATAAATAAAGTGGAGGAACTATCGTACTTTTGAAGCCCCACTTGATGCTCGAAAAAATATGATAGAAACATATTACATCAGCAAAGTAGGTCTGATGATTGGACAAAAATAGCACCCCCGATTCGGGGAGGTTCTCCAAATGCTCAATACCCTCTATCTGCATTTTATTGACCACCGTAAAACGCCAATAGGTAAACCAACCCAATATCGAAATGATGGCACGTTTGAGAAGCAGAGAATTGCCGAAAGGGTCTTTTTCAAAAATCCCTAAAAAATCTATCCAAGCCAGCCACTTTGGTAAAAAGCTATATCGAGAAGGATTATTTTTGGGGGGCATAAATCAGTAGGTTAAGTTGGCTTTGAAACCATAAAAGTACATTAGACCTACAAAATACCCAAGTATTAGACCACTTCAAGAAACTGATGCTTTGCTAAAAAGCTACTTAAAATCTCGTTGAATCTTTCGGGGTGTTCCATCATCGGAGCGTGGCAGCATTTATCTATAAAATAAAGCTCCGAGTTGGCAATCAAACAATTGAACTCATGGGCTACATTGGGAGGCGTGATGGTGTCGTTGAGTCCCCATACCAAAAGGGTAGGCACTTCTATTTTTTGAAGTTCCTTGGCCACGTTGTTGCGCTGGGCTGATTTGGCAATCCCGACGATACTCATACATTTCGGAATACTGGAGGTTGTTTCAAAGACCTCATCAATCAATTCTTTGGTGGCTACTTTAGGGTCATAGAAAGTGTAGGCCACACGCTCGGCGATGTATTCGTAGCTCCCACGTTTGGGATAAGACCCTCCCATGCCATTTTCAAAAAGTCCAGAGCTTCCCGTCAGCACCAATCGCTTGACTTGCTCGGGATTTTTGAGCGTATATAAAATGGCGATATGCCCTCCGAGCGAGTTACCAATCAGGGTCAAGTCTGATAGCTTTTGTTTGGCTACAAATCCCTCTGTAAAACTTACTAATGCTTCTAATCCAGCTTCACGAGGGTTCATTTCATAAATCGGTAGCATGGGTATGACTACTCGATAGTCTTTTTTGAACGCATTGATGACCCCGTCCCAGTTGCTCAATGCCCCAAAAAGCCCGTGCAGTAGCAATAGCACCTCTCCTTGACCTTCGTCAATGTATCTGTAACCGTCAGTTTCTTTCATCAAGTAGTTCATAATCAAACAAATAATATGAAAATGGTAAAGTTTTGGAGCAAGCCCTTCTGCTTTTAAAGCTGCTTGAGGGGCAAAAATAAGAATTAATGAATCGTTATTTATTAAATTTTTACTATCTGCTTTGATTTTTCCAATATCTCAATCCGATAAATAAAACCATAAAAAACTCAAAATGAAGAAATTAGAGCAAAAATTTATTTCGTATGCAAACATAACAAATTTGTATTTTTTTTCTAATTGAACCTTAGGCTTTTACTAATTCGAGGACTGTAATTTCGGGTAATATACCTATTCTTCCCGGATAACCGATATACCCAAAACCTCGATTGACATACAAATATTGCTGCGCTTGCTGATAAAGACCTGCCCACTGGTGATAACGATACTGTGCCGGACTCCACCGAAAGTTCCCCCACTCTACCCCAAACTGCATTCCGTGGGTATGACCAGCCAATGCCAAGTCTATATCGTGATAGCTTTTCGTAACTTGGGCGTTCCAATGACTTGGGTCGTGGGAAAGTAAAATTTTCACAGGGAAATCGTCAGTATTTGAATATGCTTTGGCTAAGTTGCCATACTGAGCAAAACCTCCCAAGCCCCAATTTTGGATTCCCAATAAAGCTATTTTTTCGTTGCCGACCATGATGCTCCGATGCTCATCAAGGAGCAAATCCCAGCTCAAAAGCCGATGTGCTTTTTTCAAGTCTTCGAGGTTTTGGCGTTTAGCTTCGGCTGATGGCCAAAGGTAATAGTCGCCGTAGTCGTGGTTTCCCAAGACGGAAAATGAACCCAAGGGAGCCTTGATTTTGCCGAAAATTTCTATGTAATCTTTTACTTCGTCAGCGGTGTTATTGACCAAATCGCCTGTAAAAACGAAAAGATCGGGTTTTTCGGCCATGAGCATTTCGACCCCGCCTTTCACGGCTTTTTTATTGAAAAAACTCCCAGAATGTATATCTGACAGTTGGGCGATTTTGAGTCCGTCGAAGGCTTTAGGAAGGTTGGAGAGTGGAATTTTGATACGTCGAACTCGATAGTCATGCGCTCCCGACAATATCCCATACGCAAAGCCCGCCACAGTCCCTCCACCTACTGCCAAAGCTGTTTTCATCAGAAACTCCGAACGCGGAATCACTTCGTTAGAAGGCTCGGTAGTAGTAGTACTGGCTTGATTGAAAAAACTTCCAATCCAACGAAAAAAACGCAGTAGGTCGTCGAAGGCTATGAAAAGTAAGGCAAAGAGTTTGGCAAAATAGGGTACTATCAAGGCCGTCCAAACAAACTGGCGAGTGGCACGCGAAAGAGCATCAGGCGGTAGAACAAATTGTGTAAAGAGCCAAACCACCAAACTCAACACCGGCACAGCCCAATAGATACTATGCACCAGTCGGCGGTTGTCAGGTGCGAAGTCTTTGGAAAGTACCTTGACGGCCTGAAAAACATACCAATCTATCAGAAGCAACACCCCGATAATCATCAGAATAGCTGTAAAACGCCCCATAGGAAAAAAGGAAATAAGGTTTTGTTGGATAACAAACTTTCTTCCAAAAAGTGTAGTTAATACAAGGGATTTTTTTTGTGTACTTTTGAATCCATGAACATAGATATACTCCTTACAGAAAATCCTCTCGACCCGCCTCAATGCCTCTCCTACGTGATGAGCGATGCCGCCGGTGGTATTGTTACGTTTGTGGGGACTGTGCGCAATCAAACGCAGGGCAAAACCGTAAAACGACTTTTTTTTGAGGCATACCCTCCTATGGCAGAGGCCGAAATGCAAAAAATCGCTATAGAGACCTTCAATCGTTGGCCTGTTTTAGCGATTTCGATTCATCATCGTATAGGTACTTTGACAGTAGGCGAAATACCGGTGGTAATAGCCGTAGCTTGTGCTCACCGAAAGGCAGCGTTTGAAGCCTGCCAATTTGCCATTGATACGCTCAAAGAAACCGTACCGATTTGGAAAAAAGAATTTTTTGAAGATGGTGAAATATGGGTGGCTGCCCACCCATAATAATCCCATTAAACCATTTCCAACTCTTTAGAATAACGCTTGCGGTCGTTTTCGTCTAAATAAATCTTGCGCATTCGCAGCGATTGAGGGGTTACTTCAAGGTATTCATCTTTTTGAATATACTCCATACATTCCTCCAGCGAAAAATTGACTTTTGGTGCTATGCGCACGTTGTCGTCCGAGCCAGAGGCGCGCATATTGGTCAGTTTTTTGGTTTCTTGTAGGTTTACCACGATGTCGCCGGGGCGGGTATGTTCGCCTACGACCATTCCCATGTAGAGTTCTTCACCTGGATCTATAAAAAACTTCCCACGCTCTTGAAGGCGGTCGAGCGCATAGGGAGTAGCCACACCAGTGCCTTTAGAAATGATAGAGCCGTTGATACGCCCTGCTATTGGCCCTTTGTACGGTTCATAAGACTTAAAACGATGCGATAACACGGCCTCTCCTTGGGTAGCCGTAAGCACGTTGGAGCGTAGGCCAATCAATCCTCTCGATGGAATATCAAACTCTAAGTGCTGCAAGTCGCCGCGTGGCTCCATGACGAGCAAGTCACCCTTACGCTGCGTTACGAGTTCGATGACCTTCCCTGCCGATTCTTCGGGTACGTCCACTACCAGCATCTCGATGGGTTCGAGGCGTTGGCCGCGCTCGTCTTCTTTGAAGATTACTTGTGGCTGGCCTACTTGCAGCTCGTAGCCTTCGCGGCGCATGGTTTCGATCAGTACCGACAAATGCAGAATCCCACGCCCAAAGACCAAAAACTTATCCTCGGTATCGGTAGGCTCTACACGTAGCGCAAGGTTTTTCTCGGTTTCTTTGAAAAGGCGGTCGCGTAGGTGGCGAGAAGTAACAAACTTGCCTTCCTTACCAAAAAACGGGGAGTTGTTGATCGTAAAGAGCATATTCATCGTAGGTTCATCTACGGCTATGCGTGGCAGCGGTTCGGGGTTTTCGTAGAGTGTGATAGTATCGCCTATTTCAAAATCTTCTAATCCCGTAACGGCACAAATATCGCCCGACGATACTTCGGTGGCCTTTTGTTTGCCCAGCCCTTCAAATACTTGTAGTTCTTTGATACGGGCGCGTTTGACGGTGCCGTCAGATTTGCAAAGTCCTACTTGCAGTCCTTCTTTGAGTGTACCACGATGTACACGCCCAATGGCGATACGCCCTACAAAAGAGCTATAATCCAACGACGTGATTTGCATCTGTGGCTCGCCTTCATTGACGGGGGCGGCTGGGATATGCTCTACGATGACATCTAACAAATACGAAATATCGTCGGTAGGTTTCTGCCAGTCGGGTCCCATCCAGCCTTGTTTAGAAGATCCAAACACCGTAACGAAATCGAGCTGTTCTTCGGTAGCACCGAGATTGAACATGAGATCGAACACGGCTTCGTGTACTTCGTCGGGGCGGCAGTTGGGCTTATCTACTTTGTTGATGACAAGTACCACTTTCAAGCCAAGTTGGAGGGCTTTGCCCAATACAAAGCGAGTCTGAGGCATGGGGCCTTCAAAGGCATCTACCAGTAGGCAAACGCCATCGGCCATTTTGAGTACGCGCTCTACTTCGCCCCCAAAGTCGCTGTGGCCGGGGGTATCTATGATGTTGATTTTTACGTCTTTGTAGCGTACTGATACGTTTTTGGACACAATCGTAATGCCCCGCTCGCGCTCGAGGTCGTTGTTGTCCAAGATGAGGTCGTCGAATTGCTGATTGTCGCGGAAGAGTTTGGAGAAGTGGATAAATTTATCCACCAGCGTAGTTTTACCGTGGTCAACGTGCGCAATAATGGCGATGTTGCGGATAGATTGCATGATTTGGTTTTTAGTTTCTGCCCGCAAAGGTACGACTATTTTAGCACAATCGCAGAATAATCCAAGAAATAGCTTTGTGAGTTATTTGTGTCAGTCTAATCTTTCTTTCAACTCTTGCAACAAATCTAAATGCCTATATGCCTCTGCTATGAGCTTTTCATCATTTACTAAAGATGCGATTTCTTTTGCCAATTTGTTCATTTCTTCAAACAAAGCCTGTTGGTGCATAGGCTCCGTGACCGATACCTGCCAAGCAGCCTCCAAGAAATTGAGAATCGTCAATGCTCGCTCGTAGGGGTATTCATCGGCAGTACGAATTAGTAACGCTTCACGGTAAAATTCTAATGCCTTGGTGTAGTTGTCGGTGAGCTTGGCATCAGGGAATTTGGTGAGGGCATTGGCGTAGTGATTGCAAATGCGGGCATATTCGTAAGGGTGTGTTTCGCGTGTAAAATAACTCAATGCCTCCTTGAACGAACTGACCGATACAGCCGCCCAAACACTTTTTTTCTTGACCTCATCAGGAATTTCGCTGTATATCACCCCCAAATGATGCTGTATCTCGGCAAAAGTTTCGGGTGCATTTTCTTTGGTAAATACCTTGACGGCCTGCTGGTAAGCATCAATGGCTGGGCGATAAAACTGCGGGTTGCCGTTTTGCGCCCATGTAAAAAGTAGTGTTCCTTTTCGATATTGTGCATTGGCCACTAATTCCGGCATTTGTTCTTGCTGGAGCAACTCAATGGCACGATTGATATAGCCCAGAGATTCGGTAAAACTATCAGAAAAGTTGGCCACTTGCGAAGCATCAATCAACAGCAACGCCGTTTGTACCTTGTTATTTGTTTTTTCATAATGTTGTAATACTTCCCATAGTGCTTTCTTGGTTTTTTCTAAAAGATTAGGGTCATAAGGGGCGGTAAGTTGTTTGAGCCAAACTGCGTATTGCACATTTGTCAATTCTATTTTAGCTTCATCAGAAATAGCCTTCTCGATACATTGGGATAAAAGTTGATTGGCTTGCGTCAATTCTTCAGCATCTAATAATAAAGTAGCCCAATGTTTTCCCGTGAAAGCCTTCCATTCATCGTTGGGGGCTAAGTCGAAAGCGCGTTCATAGTACCGCCTTATAGCTGCATAATGTATAAAATGGGTAGTTTCGCCATAATGGGCCAATATAGCCCTATTATGCCAAAAACGGTACTCTTCAAAGCTATTTTCAAAATATTGTGGGAGTTCAGGCAAAGCAATAGCCACACCATATTGGAGGCAGTTAAGGGTATCTATTTCTTTTAACAAAGGCTGGTTACTTTGGGCGTATTGATATGCTTTTTCGTAATTGTTGAGTTTAGTGTAAACTACTGCCAGAAGATTATCTGACGTAAATCTGATCGGATAGGGTAATAAGTAAGGTGGCACCTCATTAGTCCATACAATGGGTATTTTTATATATTCATCATCAATAAGCAAATGCTGTTGGGGCGTTTCGTTGGCCAATTCTTTGAGGTCTTTTACATATACTACTTCGTTGAGCCGAAATTCAGCATTGATGATTTGATTTACTTCTTGATTAGCTGTGTACAGAGTAAGCATTGAGGATCAAAGATTTTGGAATGTGGTATTTTCAAGCAAGGTCAATGGCAATAATACCCGAATTTTTAATTTCGTAAGAGAGTGGACGATCGGTGTCGTCCAAGTCAAAATCAATCAATATTTCTCTGACATACAAGGCTTTGTCGCCATTTATATTTTTATCTTTTAGGCTTGCCCACTTCGTAGCGTGCATTTTTTCAAAAAAAGTTTTCGACTTTCCTGCTATCAATAGTTGCCCACGCTCGGCATAAAATACCCAGTTTACTTGTGTTTCATTTTCAAGAACAGTCGCATAGATTTGTTTAGGAATAATGATGTGTCCATTTTGAAGTTTCATAGGCTATTCAAAATATGATCTAACACTTTATCGCCGGCTTGTTGTACCTCAGCCGACAGCCCTACCTCGAGGCGCGTATTGTCTATGGCTATCAGATAAACGGTGATGTCATCGGGATAGTTTTCACGTAAAATTTTCTTGGCATAGCTCAATGCCTGATCCCATTTGATACTGTGTAAAAACACCATAGGATCTTCTTGAATTGCCCCTTCGATTTCTGAAGCAGGTAGTTTATAAATCGTTCCGACATTTTCACCTGTATTGACCACTGCGTCAATAATGATGATACGTTGATGCCCTTGTAATTTAAATAAAACTTCAAAAGCACCAGTACCCATATCGAATAGACTGATGTATTCGGAAGCTATATTTTTTTTTTGGAGTTGCTCAATGACATAGCACCCTACGGCATCGTCTGACCGTACGGGGTTGCCAAAACCCATGATTGCTGTTTTCATATCTGAATAAAAAACCATTAAGAAGTTAAGATGATTAAGTTTTCAGGCTTAATGTGTCTTAACTCCTTAATGGTTTACGAAGGAATAACTATAACTTGAATTTAGCGAGTTCTTTACCTGTTTTTTGGTCGTGGGCGTGTACGGTACATACCAAACACGAATCGAACGAGCGAGCTACCATACCTACTTCCACGGGGTCGTGTGCGTCTTCGATTTCGGTGCCTTCGAGGGCTGCTTCGATAGGACCGGGATTGCCTCGTTCATCGTTGGGACCTACGTTCCAAGTAGTAGGTGCCATGACTTGGTAGTTTTTGATGACCCCGTCTTCGATTTCGATCCAGTGTGCCAATGCGCCTCGAGCGGCTTCGGTTGCTCCGAAACCTTTGCCATCACGCTCAACAGGTTTAATGTAAAAATCGCCATTGAGATCAATTTGGCGAAGCCACTCGTCAATCAGCACATAGAGGCGAGCCGCTTCGTGTACCCTTGCAAGGGTGCGCGTAAATACACTGGGTCCCATTTTGGCATAAATATCTCCAAAAAGAGGGTCATAGATTTGATGTGATTCGAGATGATTCGGATTGGCATTCATCAATACCCTGGCCAATGGCCCTGCTTCAGCGGCGTAATCCATATAGCGAGGGGCTTTTGCCCAAGAGTATTTGCCACCAAAATTGGAGTGTTCGAGTGGCTGCGAAGGCATGGGCGTAGGCAAAGGCTCGTCCCACGGGTGGGCAGCAGCGACATCTTGATACCAAGCGTGTTTTACGTGTTCTTTGATTTGAAGGTGGTCAAATTCATAATATTTCTGACCGTCGTAGAAACCCGAACGGCTGATGAGGGCTTTGTTACGCCCTTCGATGGTAGGTTTCTGATAGTGGTCTTTGTGGAGGTATGTACCATAAGCCACAAATTTACCAACGCCTTGTCCAAATTTATGCAAACCAAATTCAAGGCTGGCACGCACAAACAGCCCCAGGTCAGAATTACGCTGTGATTCGTTTTCTTCGATGTAGGCCATCAGGTCGTCCCATGTCTTTATTTGCAAGTATCGCTCAATCGAACCTCCAAGCCAGAGAGTTTCGAGCCAATCTTTACGGAATTGATTCATGATGGAGTGAGCGCGTGTGATGTCTTTCAGCGTAGGAGCGCACATTACGCCCCCCGGCACCATATAAGATGAATGTGGCCACTGCCCACCAAAAATAGCATAAACTTCTACCGGACGACCCGATGCGACTACACCTTGCTGAAACGACGTACCCACATAAGCAGCAAAACGGCGCACTACTTCGTCATAAAGTGGCTTGTTGGCAAATTTTTTGTTGGCCATGTCGGTAGCAAAGATGGCATAAAACCATCGTGGAATGGACTGAATCGTTTCGGTAGCTTGGCCGATAGCGCGTAGTAGTAGTGCATTGGGGGGGAGCGTTGTTTGCCAAGCCGTATCCAATGCCGACGAAGCACAGTAAAGATGAGAACCTCCACAGATACCACAAATACGAGGTGTAACGATCAAGCCCGACTGTGGGTCTTTGCCGGCCATAATACGCTCAAAGCCACGAAACATAGCTGCTTGTGTGTGCGCACGTGTAACGACCCCATCTTCCATATATACTTTTACATCGAGATCGCCTTCTACCCGTCCAACGGGTGATATGTTGAGTTCTTTTTTGATTGCCATTGTTTTTTTAAGGTGGTTAGGTTTATTTAGATCCTTGTGTATGTGCTTTTTCGATACCTACGGCTACCTCAAGGGCATGCATTGTTTTTTCAAAACCTGCTCTCATGTAATAGCCAAGTTTTGAACTACCAGCAGGTACTTCTTGAGGTAAAACACCCAAATACTTCATCGTTTTAAATACACTTCCTTTCACCAAATCATTGTGCGGGAAACCCGGCTCCGTGCAACCCAAACAAGGGTGGTTGGCGCGGGTTTTTGAAGATTGGCGATTCCACAAAATGCGATTACAACTGGCACGGGTCATTGGGCCTCGGCAGCCTACTTCATAGAACAAACAGCCATTGCCTCGTTTGCCGAAACCGCCGTCAATTTTATTAGCAAAGTTTACTACATTCGTACAGCCCGTCTGTACAAAATCGGTGAAAAAAGTTTTGGGGCGGTGGTAGTCATCTAACAACACATCGCCAATACGGCCTGTCGAAATCGCCACCAAGATTTGGGTAATCCAGTCGGGGTGTGCAGGGCAACCGGGTATGTTGATGACCGGCAGCCCTCCTTTAGACTTGTAGTTGGCACCTAAAAATCCTCCTTTTTGTTTTTTCAAAAACTGCATACCTGTTGATTCGGATGGGTTGGGAGGTACAGCAGGAATACCCCCCCAAGTGGCGCAATCGCCGATGGCTACTACGAAACCTACTACTTGCGAGAGTTCTCTAATCCAGTCTTGCATGGGGCGATCGCAGAAGTAGTTCATGGTGCCTGTACCATTAGGCCCTTGAATGATACTGCCTTCATACACCAAAATATCGCATTGCGTTTTGCCGGCGATGATGTCTTGTAGAAGGTGAGTTACTTGCTCGCCTATTTCGAGGCCAATTGAAGGGTGCCAAAGGATATTGACCCCAAAGTCGGTTACTAAGTCCACGACGGTGGGTTCTTCGGCATTGAGAAACGACATAGTGTTGCCACTGCACGCTCCTCCTTGCAACCAAAGTACATTTGCCATTGTATTTGAATGAAGTTAAAGGTTATCAGAATTAGACGTATATAAGAAATTATATCACTAACGCAAGTTAGAACCTTTTTTCTAAATTTAGAAAATTTATTCTAAAAAAATAGAAAATTTAGAACCGTTCTAAAAAAGTACTTTTAAAATATTCAAGATGATTGACTCTGCTAATGAAGATTTACCAGTAAAGTTGTGGTAAAATAGCAAGGTTGAACTCCTCTTGTCCTTGCAGAGTGAGGTAGGGCTTGAGCAAATCCCATACTGATTTTCTGTAAGAATTTAGGTCTATTTTACGACCAATCATGTTGCATTTTGGAACGAAAAAAACCAAAGTCATCCAAATTTGCTCCGCTATGATTTCATGCTGACTGGAAAAGGACTCCGGTTGCAAATCTCCTTTCATGACCAAAAATTGGAGGCGACTTCTCAACTGAATCATCATTTTGGTAACACACACCTGCCATTGCTGATGATGAGGTGGTGGTACAAATGATTTCTTAAAAAACTCAGAGAGATAAAAGTGATTTTTAGTAAAAAAATAATAAAAGTTGGTGATTTGAAGATCAAAATCCGTGAGATTGGGTTGGGTGAGATAGTTGCTGAACACACTTTCAAACTCTTCAAACACCTGCTCGAAAACTGACTCAATGATAGCCTCTTTGTTTTTGTAATGGTACGCCAAATTGCCCACGCTGATACCTACCTCTTCGGCTATTTGCTGAAGCCTTACACTGTCTATACCGTTTTCGTTGAAAAGGCGAACCGACGCTTCCAGTATTCTTTGTTTAGTGCTGTACATGGGTTGTCAATTTGGGCAAGTAGGTAATGATTGGATATTGACTACCAAAGTACCTCTTTGATCTTTGGCGGCCAGCCTCCGCATGAGTTGTGCAGTATGAGCAGCTCTTTTGGGGCAAGGGTGCGAGGTAATATTTCGGCAAATAAGTTGTAGCGGATTGTGAATATAAGCAAATATAAGATCAATAGCCCATTCGCCTTTTGCTCGATAGATGCTTTCTATAACGGCTGTATCGGCCAGCCACAAATCTTCATAATAAAGTTTAAAATCAGACAAATTTCCTTTTTTTTCGACAAAAAACTGCTGATTAATGCCCTCCATGAGCGCACTGTAAGCAGCAGAATCTATCGAAAATTTGGGCTTCATATTCTTGTAAATGATAACAAATATAGCAGCATGATTCTGATTTGGAAATTTTTTTCTAAATTTTTAACCTAACTTATCAAAAGGCAGGGCTTTCATTTGTTGGTATTCTATGAATCCGATTTCTGAAAAATAAGGAACAAAGATGGACCATAAGGCACTTTTAAATTGCTCTGCGGGAATCTCCTTGGCTATTGCTCCCTGCATCACTTCATAGCTCAACCACGTATCAGAGAGCAATACGAAGCGTTGGGCCAATTGCTCAAAACTATCTGGTTTTTGGGGTGCTTTCATCGCACCTCTTGATACATTAAATTCAATGAAAAGTTGAACTTGTATTTGCTGCCATTTGATGTGTTCTCGATGCCTACGGCGAATCATCGGATAGGCCCGCATGACTTCCAGCGTGTCTGTGAAAAAGAAACTGAACTGCTGCTGTATTTGATAGATGCTTTCCAAATGAGTGTCTAAATTGACAAACAAAGGAATCATGCGCAGGTCTGCCAAAAGCCGCTGCTGCTCGGCTACGATTTCGGTGTAGATATGCTCGATGATGTCATCTTTGGTCTTAAAATGGTAGGCCAAATTGCCAACACTTAGTCCTGTTTCGTCGGCGATGTGCTGCAAACGTACACTGACAAAGCCGAAGCGGTTGAACAAAAACAAAGCCGATTCGATGATTTTTTGTTTGGTAGTCATGCTGCAAATTTACGATTTTCTACGGGCAATAGCCTCTCTGATTCTTACAGCACTTTCGTAATCTTCTTTGGCGATGAGTTTTTGGAGAAGCTCTTCGAGTTCTTCGAGGGTGTATTCGGCATAAGAGCCTTTTTTTTCACGGGTCTTTTCGTCGAAATCATAAGCCGACTGCTCGATGACTTCGTGGGTGGCATAGATACTACACCCTGCCCTTACGGCTATTGCAATAGCATCAGAGGGGCGTGCGTCTATTTCGACTATCTCGTTGGTGGAGGTTTTTAATGAAATGGTCGCAAAAAAGGTTTCATTTTCAAAGCGATTGATGACCACTTTTGCCACTGAGGTATTGAGGGCTTGAATGGTTTGCACCAGCAGGTCGTGCGTTTGTGGTCGGGCAGGTGTCATTTTTTCCATGACCATTGCGATGGCCTGCGCTTCTGTTTTTCCGATGATGATAGGAATTCGTCGTTTGGATACGCTGTCTTCCAGTATCAAAGCATAATGGTTTGGCTTTGACTGGCTTTCCGAAAGAGCTACTATCCAAAGTTCGTTCATTTTTTATCTACCGTTAAGGGGTTTAGAGGCACTAAGTCAATTTCCAACTACCCTCTATTTCTCAGGCATTTTGTAAATTCACTTTCAGGAAATTACACAATTTGCCAATATCATCGAAGGGCGAGATGACCCAGCCTTCATGCGATAAGCGGTACAAATCTCGCCCTTCGACTTCTATCTGAAACCCTTGCTCCAACTCAAAATACTTGCCATTGCGTGAGCGTACTTTGATGCCCATTTCATTTAGTGCATAAGCTACAAAGTCGGCTTCGTCGTATTGCATGGTGGTTTGAGGGGTTGAAGGGTTAAAAGGTATAAGGGTGAAGGGTGGGTTAAGGGGCTAATCGGAAAGGCATGGCTACTTTGAGTTTTTCCCATGCTACGGCTATTGTTCCTTCTTTGTCTGATTTTTTTTCTACCGAGTAGGTCAGGCGTTGTGTCATGGGGTTGGGCATGGGTTTCACTTTGATTCTGACGATGTCCTCTTTTTCGGTGTAGTCATCGGCTAAGTGCTGGTCATAGTTTTTGTTGAGGAGCAAAGTCCATTCTTTTTCGCTCGGTATCGTAAAGAAACCATACGCTCCAGCCTTGATGAGTGAGTCGCCGATGATGACATCTTTGTCAAACTCCACTTTGGTAGCGGTGTGTGCGCCCGTTACCCATACTTGGTCGTAGCCTACGAGTCCGTTCCAGATGGCTCTGCCTCTCACACCGGGTGATCCATAGTTGATTTTGACAGTGAGGCTACCGACTTGCCCCATAGCTTCTCGCCGAGCGGAGGTTTTGAGGGTATCTTTTTCGATTTTGCCAGCATTGACAGCCTCGGCATAGTCGTGGTATTTCAAATCACGCTGCGGAATATGGTCGGCATCCATAGGCATCGCTGCCTTGGTAGAGTCAGTTTTGGAGGATTCTTTTTCAGCATTTCCGCCACAAGCCGCCATTACAACTGTCAAAGAAAGAGAAACATAAATGAACTGCTTTTTCATGAGTGATAAATGAGTGGTTTATAAGTGATAAAAAATAATTCGATGGTTTCCTGTGTCAGCTACCGCCAAAGTGTTGTTGCAAACACTAATCGAAAAAGGCCAATAAAGCTGTAATTCGGTGCCGTAGCGTGTATTTGGATTTTCGCTTCCTACATTAAACTTTTTTTGTCCTATAAGGTTTGTGGCCAATGCGGCATTTTGGGTGGGTAGGGACTCAAACCACAAAATACGACTATTGCCTGTATCGGCCACGAAGATACCATTTTTGTAAAAAACGGCATCATACGTCCAGCTAAGCGAGTTTTGCTTGGGGTACAAATCAAACTGATTCATGCCGTTGGCCTCGAAATGAGGCTGGCCGATGATGATGTCGGCGGGACGAGTGAGAGCATCTTGCCAATGATACCAAAGTAAACAACGATAGTACTGTGTATCGGCTATGAGCATTTGCCCTTGAGCAGAAACCCTGACTGAATAAGGCCATATCGGTTCGTGATTTTCATAATCTCTCGTGTAGAAATCGGGCTTGCCTATCACGCTATCAGCCGGGGTAAAATTTTGGGTGGGAATTTGCGCATAAAACAATACCCGCCGGTTGCCGGTATCGGCTATCCAAAGGCCAACGCCGTCAGAGAAAACGCCGTAAGGCCAGTTGAGGCTGTGAGCGGTGGGCGTTGCCCCTATGCCCTCCACATTGGGTTGATTGTGGTGAAAAGTTGGTTGCCCAACAACTACATCGGCCAGTTGGCCATGTTGGGTGGGGAATTGATGCCAAATGAGTACCCGATGGTTCCAAGCATCGGCTACGATGAGTCGTTGGCCGTCGGACCATACCCCCGATGGGTACTGCAATGTTCTTGCGGTAGCTTCATGGCCGGCGTTGCGTCCTGTATCGGTGGTTTCGGTTTGTCCCAACACCACATCGGGTGCAGCGAAAGTATGCTCGGAAAGAGAGTTCCAAACAAAAACTCTATTTTGGCCAGTATCAGACACAATGAGCCTATCGGCCAATAGCCAAACGCCACGTGGAGCAAGCAACGGACTCGCTTCATCTCCTTTGAAAATGTGGGAATGTTTGCTCAATGAAGGAAGTCCTTCACAAGATACCGAATAGAGTGTTTGTTGTATCATTTCCTGAACCATGCACAAAAAAATCAAAGTAAGTGCTATGCTTTAATCGGGTACTTTGGTGGTTTGCCATGCGATGACTTGCCAACGGCCCTTACTTTTTCGATACACGCAAGTATGAAAGAGATTATTGACTATTGTGCTACCGTCTTTTTGAGAGATTGATTCATAGACCGCTCGTCCGTTGGTTACGGCGATATTTCCATAAACTCGTGCCTCCGACTCTTCCAACTTGATGCTCAAATATTTCACTCTTTTTTGAGCGTGGTCGTCAATATACTGTGCTTTGTTTTGTTTTTTGCCTGAAGAATGTACCCAAACCAAATCCTCTGCCAACATTTCTTGGAGAGCCGACACGTCGCTGTGTAAGGTAGCATCAATGCGTTTTTGTTCAAATTCCAATACCTCTTTTTGAATGGCTGTCTGTGCTTTTATCTTACCGAAAAAGTAAGGCGCAAGCAGCACCAAAAATATCAAACTTACCTTGTTAATCATGTTCTTTTAGTTTTTCAAATTTCAACAAATACGAGGTAATTGCTCTCCTACCAGCATATTGACTACACGTTTTCCCCCAATTTTGCTGGTTAGCACTACTTGCTTGGGGTGAAGTGCTACTACCTCGCCAATGATAGAGGCATGGCTACAATACTCAAACCGGCGTAGTTTTTCTACCACATCGTTGGCGATTTCGTCCTTGACAATGGCTACGAATACCCCTTCGTTGGCTACGTAGAGGGGGTCGAGGCCGAGGAGTTCACAAGCCCCTTCTACTTCGTCGAGTACAGGGATATTGTTCTGCCAAATATCCACCCCAAGTTTAGTATCTTGGGCTATCTCGTTGAGTACTGTCCCTACGCCTCCTCGTGTGGGGTCTCGGAGCAAGTGAATGTCTGTACCGAAGGCATCGAGCAATGAGGCTACGGCAAAGTTGAGATTGGTGGTATCGCTCACGATGTGCGTTTCAAACTCTAAGCCCTCACGTACCGACATAACAGCTACGCCATGAGTAGCAATATGCCCCGAAACGATGATTTTGTCGCCTACTTGTACATTTTGAGTCGAAATATTGGCCTTGGGGTGCAGCGTTCCTACACCTGAAGTATTGATAAAAATTTTATCGCCCTTGCCTTTCTCTACCACTTTGGTATCGCCCGTTACGACCTGTACGCCTGCCCGCTCGGCAGCCCATTGGATAGAAACCAGTATTTCCCAAAATTCTTTCATGGTGAGTCCTTCCTCGATGATGAAACTCAATGAAAGGTATTTGGGTATGGCTCCACACATGGCTAAGTCATTGACGGTGCCGTTGATAGCCAATTCGCCAATGTTGCCTCCCGGAAAAAAAATAGGTGATATGACATAGCTATCGGTCGAAAAAGCCAATGGGCCGTTCAGTTCAAATACCGCTCCGTCGTGGTGGGTATCGAGCAAAGGATTTTTCAATAAGTCAAAAACTCCTGATTTGAGTAATTTGTGAGTTAAAATACCCCCACTGCCGTGACCGAGCGTAATCACGTCAAAATCAAGTTGGGGCATGGGGCAGTTGAGTTTCATTGTTATATACAATAGGTGGAAGGTGGAAAGGTAGAAGGGTGGAAAGGGGGAAGGGTGGAAAGGTAGAAGGGTAGAAAGGTAGAAGGGTGGAAAGGTAGAAGGGTGGAAAGGGGGAAATTAAGTTTCTAATTTTTCACGATAGGTGATGAGGTTTTGCAACATTTTAGACGTATGTATTGATTTTGAAATTAGAGTGTCTGCGTCTGATTGACTAATGGTACCAACCGTTTTGGCGATGTAGAGTTGAGTGCGGAGTTCACCAGCAGAGCCTTTTGCAATTTTGAGAAATCGAACAAATTCTTTGTTGGAATTACGCTCGAAGCCTTCTGAAATATTTGAAGATATTGACACCGCTGAACGACAAATTTGGTCTTTCAATCCAAACTCTTTTGAGTTGGCTAAAACTCTATACACCTCTACTGCAAGTTCAAATCCTACTTTCCAAACTTCTAAATCCTCAAAACATTCAATTTTTTTCATATCGGCATAAATTTTAAATTTCTTCCACCCTATCCCCTTCAAACCCTTCTACCCTTCAAACCCTTCTACCCTTCCACCCTTTCCATACCCGCAAAATGATAATAAGCCGCACAAGCTCCCTCTGACGATACCATAGGCGCACCGAGAGGATTTTCGGGAGTACACGTTTTGCCAAACTGACTACACTCATAAGGCTTTTTAATGCCTTTGAGTACCAAACCTGCGATACAGTCGGCACATTCGGGGGCTTTTGACAACTGGATTGAAAATTTTTTGTTAGCATCGAAATCCATAAACGCTGGTCGCACCTCCCAACCACTCAATGGTATCGTACCAATGCCTCGCCATTCACGGTCGGCTACTTCAAATACCTGCTCTATTACTTTGCGGGCTTCGGGGTTGCCTTGTGGCTTCACAACACGGCTGTATTGGTTTTCGAGTTTGGCTTCTCCATTTTCTAACTGCCTGACTGTCATGCAGATTCCTTGCAACAAATCCACTGGCTCGAAGCCTGTAACGACAATAGGTATTTGGTGTTTTTCGACAAGCGGCAAATATTCTTCCAACCCCATGATAGTACAAACGTGTCCTGCTGCCAAAACGCCCTGTATTTGCACGTCGTCGTCGGCCATGACGGCATCAATGGCGGGGGGAACTAACACATGAGAGGCTAATATGGCATAGTTTTTCAAACCGAGGCGGTGAGCATGAAGTACCGATAGGGCATTGGCCGGAGCCGTAGTTTCAAATCCTACCGCAAAAAAAACCACTTCACGGTCGGGGTTTTGTTGAGCTATTTTGACGGCTTCGAGGGGCGAGTACAAAATCCGTACATCTGCACCAGCGGCTTTGGCTTCGAGCAGGCTGCGTTTGGAGCCGGGGACACGAATCATATCGCCAAAAGAGCAAAGAATAACCCCTTTGTTTTCGGCCAAATACACCGCCTTATCAATCAGATGAAGAGGTGTAACACAGACCGGACACCCCGGACCGTGAATCATTTGGATTTTGTCGGGGAGTAAGTGAAGGAGGCCATTTTTGACCAAGCTGTGTGTTTGCCCACCACATATTTCCATGATTTGCCAAGGCTGAGTAGTGATTTTGTGTAGCTCGTTGAGGTACTTTTCGACTACGGCTTGTTCTCGATATTCGGTGATGAATTTCATATTTCAACCATTAAGGAGTGAAGGCAAATGAAGAAGTATTACAGGTCTTGTCTGTCAATTTGAGCGTGTTCGATGAGTTCGTCAATTTCACCGATTTCTTCTAAATAGCTGAATGTTTTTTGGGCTTCTGCTTCGTCTATTACGCTGATAGCCACTCCTACATGCACAAGTACATAATCGCCTTCTTTGGCTTGAGGCACCATTTCGAGGCTGGCTTCTTTGGTGATACCACCAAATTGGACTTTGGCCATACGAACGACTCCGCCGTATTGATGTTCGATAGATTTGATTTTACCGGGGATTGCGAGGCACATAAAAAATGGGGTTTGAAAATTGACTCAATCAAAAATAGGTGAATTTGACCTATAGTATAAGTAAAACCGTCCATTTTTAGAAAATATTTTCTAAAAATGGACGGTTTTTTGGATAGCTATGCGTTTTTAAGTCCGATATTTTCGTAAACCTCCCACGACAAAGCAGAGGAGTTGAGTACCTACGATAACGAGGAGTAGCCATGGGGTATCGGTAGGAATATGACCCGAAACCTTAGATTGACTTGCATCCATTACTTTTTCCTCTATCATTTTATAACCCTGTACTTTTTGAGTAGTAGGGGACTTGGAGAGTGCTTGTTGAGATTCATTTGATAAACCATTGGGAGTGTATTGTTTAATTTGGGTAGGGTCGTTCCAGTGCTTTTTGTCGGTGATTCGTTGGGCCAATGCCTCACCAATGGTTTTACCAGTTGCATTTTCTACATTTTTGACCCATTTGGTTATGTCGGAGGCTTTGATGCTGCTGTTGGTAATCGCAATGCCTTTTATGAAGTTGTGTAATTCGGGGTGGTCGCAAGTGGTGTGTCCACATGATACACCATGTTTGGCTACGGATTCTACATAAATTTTTGACAAATCTTTTTTAACTTCTTCAGAGGGATTCCAGTATCCTTTACGAACGACTTCCAACATTCGAGCCGATATAGACTCTCGAGCGTGGGGACTATGCTCTTCAAAAAATGCTTCTGTTTTGAGTTGATAGCGATCTTTGAGCCATACTTCATAAAATTCCTGCCATTTTTCAGCAGTTACAGCTTCGGGATATACCACCTGCCACCCCCACAGATACTCTACACCTTGCATGATATGACGAGCACCCGAGTATCCCTCGGCAGTCATTGCTTTGATGTAGTCCGGGTTAAAATATCGAGAACGTAATTCGCTACCTTGAAAACGTTCGAGCGACTGGTATTTTTCACTGCCTTTCTGGCGTAAATCGGCTACAATGACAGGCGGGCTTTTTTTAGAATTTTCGACGTGGCGTACCCCCATTGCAATAGCCCCTGCAAACCCAAAAAAGTCGTCGTTGTCAAGGGACATATACAATGAGCTTGACCTACTGTGAACGATTGCCTGCGTCCCTTTAAGTGCCTCCTTAAACTCTGTTTCCATACTCTCGCCCCAGATACCACCGCCGTAGCCATTGCCCATTCTTCTAATGTACAGTTCTGCTACTTGGCTTTCGTTATCCCACGTACCAGAGGCATAAGTTGCCTCCGAAATTTTACTACTGTACGTGCCAGAGGGTTCGGCAAAAATCCTAATCTGACTCCTCACACGGGCTTGGGTGGTATCCATACCACTTTCGACAAGTTTTTTATAGGTGGCTTGGCTATGATTTCTGACGGGATTGTCAGGTTCAGGGGAAGAAGCCGCCAGTTGAAATGCTTGATCTAAAAGTTCGATAAACATCGGAAAAGTATCTCGATACAAACCGGTTGTACTCATCAAGACATCTACCCGTGGACGACCCAACTCAGCACGTGGAATGAGTTCGAGGCTTTCTACTCGTCCCATTTTATCACGTACCAAGCGTACTCCCAATAAGCCCATAATTTGCGCTTCCTGCATCCCTTGGTGTCGAATGGTTTCGGTGCACCATACCTCAAAGGCTACTTTTTCGGGGTACTTACCATTGTTTTTTTTGAAATCTTTAACAAAGTTATCGGCCATCATTCGTCCTATCGAATCAGCGTAGGGTATAGGTACTGTACGAGGGTCGAAAGTGTAAAAATTACGCCCAGTAGGGATAGCCTTTGGATTGCGTATGGGGTCGTTGCCAACTTCGGGAGTTACGTATCTGCCATTAAGACCGTGTAGCATCAAACGCATTTCCTCATAAGCTGTACTGATGAGTGAATTTCGGAACTCGGCCAAACGTCCTTGCCCATTGGTTTTGGCGATGATTCGAGCAAAGTTGTCGAGTTGAGAACCTTCGGGCGATACCCCAAAGGTGTGTAGTCCAAAAGGAGTCGAGCGTTCACGGGTTTCTTCGATGTAGTGCTGCAACTCCTCAATCATTTTTTTGATTTTGTCAGCTTTTTGGGTTTTCAATGCTACTTTCTCTCCCCACCCATTTTTTTCAAGGTCTTTCTTGATTCCCATTTTGGTCGCCAACTGTTCAATCATTTCCAAAATAGCCCCTGTGCCTTCAGGATTGAGTGAAAGTGTCATTTCCCATTGTCGTATCAAGTCGTTGAGTTTTTTCATTTCGGGGGTCATGCCGGCTTCCCCGAGTGCAGGAGTCAAGTGGTCAATGATAGTAGCTGCTCCACGGCGTTTTGCCTGGATACCCTCGCCAACTACGTCCATGTTGTAGATGTACATAATTGGCAAGTCGCCTGCCAAAACTTCGGGGCTATCTTGATTGGAGAGTCCTGTTTCTTTGCCGTCGAGCCATTCCTGCGTACCATGAGTGCCTGTATGTATGATTGCGTCCATGTTTCGCTGGAGCCATAGATACGCACAAATGTACTGATGATGAGGCGGTAATGTTTGGGAGTGATACAGCGCAGCAATATCTTGTGAGCGTGCTCGGTCGGGCTGAGGCATAATGCTAACATTGCCAAAACGAATGATAGGTAACACAAAATGCAACTCACCGTTACGCTTGATCGTCATGATGTCAGCCTTATCGGGTTGCCCCCAGTGGTTGATGATTTGTCGTTGGTATTGGGGGTCGAGTAGGGTGAACCATTTTTTATATGTCGAAACGGGAATAAGTTCTGCTCCACCTGCATTGACCAAGCGGTCGAGTTCTCCGGGAGCATATTTCCCAATATTTCGACCACGTTCTTTGATAAGCCTTTCGGTCGCTCGTGGGTTGGAGGAGTCAAAGTCATGGATAGTGTAGCCTGCTTTTTTCATCTCGACAACGAGTTTCGGAATACTCCGCATTACGTTGAGATAGCTGGCACCAACATTGTCCTTGCCGGGGGGATAGTTCCAGTACAAAATAGTAACTTTTCGCTGCGCCGGGGGGGTATTTTGTAATTTTATGTAGCGAATCGCCCTGCTTACAATTCGCTCCACCCGCTCTTGAACAGGCGTTTTGTATGGAATACCTCCGTCTAATTTTACGCCACCCAATACGGTAGATTGAATCATTCCTGCTATTTCAGGAATGGCGATTTGCCAAGCTACTTCGGCAGAGGAGAGTCCTTTTTTGGAGTTTTGCCACTCGTCAAGGGTATTGCCATAATTGTCAATGGCATTGATGAGCGGCACGTCAAGTTGGGGCAATATTTGCTCGGCTTTTTTGTCTGAAAACTTAAACAGCCACGATATGCAGGCTTTCACTCCTCTGTTTTTCCAAGAAAGTGTATCTAAAATGGTTTGTTTGACGGCCTTGCTACCGGGATAACCAAAAACATAAACAGGCTGATAGCCTCGTTGCTCTATTTCTCTCCCTACGGCATTTTCGATGTGCAAGATTCCCTCCTGCGCTGCGGAGCCATAAATCAATACCCCAATTTTTTCTTTATTGGGATCAGGTTTTTGGTGTTGCTCCCATTCTTGCCAAGTTTTAACAAGACGAACCACCCTCCCATTCTGAAATACCCCCAGTCCATTTTCTGGCATTGGGGTATTTTTTTCAATTTTTACATCGGTAAGCCCAGCATAACGATTGAGCAAGTAGCCCAACATTTTACGAAATTCGTCCGGAGCGGGGGTTTCGTAATAGGCTTCTACTTGTGGGTCTCGCTTCATGCCAAACGCCTCATAATCTTCTTCCTTGTATTTGGTACCGGGGTGTCCCATGGCAATACGCACAATGGGAGTGCCGACTGGAGCAAAAGCCTTATTAGATTTTTTGATGTAATCTAAATGTTGTTCAAAAAAATCTTTTTCCATGACTTTGACCACCATTATATCAGAAGGAGGAATGGGGTCAGTAGGGTGGGTATTAGAACGAGTACGGACAATAACCTCCACCTTTTTGGCCAAATGTGGATATTGCTGGTAAAATTGGTCAGTAGCTCGTATGATTGCCTCGGCGATATTGTCGCCTACCACAAAAAGGATTGTTTTTTGTGATACAGGCTGCCGACTGCTTTTCCATGCAACGAAGCCAAAAAAAACAATAAAACTAAGGACAAAAATTATCCCTAACAGTTTTGAAAGGCTACTCTTGTTTTTCATTTTCGGGGACATAGATTACCGATCCGTCGGCCAGCCGATACGCCACCCCCAAACGTGTGCCATCTCCAGCACCGAGGTTTTTGGTCATACGCCGAACCGTCGTTTTGTTTCCTTCTTTTACCATGATTTGCATTCCGTCTTTACGTTCGGTAGTGATAGTTACTTTGGTATCAGGGTTGAAAATATCCAACAGATTCATGGCACTGATTAGTGAAACCATAAATCCAAGAGCAAACACAAGCCCTGTTTCAAAGAGATTGGCCATGATAGTCAGCGGGTTGTCGTCTTGATGATGTCCACCAATCATTCCCAGCCTCCGTCGGTTTTTGTAGCGATATTTTTGCATTTTTTCTCAATCAAATTTTTAGACAACAAACACTTGGTTTTGATAATTAATCATTTGGCATTTGTGTAAGATGTTTTTAAGACCCAATGCTTAGGCATCGAATGCCCGAATTTCAATTTCATCTATACTTGTGTTTTTTCTTCGATTGCGTCCAATGCGTGCCGTATTTCGGCTAAATCAAGGCCATACCAACGTTCATAGTTAGCTACTACAATCATGGCTATTACTCCTGCTGTGAGTCCTAAGACAGTCGCCCCAAAAGCGACGGTCAATTCGTCAGAAAGTAGTTTCATATTATTGACACCCACTGCTTTGAGTGCCGACCCCAATGGTATCAAAGTGCCAGCCAGACCTAATGCAGGGCCAAGTTTTATCCAGTTTCGGACTCGGTCTATTCGTTTTTTGAGGGCAGCCTCTGTTCGGTCGTGCAACAGCCAGAGCGATGCCTGCGGGTCAAGTTCCATTTGATGCTTCCATTCTTGTATTCCCACAAAACGACTTACGTGCTCTGATGGATTGCAAGGGTCTATGATCCTTTCTGGCTTTCCTTGTCGTTGGTAGGATTCGACCAGCATATTGCCCAATGTATATAGTGCAAAGCCGATACCATAAAGAAGTAAAACAACAACTGGCCACAGAAGTAAATTGGTGATAATACTGATGGCATTTTGCAAGAGTTCAATCATTTTTTTGGGGTTGAAAGGTGATAATCAGAATGGTTTTATGGTAGAAGAAAATCTTGTTCAGGGACTAAGCAAAAAGATTTTCATAGAGGACTTTACTCCCCAATCCCATACAAAGCAACGAAGACAGCAATATCAAGGCCATGCGTATGGTTTTGTTGTTGAGTATTTTTTCTGAAAAAGGTACACTGAAAATTCCGGCAGCGAGCATCATACCCACGATAGAACCTACTCCAAAAATAACCAGATAGGCCAATCCTGCCCATAAGCTCTTCGTGGTAGCCAGTACGGTGAGAAGTAAGGCCCCACTCCCTGCTAAACCATGAACCAACCCCACACCATAGGCCAACTTTGAATCATGCTTGTGTGTGTGAATATGCTGATTACCGTTGGGCATTTGATACAATTTGTACAGACGATACACTCCCAATACTATCAACATAACCCCAACAAGTGCTTCAAAATACCGAAAATCTTCCTCTTGAAAAGCAATACGCCCCAGTAAGATTATAGCCCCCACCAACAATATGGTAGAAGTATGACCAAGCCCCCAGTAGATACCGTCTTTGATTGCCAATAATGAATTATTACGGCGAGTTACGATGCTACTTACTGCTACTAAATGATCGGCCTCGAAGGCATGTGTGAACCCGACTACACTGGCCAATAGTAAAGAAACAAAATCCATATCGGTTGAGATTAATTTATGTTATGCAACGAAATCACCTTAGTATTGAAAGGATAAATACTCAAAAACGGAAAGTATAGCGTAAAGTGGTATAGCGACCGGGCAGGTTGAAGCCCCGTTTTTCGTAGTAATTTTCATCGGTCAAATTATTCATTCGAAGGGCAATGGTATGCTGTTTTTGAATTTTGCAGGCGACTACCAAGTCGAGCGTCATATAAGGTGCATACTCAATCAACGCCCCCCTACGAGCTAAGTCTAAGTTGCCGAAATCATTGTCAAATCGAGGAGCGACATACCGACCCGTAAGGCGAATTTGCCAACTTTTCATATCATCAAATTCGATACCATACCCTAAAGTTGTTTTAGCCACATTCCTTATATCAACTACTACATCTCTCGGATTGGCTTCGGTGGCTTTGGTTATGTCTTGGGCTTTGAAAAAGTGGGTAGCATTGGCAAAAACTCTAATCGAACGCTTGTAATCATTCAATGCCCCAAAATCATACCCCCCTTCCAACTCTAAACCTCTGATTTGCGCTTGGTCGGCATTGACAAAGGTTTGGAAACGGTTTATAGTGTAAGTATTGCCGTTAAGTGTTGAAGTGAACCGCTCTCCTACACGACTTTGAATCAGTTCTTGGCGCACTCTATTTTGGACATTAGTACTAAAATACGTTACATCAAACCGATAGCCTTTCTTCAAGTCGGACAGTCGCAAGCCCAAATCCCATGTTACGCTCTGTTCGTTTTTAAGTTCTGGATTACCTTGTTGAATACGTATATTGGTACCGATGTATTCCTCAAAATAACCCGCTATCTCAAAAGCCCGTGCATAGCGGAAAGCCCGACCAATGTTGGAATGTGCTGTAAGTTTCTCCGTAATGTTATACTGAATCCCTAAGCTGGGGCTTGCAAAGGTATTGTTGCCGGTTAAAAGTTTTAAGCCTGTAAAATTGGGAGTTTCGGCAATTCCAAACGTAATGAAATCGTAGCGAAAACTGGGGTTCACAATCAACCTTCGATTGAATAAGTGCCAATGTACTTGAACAAAAGGAGCCCATGTAGTGATGTACGAATTAGGAGTAGAGGGTCGTCCTTCTGTTACTGGGAATCCCTGTGCTGCCGTTCCTTGAGTCCAACGTCTTATGTCTGTTCTGGCCTCGGTGTAATCTGCTCCCAAAATAAGGCGTAGGTTGTTGGTAGCCAGTATGACATCTTGCAACTGTACCCCCTGCCAATTCACTTTTACCTGAGAGTTTTGGAAAGTAGGCGTAGGAATGGTCTTTTCGTTGGTGCCCGATCGAGTCGTAAAGGTATTGCTATAATCAACTGAGCTGAAGGCTTTAGCTGTCATGGTATGTTTGCCTACTTCGCCCGTTATAGCAACCTCCCCTGACGAACGCAGCCTCCCCGAAATTCCCTGCTGGGCATCGCCATAGTGCCAGTCACCGGCAGTTTCGATGTTGCGTGCTACATAATTCTCTCCGGTTACATCAACACGCCAATTTTTGTGAAATTGGAAACCCAACCGTGCCATTCCAGAGTAATTACCCATTCGGGTATTATTTCTTACCTCGCCGTCCAAAATTCTATCGTCTTCGACGACAGTCGTGCCGTTGGCGAGTGTGAGTGTAACATCTTCAGCCCCAAGCATTCTACGAAACACATTGCCTCGGCCGTGCCGAAAATTATCATTTCGGTCATATAGCGAAGCAGAAATATCAAAATCAACTCTTTTTGAGAGGCTACCTCCCACACTCAGGCCTGCCTCGGTAGTTTTGAATGACCCGTATCCACCATAAGCACTGCCACGTACCTGTCCGGTCGTCTTTTTAAGGATAATATTGACGATTCCCCCCATGGCACTGCTTCCGTACATAGCAGCAGCAGCCCCTTTCAGCACCTCAATACGCTCGATACTATTGGGATCTATCAAGGCCAAATTGTAAGTACCTGACTGCCTACCGTTGATAAGAATTGAGGACTCTGGGTTCAGATTTCCGGCAAAAGCAGGTGGGCGAAAACCTCTGATACTGATGTAAGACAATGCCTGTGGATACTGGACAACATCAATGGAAGCCATTTTTTTGACCACGTCCGAAATGTCAATGGCTGTCGTCAGCTCGATGTCTTTTTGAGAGATAATGTTGATTTTTTGAGGTAATTGACTGACTGATAATGCCATTCGGCTCGATGTTACTGTCAGTTCTTGTAGATTTTTGGTAAAAGCAGTCGAATCACTGTTCTGGGCTTTTATTTTGCCTATTGCTATAGCCCACAAAATCAGTAAAAAAGTAGAGATTTTTTTCATCAGCATTTCTTCTTTTAAGATAATGCTACAATTTTATACGAAAAAAAAGTGAATTTCGCAAAATCGAATTAGAAAAAAATTTCTATTTTTCATTTAAACTCCCAAGTACCATTTGTCCGTAGGCAATGCACTCATCATTGGGCGATAGGCTTTGATGAAAATACAACGTAAAATTCCTACTCAAGTGTCCGATGATTAAATCAACCAACAAAACATTCTGAAAAACGCCCCCACTGAATGCGATTTGTCGGACTTGATGCTGCATGGCAATCTTCTCAATCATCTTCGCCAACGTAACATGAAATTTAGCTGCTATCCGGTCATTGGGTAAGCCAGCCAGTAGGTCTTTTGTGATTTCGTCAGCGAGTTGAGAGGTTGGGATAGTGCTTACAAATTCAGCATCTTGCAAATACCACTCCTTGAAGTCATACCCACTATTTTTTTTAAAATACCGAGTGGCTAAGTTTTCGAGCAACAAGGCGGCCTCGCCTTCGTAAGTAGCCTTGTCAATAAGTCCGAGCAGCGAGGCTACTGCGTCAAAAATACGCCCTAACGAACTGGTTTTGAGGAAATTGTTTTGAAGTAACTTTGTGTAAAGTTGCCATTCGGTCGGATTGAATTTGGCTTGCAGAAGTGATTTACTATCTACTACGCCCTTACAAAAAGAAAGTGCCGAGAGGCGAGGCTCACGAGGCATTTTGTCGCCTAATAGAGCCTCAAAATAGTCGAAATGTAGGCGTTGAGGTGGCTGCTGGAGTTGTTGAGCAAGGGTTTGGTGGGAATTATTCAAAACAAAAAACTCTCCTCCCCAAATCTGCCCGTCGGTACCGTAGCCCGTACCGTCCCATACTACGCCCAAGGTAGGTTTTCGATTTTCCAAAAGTTGGTTTTCGCTTAATACCGCTGCCAAATGTGCCAGATGATGCTGGACTTTTCGGGAAGGTATTTGGTACTTGTGAGCTATCTGTTGTGCCATTTGGGTTGAAAAATACCCCTCGTGTGCATCGTAGCAGATTTGGGTAATACCCTCAAAGAGATTCTTTTTGGAGGGGTTTAATAATCGTAAAAAATGACTTAAAACCTGCTCGTAGTTTTGTTGGGTTTCATAACTTTCAAGGTCGCCCAGATACTGGCTCACATACAGGTAGTCGGGGGTATTGACTGCAAAAGTGGCTTTCATCGAGGCACCCATAGCCAGCCTAAATTCCACATTTTGGGGGGCTTCGAGGAGGTGAAGCGACATTCCTCTGCTACGCCTCACGATGATTTTGTGTTGATGCTTAGGCGAAAACCGAACGACAGAGTCGTCTTGTGGAATAAGAATAGGGCGATTGTTTCCCAACACATAATCAGCTACTCCTCCGAAATCAGCAAGGGCTTTTTCATCTTCAAAAACAATCGGATTGCCGCTCACATTTCCGCTTGTAGCTACCAAAGGTTTTCCAAAATCATGAGCAATCAGTTCGAGCAGGGGTGTGTAAGGGAGCATTACACCGATTTGAGCAAGCGAAGGGGCAACGTTTCGAGCGACTTGACACTCGGCAAGGCGTTCGGCCAAAACGATTGGAGCCACTTCCGACAGCAATGCCTGTGTTTCGGCATCTCTCAAAACCACTTCTTTTTGCAAAATGCCGAGCGAGGGGTAAAGCACCGCAAAGGGCTTGGTTGGGCGGTGCTTGCGGCGGCGAAGCGTCTCGACGGCTTCCGGATTGGTAGCATCGCAGAGCAACAAGTAGCCTCCTATGCCTTTGACAGCCACGATTTTGCCTTGTTCTAACGCCCATTTTACCCGTGGCAATATCCAGCGAGCATCATACAATTTTGATATTTCCCGAAAGCCCTTGCGCTCATATTTGTACCAATTCAAACGAGGCCCACAACTTTCACACGAATTGGTTTGAGCAAAAAAACGACGCTCAGAGGGGTTTTGATATTCGCACTGGCAGGAGGCACACTGCCTAAAGCCTGCCATGCTGGTTTGGGGGCGGTCGTATGGCAGGGCTGTGATGATTGAATAGCGAGGCCCGCAGCGAGTACAAGTGATAAAAGGATAGCGATACCGACGGTTGGCAGGGTCGTGGAGTTCATTGAGACATTGCCTGCAAACCGAAAAATCAGGTGGAAGAAGCAACGAAAAAGAATCCGAAACTTCACTTTCTGAAATTTCAAACGAATCAAAGTTTTGGAATGGTACAAGGTTGATTCGGGTACGCACTACTTGCGACAACGGCGGGGCATTTTGCAAAATATTTTCGAGGAAACTCTCAGCAGTAGGCTTATTGGTATTGACCAAAACTCTTACTCCTTCGGGGCCATTACTTACCGTACCTTTTAGCCCCCAATCGGTAGCCAACTGATACACAAAGGGTCTGAAGCCTACCCCTTGAACAAGCCCTTGCAGTCGAATCTCGAAAGTTTCACAAACGATTGGAGGCATTTTATACTTAAACCTCATAGGTTTGAGAAAAGATAACGATGTAACCATCTGATAATCAAATGAAACCTATGAGGTTTTTTCACAATTCATTTTTTATTGAGTATAATTGGCCAATACACCTTTTTTGAGATGTACTTTTTCGATGAGCCAGTGGCACCACTCGTCCATACCGTCGCCTTTGAGGCTCGAAACCGTCAGCACTTCTATATCGGCATTGACTTCACGGGCATCTTTGGTGACGGCTTCGACCGAAAAGGGTACATAAGGCAGCAAATCAGACTTTGAAACAAGCAGCAGTTCACTGGTCAGAAACATTCGGGGGTATTTTTTGGGTTTATCGTCGCCTTCCGTACTGGCAAGCACCGTTACCCTGTAATCCTCGCCCAAATCAAAAGCCGCAGGACACACTAAGTTGCCTACGTTTTCGATAAAAAGTAAATCTACGCCCGTAAGGTCAATGTGGTCGAGGGCTTGGTAAATCATCTGGGCTTCGATGTGGCACATACCGCCGGTTACGATTTGGAGAGCATTGATGCCCACTTCTTTGAGGCGAATGGCATCACGCTCGGTTTCGGGGTCGCCTACGAGTACGGCTATGTTGAGTTTTTCACGGAGGCGTTTGCCGGTTTCTTGCAACAAGGTAGTTTTACCACTCCCGGGCGATGAGCATACATTGACTACCAGCACTTCGGGCAGACGCTCCCGAATCGCTTTTGCCACAAAGTCATTGACTTTGAGCAAGTTGAGGGTAGTGTTATCACATTGTATGGAGCCTACAGCCGCTTGGTTTGATTTGGGTTTCATTGTTTTAAAGAACCATTAAGGAGTTAAGAGACATTAAGTTTATTCTTCCATTTCAACACTACTGATGAGCAATTCCTCGCCTTGCACTACGTTTCGACTGGGTTTTCCACATGGACACACAAAACGATATTGATGTACTTCTGAGGTTTGATTGCAAAATTGGCAATAGATCAAAATCGGTAAAACTTCGACTTCGAGCGATGTTTTTTGATAGCGAACTTCATCTTCAACAACCGCCCTAAACGCATTTTGCATCAAAATAGGTTGTACGTTGGAAAGCAAGCCTACTTTCAAGCGAATTTTGCGAATACGGTCAAAATCTCGAGGAAACTCCTCTTCCAATGTTCTGAAAATATTGCGTACCAATGAGATTTCGTGCATACCTAAGTATTGAAACTCAAATGTAAACAGTAAAGGGGTAGTGCCAAAAACACGAGCGGTGATTTAGAAAATATTTTCTAAATCACCGCTCATCAAGAACCTACTATTCTTATTGACTTCAAAGCAACTTCAAAAACTCATTTTTAGTAGCTTCTTCTTGAAACTTCCCTCCATAGAAAGAGGTAATAGTAGTGCTTGTATCATCTTTGACACCCCTTGAGGCTACGCATAGGTGTTTGGCATCAATGATGACGGCTACGTCTTCGGTCTGTAAGATTTGCTGCAGTTCTTTGGCTATCTGTACCGTCAGGCGTTCTTGTACTTGGGGGCGTTTGGCAAAATACTGTACGATACGATTCAATTTGGAAAGTCCGATGACCTTACCGCTTGAAATATAAGCTACGTGAGCTTTGCCAAAAATGGGTACAAAATGATGCTCACAGTTGGAGTAAAAACTAATGTCTTTTTCGATGAGCATTTGGTTGTACTGGTACTTGTTGTCAAACAACGTCGCTTTGGGTTTATGGTCAGGATTTAGCCCGCTGAATATCTCTTTGACGTACATTTTGGCTACGCGGTGGGGCGTACCTTTGAGGCTATCGTCGGTCAAATCCAGCCCGAGTGTTTCCATGATATGGCGAAAGTGATATTCGATTTTGGCGATTTTCTCGGTATCGCTCATTTCAAAAGCATCGTCGCGCAGAGGAGTGTTGTAGTCGCTCAACTGGTGGTTGTCGCCCCATTCGTCTATCATCAAATCTTCAAAATTTGTTTTCTTAGGCTGGATATTCCACGAAGTTTCGTTCGGTTTCATAAAGTCTTATTTTTAAATCTAAAGTGGCCTCTAAGTGGCCACGCAAAATATTGTAAATCACAATGGCAATATTCTCGGCACTGGGGTTAAGATTTTTAAACTCCTCTGTGTCAAGATTTAGATTTTTGTGGTCAAACTTATCGAGAATATTTCTTTCTATCAAATCGTTGAGCCATTTCAAATCTACAACGTAGCCCGTAGCGGGGTTTACTTCGCCCGTTACTTGCACGATCAGTTCGTAGTTGTGGCCGTGGTAATGCGGGTTATTGCATTTGCCAAAGACGCGTAGGTTTTCCTCGTCCGACCAAGCCGGATTGTGTAAGCGGTGCGCAGCGTTGAAGTGTGCCTTACGAAACACCGCCACTCGTAGGTTGTTCATTCCGAATGTTTAGAAAATTAATCTTGTCTTAGAATACACGCCGAGGGGTCATCAGAAAGTTTGTCTGCAACACCCTCTCGACCGTTGGGCTTGGTACCGGCAGCCCTAAGGTAAGTATTGTTCCAACAGTATCCATAACAGCCCAGCCCCCCAAATAGTTTTAACAATCATCGCTTCTTTTTCTATTTTTGTTTTTCTATTCATTCTTACCCAACCCTATGATGACCTTCGATACGATTTTTACAGAACATTTAGAAACCGTCGTTTTTCCTTCCTATTTCAATACTTGTCGGTGGTTTGCAGGCAAAGCCCGCGCCCAAAGTGGCTTTCATATTCGACATCAATTGCCAGCAGGAAAGACTACTATCTTGTTGGTAGAAGTATCCTATTCTGATGGACCGTCAGAATGGTACCAACTACCTCTCACTCAAGTAGCTTTAGAAGAAGAAGTACCTCAAAAAGGAGTACTCGAAAAAACCGACACTTATCAACTCATTGATGCTATTTACGATGAGCATTTTCGGCAGTTTTTATACCAAAATATTTTTGAAGCCAACTTAAAAGCCGATTCAACCTTACATTTCTATCGTGGCAAAGGGCTTTCGGAGGAAGATGTACCCCAACGCATCGTAGGTCGCGTTTTGCCGGTAGATTCGAGCAACTCCGCCATGCTTTTTGGGGATAAATATTTTTTGAAACTCTACCGCAAACTTTTCGACCAGACCAACCCCGAAGTCGAAATGGTCAGTTTTTTGACCCAACATTCTGATTTTGGTCATATTCCTGCTTTTGCGGGGAGCATCACATGGCAGCGACCAGACCAGCCCGACGTTACGCTGGGCATGATGCAGCAAGCTATCCAAGCCGACAAAGACAACTGGGTACTGACTGGCGATTTTCTCAATGACTTCATGTACGGCGTACCGCATGGACTGTTTGGTATCAAAGAAACGGTATTCGACCAAGTAGCCTTATTGGGCAAGCGTACCGGCGAAATGCACTTGGGGCTGTATGCTCCTGAAGCCGAGGCGGCCTTTGCACCCGAAGATTTCGACGACTCCTATCGGCAGTTTTTGCTGCACCGCCTCACCGACCTGCTCGACCGCCGCTACACCCTTCTGATAGACAACTACCACCGCTTAGACGAACCTACGCAACGATTAGCTTGGATTTTTATGGAAGCCCGTGAGTTGATAGATGATTTTGCCCAAGAGATGCTTACCCGCCCATTGGAGTCATTGCGTATTCGTATCCATGGCGATTATCACTTGGGGCAAGTTCTGACCCAAGACGGCGACTTTATTTTGATAGATTTTGAAGGCGAACCCGAAGCGAGCATTGCCGAGCGCAAAATCAAACATAGTCCCCTCAAAGATGTGGCAGGCATGATTCGGAGTTATCATTATGCCGTCAGTGCCAAGTTGTTTGAAAGTGCCGAAACCAAAGACATTTCGCCCGAAAAACTCCAAGTCGTGTCCGACCGCTGGTATAAACTCATGCGCGACACCTATTTAGAGGCTTATCTGGAAGCCTTCGGCTGGCCTCACCCACTTTTCAAAAGCCAAAATGAAATCAATTTTTTGTTGCTGTTTTTTTTGCTCGAAAAAGCCGTTTATGAATTGGGCTACGAAATCAGCTATCGGCCTTCATGGGTCAAAATCCCCCTTCGAGGCATTGTAGAAGTCATACGTGAAATCGAAAAACTCAAAGAACCTACCGTCAGAATCAGTCGTTTGGGTACGCGCTGAAAGCTCTTCCTTTCGATGAGTTGAGAAAACTGTGAGGTTTCACAGGGGCTTTTATTATTTTTGCCGCCTCATCAATTTCAAAATTTATCTATGTCCAACATCAAATCCATTGTCCAAGCCTCGATAGACACCAAAGTTCGGCTGCTGGCCGATACCCAGCTACTGGCTACCGTAGCCCAAATAGCAGAGGCAATGACAATGGCTTTCAGCAATGATAAAAAGGTACTGTTCTGTGGCAACGGAGGCAGTGCTGCCGATGCCCAACATTTGGCGGCGGAGTTTAGTGGGAGGTTTTATTACGATAGGCCGCCGCTATTTGCCGAAGCCTTGCACGTCAATACATCATATATGACAGCCGTAGGCAACGATTACAGCTACGAAGAAGTGTATGCAAGGGCAGTACGAGGATTTGGGCGCGAAGGCGATGTATTGGTGGGTATTTCTACCTCTGGCAATTCGCCTAACATCGTTAAGGCACTCGAAGCTGCGCGTACCCAAGGCATGACCACCGTCGGTATGACGGGCGAAACAGGTGGCAAAATGCGCGAATTGTGCGACTTCCTGCTCAATGTTCCTTCCACTGACACCCCACGTATCCAAGAATGTCATATTCTGCTGGGGCATATTATTTGTCAAATCGTAGAAGAAAACTTATTCCCCAAAAAATAGATAATTACTTCTCATTTTTAACTCATTACATTTCCGAAAACTATGGCATTGTTAGAAAATAAAGTCGCGCTCATCACAGGGGCATCGCGTGGGATAGGCCGTGCTATGGCGCAAAGATTCGCCCAAGAAGGGGCGCAGGTAGCTTTTACGTATTTATCGAGCATCGAAAAAGGCCAGGCCTTAGAAGCCGAACTGGCGCAGTATGGCACCAAAGTCAAAGGCTATCGCTCCGATGCCTCCGATTTCAAAGCCGCCGAAGACCTCATAGCCCAAGTAGTGGCCGATTTTGGTACGATTGATGTAGTGGTAAACAACGCTGGTATCACCCGCGACGGCCTACTGATGCGCATGACCGAAGAACAATGGGACGAGGTTTTGCGCGTTAATCTCAAGTCGGTCTTCAATCTGACCAAAGCCGTTACCAAAGTGATGATGAAAGCCCGTAGCGGTTCGATCATCAACATCACTTCGGTAGTAGGGCTGACAGGCAATGCCGGGCAAGCCAACTATGCTGCCTCCAAAGCTGGCATGATTGGGTTTACGAAATCAGTAGCCAAAGAGCTGGGTTCTCGCAATATCCGTTGCAACGCCCTCGCGCCGGGCTTTATCGAAACCGAAATGACTGGTGAACTCAACGAAAAGGCCATCGAAGAATGGAAGCAATCTATCCCGCTCAAACGCGGCGGTGCGCCCGAAGAAGTAGCCGACTGTGCAGTATTTTTGGCCTCCGATATGTCCAAATACATTACAGGTCAAGTACTACAAGTGGATGGTGGTATGGTGATGTA
>JBKBKL010000011.1:0-47265 GCA_046294665.1 Runella sp.
CGGAGAGGCGCAAGTTTTGTAGTAAATTAAATCCCAAATCTATTCCCCAAAGCCTCGGAGAGGCGCAAGTTTTGTAGTAAATTAAATCCCAAATCTATTCCCCAAAGCCTCGGAGAGGCGCAAGTTTTGTAGTAAATTAAATCCCAAATCTATTCCCCAAAGCCTCGGAGAGGCGCAAGTTTTGTAGTAAATTAAATCCCAAATCTATTCCCCAAAGCCTCGGAGAGGCGCAAGTTTTGTAGCATTGATTTACCCCAAGATGTGTAATATGAGAGGAAAAAATCACAGGGTACGAATGCGAATATTTTTGTACCATACTTCGTCGCCATGGCCTTGAAGGGCTATTTTACCTTTGGCATGTGGAGTAGCATAAGTCCATTTAGAAAACTTACTTTTGGCCAACTGCTCTTTCCATACTTCTCCACCATACTCATATTCTACTACCTTCTCGCCATTAAGCCAATGCTCGATGTGGTTGCCTTTTATTACGATTTTGCCTTTGTTCCATTCACCTGCTTTTTTGGCTACAAACTTACTGGGAGCTTGCATATCATAGTTGGCAGCCGTTTTTTGTTTGTCGTTGATAGACACCATTTTGCCACCATCGTTGAAGGGTGGATAGCCCTCATCGTCAATCACTTGATACTCAGGCCCTGAATAATACGACGGGTGTTTGGGGTCTTCGATGACCTTGTAAATCACGCCGCTGTTGCCTTTGGGTTGTACTTTAAATTCAAACTCAAGCTCAAAACTCTCAAATTCTTGGTCGGTCGTTAGGTCGCCGGCTTTGCCTTTGGTCGTAATCGTCCCGTCCACTACTTCCCAGCCGTCGGTGTTGGTTTTGTTGTAAACGTGCCAGCCTTTGAGGGTTTTGCCGTCGAAAAGTTTTTGCCACTTGCCGGGTTTGGTAGCATGGGCATAGCACAAAGCAAGGAATGAAAAAGCGAAAACTATTATTTTTTTCATCGTTGAAAAAGTTATGGATTTTGAAAATACAAGCTGACCAAAAATCTAATCAAAACAAAGCGAAGCCGCTCCCAAAAGGCCGGCATCGTTGCCGAGTGTAGCGCGCTTGAGTTCGAGGTCTTTGAGATAATAAGGAGTGAGCCAATAGTTCAACTGGCGCAATACCGCCGGCAAGATATAATCGTAAGAAGCCGAAAGCCCACCGCCAATCAAAATGAGTTTGATGTCGAGGATACGCACCATCGAAACCAGCCCGTCGCCGAGCATTTCGCCTACTTCATTCCAAATTTGAAGGGCGAGGGTATCGCCTTCGGCAGCGGCAGCCACAAGTCCAGTGGTCGAGATGCTGCCGTCGTTGGGGAGCAGGGTATTGCCTGTATATTCTTTTCTGCGCAGTTCGGCCAGTTCGAGCAGTTCTTTTTTGCCGATATTGCGCTCCAGTACCCGACCATTGCGCGAGGGTATGTGGCCGGGTTCCATGGCGTTGCCATCACCGCCTACAAATACTTTGCGATTGATGATAGCCGCTCCTCCTACGCCCGTACCAAGTGTGATGAAAATGTAGTTTTCGTTGATTTTTTCTTTGGCAAAATAAAACTCGCCCAAAGCAGCGGCATTGGCATCGTTTTCTAAGAAAAACTGTACCCCCGGAAAACGCTCGGAGAGGTAAGCTACCAGCGGTACATTGTCAATTTCGGGAATAGCCGTGATTTCGAGCGGTATGGTACGGTCGCGATTGATCATACCCGGTAGGCCAATTCCTACTTTTTTGATATTGGGGTACTCGTGCAACTGTATCGAAATGGCATCGCCGAGATGTTTTTCAAAATGCCCTAACTCGCGCCAACTGGCGGTGTCGTGGCTGTAAAAATTGGATATTCTACCCGTAGCGGCATCTACCACCCCCATTTTGACGTTGGTGCCACCTACATCTATGCCTAAATATTGCTCCATTGGAAAGATGAAAACGTGTTTGTGAATGAATTAGATAGTGTTGTTGTGCAAAGTAGCGATTTAACCTCTAAAAATCCTAACTAATCGAAATCTCCTTCCATAGGACGTATTAAAATTTCTTCGATGACTGTGGAGTCTGACAAATAGGTAGCCGACCAAATCGCATCTGCTACATCTATGGCAGGTATAAATCGCTCTCGAGGGTGGGTAGTACCCTCCCAACTGGCTGTATAGGTAGCACCGGGCAGCACCGCCGTAACCTTGATGCCATACGGCATGAGTTCTTGGCGAAGGACTTTGTTGAAACCATACAGGGCAAATTTGGACACGCAGTAGGCACCCGAATGGGGCAATGCTTGGATACTCGCTACGGAGCATAAGTTGAAAATATGCCCGTGTTTTCGTTTTTTCATGGAAGGAATCAACTTGCGGGTGAGATAATACGCGCTGTAAAGGTTGGTGTTGATGAGATTTTCGAGTACGTCGTTTTCTACGTCCGATACTTCGGCAGGGATAAAAATACCGGCATTATTGACGAGTACGTCTATAGGCCGATTGAGGTCGAGTATCATCTGGCCAAAAGCCTCAACCTCATTTTTTTTGGATACATCTACTTTATGAACATACAACTCCGTATTTGGCATCTGCCATTTATAGAAGTTTTGCATCTCCTTTAAATCGGCTTCCGATCTTGCACAAGTGGCTATATCATAGCCTCCATTGGCAAAATGCTCGCACAAGGCACTACCGATGCCTTTGGTTCCTCCTGTGATAACTGCGAAGCGTTTCATCTTAAAAAAATATTATTTTGTTCAGTCAAAGATTAACATTAAATTTCTACTTTTGTTCACTTTTTCAAAAAAATAAGGCTTTTTGATAAAAATTTACTCTTGACACAACCTTAAAAAATTTACATTTGATTGATGAGCATTTGGCACCTTTGTTCGGCATTTGTTACTGCTTATTTGCTGGGTTCGATTCCTACGGCTATTTGGTACGGCGAGGCATTTTATGGGATTGATATTCGTCGGTTTGGCAGTGGCAATGCTGGGGCTACCAATACATTTCGGGTACTTGGCAAGCGTGCGGGTACGATTGTATTGTTGATAGACGTGCTCAAAGGGTGGACAGCCACCAAATTGGCTAATATTCTTCTTTTTTTGGAAGTAATCCCTGACTCCGATTTACTCAACTACAAACTTTTTTTAGGTTTTGCCGCTGTGTTGGGGCATTTGTATCCTGTATTTGCCAAATTCAGAGGCGGCAAAGGCGTGGCAACTTCGCTGGGTATGGTGCTGGCCATCGCTCCAGAGGTGGCGTTGGTATGTGTGTTGGTTTTTTTGGTAGTGTTGGTGGTCAGCCATTATGTTTCGTTGAGTTCGATGATAGCCGCCTTATTTTTCCCGATGCTGCTTCTCTTTGAAGTTTTTGACGATTCAAGTACACTGCTTCTTTGCTTTGGGTTTCTACTGTCGGCCATTGTGGTTTTGACACATCGCAAAAACATCATTCGGCTACTCAATGGCAACGAAACCCCCACTTATCTCTGGCCTAAACGTGTGAAGTGAGGCTTGTCTATAAAACCTTCGCAACATCATTCGATAAGTATGCGTTTGAATTGTAACTTGCGGACCTATTCCCCAAAATTACATTTTTCATGTCGCTTACACTCATCATCATCATCGTTACGATTGGCATTAGTTGGTACGCTTGGCAAAACCCCTCACTATTGGACAAATGGGTACTCAATCCTGTGCGTGTAGATATGCGCAAAGAGTACTACCGATTTCTGACCTCGGGCTTCATTCATGCCGACTGGGGGCATTTGATTTTCAATATGTTCAGCCTTTACTTTTTTGGCGAAGCCCTCGAATATTTCTTCAAGGCATCTTTTGGCGAAAGAGGCGTATTTTATTTCATATTTTTATATTTGGCTGGTATCGTAGTGTCAGACATACCGTCTTATCTCAAAAACCGTAAAAACAGTCGCTACAATTCGCTGGGGGCTTCGGGCGGCGTTTCGGCCTTGTTGTTTGCCTTTATTTTGTTGGCTCCTTTGCAGAAAGTGTGTCTTTATTTTATGATATGTATTCCGGGCTTTGTGTTTGGCGGTATTTATATGGCGTATTCATTTTATGAAAGCCGCCGTGCTGGTAGTACTATCAATCACGATGCTCACCTCTACGGAGCTTTGTTTGGAATTGTGTTTATGGCTTTGCTTGTTCCGATGGCCGTTCCACGATTTTTTGAGCAAATTGCCGGTTGGCGTTTATTTTAATCCTTATTTATATTTCTATGACATCAGTCCCTAAAACCCTTGCCTTTGCAGTATGTTTCATGTTGGGCATTTTTCAAACACAAGCCCAAGAAATACAACTTCAATACGCACAGCGCATCAATGCCGCATTTTTGGAGCAGCATTTGCAGGTCATCGCCCACGATAGCCTCGAAGGCCGCGACACTGGCTCACGCGGGCAAAAAAAGGCGGCGGCTTATGTGGCCGACTTTTTCAAATCCATTGGCTTACAGCCTATTGTGCGTACTTCCAACGGTACGTTTTCTTACTACCAACCCTACAATTTGTATCAAAAAAAATGGGGCGAAGTATATCTGGCCACCGACAAACAACGGTATGATTTGCAAGAGGATTTTTATTTGAGTGGGTTGCTGAATGTCTTAGCTGAGGAAAAAGTACCCGTTGTTTTTGCAGGCTATGGCATCGAATCGGGCAAATACGACGACTATGCCCAACTCAATGTAGAAGGCAAGGCCGTCATCGTACTGGAAGGAGAACCCAAAGACGCAAAAGGCAATTTTCTGCTTTCGGGCGACTCCAAACCCTCCAAATGGAGCAACGATAACATGGCGTGGCAACGCAAAGTAGCCTTAGCTCAAAACAAAGGCGCGAAATACGTGCTGATAGTTTCAGACAAAAAAGGGGAAGCCTTTCTCCAAGAAATAGCCCAGCGCACGGCCATGTCGCAGCGGTTCAATCGGCTTTCGACCAAACCCGTCAATGAAAAACTTACAGGTATGGCGGCCTTTACGGTTTCGGAACAAATGGCCCTCGACTTACTCAAAATCAAAGCCAAACGTCTTCAAAAACTCAAAAGTCAAATCGCTAAAACTGGCCAACCTCTGCCTCCCAATGCACTGGCCGAGCAGCAAGTACGCCTCAAAGCCGAACGTAAAGATGCCATCGTAGAAACCGAAAATGTACTGGGTTTTTTGGAAGGTTCTGACAAAAAAGACGAGGTCATCGTCATCACAGCCCACTTAGACCATATCGGTATCTCGCCTGACGGCCAAATCAACAACGGTGCCGACGACGACGGCTCCGGCACAGTGTCTATCATGGCCTTGGCCGAAGCCTTTGCCAAAGCCAAAGCCGAAGGGCATGGGCCACGCCGTAGTATTTTGTTTATGACCGTAACGGGTGAAGAAAAAGGACTTTTTGGCTCCGAATACTACACTTCCAATCCTGTCATACCGCTGGCACAGACCGTCTGCAACCTTAATATTGACATGATAGGCCGTGTGGACGATGCCCACAAATCCGACCCGCGCTATGTGTATTTGATTGGTTCAGACAAACTATCGTCCGAACTGCACGCTATCAGTGAAGAAGCCAACAAAAAATACGTCAATTTTAAGTTGGACTATACTTTCAATGACCCCGCCGACCCCAACCGCTTCTACTACCGCTCCGATCATTACAACTTTGCCAAAAACAAAGTCCCTGTCATTTTTTATTTTACAGGAGTACACGAAGACTACCACCGCCCTGGCGACGACGTAGAGAAAATCATGTTTGACAAACAAACCGAAATCGTCAAGCTGGTTTTTCATACCGCTTGGGAACTGGCCCACCGCAACGACCGCATTAAAGTAGATAGTAACAAGCCTTAACCTACCTTCCCCATGCTACAATTTGAAAATCTCGCCGCTTTTCGCGCTCATGTAGGCCACGAATTGGGCATCAGCCAATGGACGACCATCACCCAAGAAATGGTCAATGACTTTGCCAAAGCCACCGGTGATCATCAATGGATACACGTCAATCAAGAAATGGCCGCTCAATATTCGCCTTTCAAAACCACGATCGCACATGGATTTTTGACGCTTTCGCTGGGGCCGAAGTTTATGTATGAGCTTTACCAAGTACGCTCCGTCAAAATGGGGCTGAACTACGGCACCAACAAAGTGCGTTTTACGGCTCCTGTCCCTACCAGCAGCCGCGTGCGTATGCGTGCTACACTCAAAGAAGTTGAAGACCAAGCCCCCAATGGCCTCAAGGTGGTCATCGAGGCGGTTTTTGAGTTGGAGGGTAGTCCTAAACCTGCTTGTGTGGCCGAGATGATTTCGTTGATGTTTGAATAAAACCCAAAACCATATTTTTTTATGCGATTGAAAGACAAAATAGCCGTCATCACAGGCGGAGCGCGAGGCATCGGCAAAGCTACCGCCGAAATTTTCTGCCGCGAAGGGGCAGCCGTAGTGATATGGGATATGCTCGAAATAGGTGAGCAAACCGCCCAAAACTTGCGTGAGCAAGGCTACAAGGCCGAATTTATGCAAATCAGCGTAACCGACGTACCCGCCCTCGAAGGGGCCACTCGCGACATCGTAGCGCGGCACGGACGTATAGATATTTTGGTCAATAACGCGGGCATCACCCGCGACAAAAGCCTCCTCAAAATGTCTTACCAAGAGTGGCAGCAAGTCATTGACATCAACCTGACGGGTGTTTTCAACTGTACCAAAACGATTGTGCCTTACATGGTCGAAAACAAATACGGGCGCATCATTTGCACATCGTCGGTGGTGGGCATCACGGGCAATTTTGGCCAGACCAATTACTCGGCTACCAAAGCGGCCATTATCGGTATGGTCAAAACATGGGCGCGGGAGTTGGGCAAGCACGGCATTACGGCCAATGCCGTCGCACCAGGTTTTATCAAAACCGACATGACTGACCTCATTCCCGAAGAGGTACGCAACCAGACCATCGCCGGTATTCCCGTCAAGCGAATGGGTAGTCCCGAAGACATTGCGTATGCTTATCTTTACCTTGCCTCCGAAGAGGCAGGCTATGTCAATGGGCATACGTTGAGTGTGAATGGTGGCGTAGCGTAGGGATTTGAGCGGCTGGAAGCCTTGAAATAGTCGGCACGAGCTTGGAGGCTCGCGCCATCAGCGTAGGGATTTGAGCGGCTGGAAGCCTTAAAATAGTCGGCAGGAGCTTGGAGGCTCGTACCATCCGTTTGGAAACTGGCTTATCGGTCGTGTGCTTGTAGCAATTTGTGTTCTACGGCCTCCCAAGTGTAGCGCGTGCTTAGGCTTTCGTCAAACACGAAAGCCTTTTTTTGTGTCGTTAAAATTTCGATCAAAGGGGATACGTCCGATACATAGTAATTAGGAAGTACATAACCGATGTTTTGTTCCTCGACAAATTGAGCCACTTTAATTTCGGCATTGATGATGACAGGCGTATGGGCTTGAATGGCATCATATATTTTGTTGGGGCTGGCGTTGAGGTTGTTTTGGTTGATAGGCTCATAGACCGACAAAATATAGTCGCATTGCGAAGCCAACTGCATGGTTTGTTGCTGGCTTTTTACCCCCCAAAATTTCACTTGCGGGTGCTGGCTCAACTGCCGCGTAGGTTCGTCATACACCCACCCTACCATCCACACCGTTACTTTGGGCGACATAACCACCATTTTTTCCAGCAATGCTGTACCACGAGTAACGCCCAACGAGCCGCTGTACAAAATCAACAGTTCGTCGTCTTTTGATAGTTTGGGTAGCCTTTCATCGAAAGTGTAAGGATAATTTTCGACCACCACAATTTTCGACTGGAAAGCGGGCGGGACTAAGGTTTTGCGGTTGTCGTCGGTTACGATGATGCGCTGGGGCAAGCGATAGACCGCCTTTTGGAGTGATTGTACCCACCGATTGCCCGTTCGCAAAAAAATCGAATCGAAAATATCGGCGGTGAGCCTCTTGCGGCTCAACCACAGCAAAGGAAAAAATATCAACAACAACTGCTCATTGATGACATGGACGCGCTCGAAGCGTCGAGTGAAATACAGTTGCCAAAATTTTAAGATGTATTTCAGGAAAGTAAATACTGATTTGTGATGTCCTCTGACCAAGTGCCATTCTTTACAAAAAGGTTTGGCAAAGGCTTGCGTATCGTCTTGGCCTATGCCCAGATAAACGATGTCAAAATGAGGCGAAAGGCTTTTGATTTCTTTGTTGATGCGTGTATCGGAGCCGTTGTTGATGCAGACGTAAAAAAGCGTTGGGAGGGGCATAGAATGGGGGAAATGCTAATGCTGTTTAGACGAAAAAATACTTATAAAGTAAGAGGGTTTATTGAAGTATCTCCATTCGTATCCGCCAATCTTTGGGCAGGTAGTTGTTGGTACGGTGGCCGAGATTTTTAAGCCAACCCAACCCCTGCCCTTTGTAGGTAGCCAACAGCCAGCCTTTTGGAGCTTCTATGTCAAAATTTTCTTTTTTCAAGAAAGCCAACGCTTGCGTTCGGTCAAGTTCGATACGCCGTAGAGAAGGCGAGAGGTGAACGCTCAAAGCCAACTCATGCGAGGGAATGAAGTCTTTGCCTTTGAAAGTACCCATGTTTAAACCTAAGCCCTTTGCCGAAAGTGTATGGTCAAGGATTCTTAAATCTTCGATTTGGGTGGAAAGCAACGCCACTATTTCGCCGTTGGGTTTGACAAAAAACTCAAAACCTTCGCTGCTGTCGAGCCAATATTTCACTTGTTCGATTTCTTTTTTGCCCAAAGGTTTCAGCGAACGAAACCCTCTGAAATTTTTAAAAATTGTTGGTTCATCAGCTTGTTTTTTTCTGAAAACAGCCATGAAAAACCCTTCGCCTTGTGTACGGTGGGGGTAGCACTGATAGCCCGTATTTTTGGCTACTATCCCCCAATCGGACGGAAAGTCGAGTTTGACCTCTTGCCAAGCGATGTTCGATTGAAGCAACGCCAAACTTTGTTGGTTTTCGGTGTCGTTGTAAGTACAAGTACAATACACCAAAATACCATTGGCACGGAGCAAAGGCATGGCAGCGGTCAAAATCCGCTGCTGACGAAGCGAGCAAAGCTGTACATTTTCTTCAGACCATTCTTCGATGGCGTCGGGGTCTTTCCGAAACAGCCCTTCGCCCGAGCAAGGCGCATCTACCAATACGACATCGAAGAAGCCTTTGAGTTCGTTAAAATCTTCAGGGTCATGATTGCTCACGTGTACATACGCACAGCCCCATTTCTGAACGTTTTCCTTCAAAATCGCCACTCGACTTTTGATGACCTCATTGGCCAACAACAGGCTATTTGAGTCGATTATAGAGGCCAACAGCGTAGTTTTACCACCCGGGGCTGCACACAAATCCAATACGCGTAGAGGTCTTGTAAGGTCGCAAGTTTGAGCTAAAGCCTCACCGATGAGCATCGAGGAGGCTTCCTGTACATAATAAGCTCCCGCATGAAAAAGCGGATCGAGCGTAAAAACTGGGCGATTTTCAAGATAGAAAGCCTCTTTCTGCCAAGCCACCGCACTTTCTGTCAGAAAATCTAACGTTACTTTTTTGAAAGGATTGAGGCGTATGCTTACGGGTGGAGATTGCTCCAAGGATTGTTCAAAAAGAGATAGTTCATCTCCCAGTTGGCGTTGGATTTCTTTCAAAAAAGGAGCAGGTAGCAAAGGCATCAGTGCAAGGTTTGATAAATACAAGAAAGTTGTTGCGCAATGTTTTGTGCCGAAAACCGCCTAACGTGCTGCCGGCCTTTGGCGATGAGTCGCAGCCGAAGGTTTTCATCATTCCATATTTTTGTGAGTTTGTCGGCCAAGTCGTCGGTATCGGTTGGGTTGGTGTAAATGGCTCCTTCTCCGCCAGCCTCCTCCAAACATGACCCCGTGGCCGCCACTACCGGTACGCCACTATGCAACGCTTCCACAATCGGAATACCAAATCCTTCAAACAAAGAAACATAAACAAATGCTTTGGCATGACGATAAAGAGCAGGCAAATCATCGAAAGCGACATCATTCAGAATTTTGACACGATGCCGAAGCCCATTACGCAAAATATAGGCTTCGATTTGTTGCTGGTAAGGTGTTTTTCGACCCACCAGCACCAATATCGCCTCTGGTAGAGCTGCTTTGTGAAATGCTTCTACCAAACGAAGTTGATTTTTACGCTCCTCTATCGTACCTACACTCAAAAGATAGGGATTACCTTCCAAAAGTGCCGCGAGGGTAGGTTTCAAGGCTACCTCTTTTGAGGCTCTAAAAATGTCATGGCAGTCTTGATACACTACTTCGATTCGGTCGGGGGCAATGCCATAAAACGCTACAATGTCGTTTTTGGTTTGTTGGCTTACAGCCACAATCACGTCAGCCTCACGGCAAGCGCGTTTGAATTTTTGTTGATAAAAAAAACGGTCAATGGCTGGGTAAAGCGAAGGGTAGCGCAAAAAAATCAAATCGTGAATCGTTACGACCGATCGAACCCCACTTTGTTTAAGTCCAAAAGGCAATTCATTACTTAAACCATGAAAAATCTGAATTTTATCCCTCAACAAATCATTTTTGATGCCCACACTACGCCACCAAGCCCCATAAAATGAGTTGGATAGTAGGGGCTGGCGAATTTTTTTTTCAGGAAAATCATCGTACAGACCTTTTTTGAGGCGAGGGGTATATGCCAAACATTCAATACTGGGAGCAAAATGTTGTAATGAGTTCAGCACAAAGCGACTGTAATTGCCCAAACCGGTGGTGTTGTTGAAAGCGCGCTTGGCATCAAATCCGACGGTCAAATTCATGGCTAAGATTCATGTTCGAAGTGTTCGCGGAGGTCAATCCACTGACCACAATGCGGGCAGCGTATTTTGTGATTCTTTTTTTGGCGTTCGATTTGTTTCATAAATCCGGAAGCGATGATACCCGTCGGTAGGGCAAACAATGCAATACCCAAAATCAAGATAAAACCTCCAAAAAATTTGCCCCAAGGCGTAATCGGAAACATATCGCCATAGCCTGTGGTGGTCATCGTAATTACTCCCCACCACAGCGTGGCCGGAATACTCGAAAAGGCTTCGGGTTGGGCCGCATTTTCTAAGTAGTACATGATACTCGAAGCCACCAACAGCGTAATCAAAATAAACGAAAGACTCAATAAAAGTTCTTCTTTGGTATCAACCAATACCCTTTTGATGATTTGGAGGGCGTGAGAATAACGATTGACCCTAAACAAGCGAAAAAGACGAACCACACGCAGCGTCCTTACGATGACCAAATCATTGGCGATGAGATGTATATAAAACGGGAATGTTCCTAAAAAATCAATGATAGCCCAAAACGAAAAAATATACCGAAGCCGCCCTCGCCAACCTCCTTGATAACGAGGATTTTCGACGCAAGACCACAATCGAAGGAAATATTCGATCGTAAAAACCCCTACCGAAAATGCCTCGAATCCTTGAAAAAAATCTTCATACGATTTGTTTTGACGTACTTGAGGTATGGTATGAATGATGATGACGATAGCGTTGAGTACGATGATTGCCACCAAAAATAGATTGATGTACAGACTCATACCTTGTCGGCCTCGCCTCGAAAACTCCAAAACTTCATATACTTTTCGTCGAAAGGTCATTTTTGTTCAAATACTTTTTGGCCACCTACAAAAGTTTTCAATACACGCAAATTACGCAGTTTTTCGGCAGGGGCAGTCATCAAATCCTCTTCTAAGATTACAAAATCAGCTGTTTTGTCTTTTTCGATGCTACCGAGGCGATGTTCCTCAAAATTGCCATAAGCCGCCCATATCGTCATACCCCGAAGCGTTTGCTCACGTGTCAAGGCTTGTTCGATTTGATAACCTCCAGCAGGGAAGCCTTTGGCATCTTGCCGATATACCGCCGAGTGAAACGTGTAAAAAGGAGAAACTGCCTCGACCGGAAAATCAGTACCAAAGGTAATTTTCTCGTTTTGCTCCCACAATGATTTAAACACATAAGCATTTTTCTCTCTAATTTTTCCCAAACGCTCGCCCGCCCAATACATATCGGAAGTAGCGTGGGTAGGCTGTACCGAGGGCAAAATCTTGTATCGGCCAAAAGTAGGCACATCGGCAGCGTCCACGATTTGGGCGTGTTCGATACGCCAGCGACGGTTGTTGCCAGCGGGCAAGTATTTGGCATAAAGATTGAGCATGAGGCGATTGGCAGAATCACCGATGCAGTGCGTATTGGCCTGAAAATTACTTTTCGCTATTTGAGCGATGAAATTTTCGAGTTCGGCAGGACTGTAGAGCAAGAAGCCTGTGTTCTTAGAGGCATCGCTGTAGGGTTTGAGCAAACACGCTCCCCGTGAGCCTAAAGCCCCGTCGGCATAGATTTTGAACGACCGCACATTGAGTCGGTCGCTTACATAGATACCCTTCTTGAGCATTTTGTCAATATTTTCTTGACTGACACTCACCATAGGATAGAGTCTGATTTTGAGAATATCGGCCTTTTGGAGGCTGTCTATCAAATCAATCAGCTCTGGCGAAAGTCCTGCATCACCTACATTGGTAAGACCATACTCAAAGCAAAGGTCTTGGGCTTTGAGCAACATTTCGGTTATTTCGGCGCGTGTAGGCGTAGGGTTGATGGTACGCACTAAGCGCATGGCATTGTCCACCAAAATCCCCGAAGGTTGCCCTTTTTTGAGGAGTATGGCACCACCTTCTACCTTGGTTTGGGGAGTAATTTTGGCCAACTGCAAGGCCTTGCTATTGACCCAAGCGGCATGACCATCAATGCGAGTGAGATAAACGGGATTGTTGGGGAAGGCTCTGTCCAACAGGCTTTTGTCTGGAAACTGCCTCGTGGTCCAGTCGTTTTGGTCCCAGCCACGGCCTATGATCCAAACTTTATCGGGGTGTTGGGCATGGTATTGTTTAAGCCGTTCTATCACTTCCTCTGCCGACTTTGTATCCACCAAATCTGCTTGGTCGAGCATTTGACCCAAGCCGTAAAAATGAGCGTGTGCATCATAGAAACCCGGGTACACAGGCTTCCCCTGGGCGTTGAGCAGTGAGTCGCTGTGGTATTTGCTAAAAACCTCCACCGAATCGCCAACGGCTACGAAAGCCCCATTCTTGACAGCAAAAGCGGTAGCTTTGGAGAAAGTTGAATCCACTGTATAAACGGTAGCATTGTACACAATCAAATCCACTTCTTTTTGGTTTGAGCAAGCCGCTAAAAAAGTGGCGAATAGCGCGTAAAAGTAGTTTTTCATCTTGAAGGTATTTATTATATGGCTAAAACTACGTTTAATAGACTATTTTTGAAATAAAATGCAAGCCAAACTACCACATTTTTGTTTTATGAAATATTTTTTTCTTTTGTTTTTGGTCATTTTTCTTGATAGTCTTCAAGTGTTTTCTCAACAAATGCTCACACTCGATGAGGCCATTTCGCAGGCTCTGGAGAGAAATTATCAAGTGAAAATAGCCAGAAGCCGTGAAGAAATCGCCAAAAATGATAATACGCGCGGCAATGCAGGTATGTTACCTATCATCAATGCCCAAGCACAGCAAAATTTTACCAATAATAGTATCAATCAGAAATTTTTCAACGACATTCGCCCTCCATTGGTGCAAAGTGGTGTAAACAACCGCAACAATTCCGCAGGGCTATCGTTGGTTTGGACTGTTTTTGACGGTTTCGGAATGTTTGCCGCCGCTGAACGACTACGCGAAATCGAACGCCTCGGCAAAACCAATGTACAGGTAGCCATTCAAAATACAGTGGCCGAAGTGTGTGCAGCTTATTATGAAATCATACGACAACAACAACGGCTCAAAGCCCTCAAAAATGCCCTCGAAATTTCTAGTACTCGCCAAGACCTGGCACAAGCCAATTACGAAGTAGGAACTACCTCCAAGTCAGAATATTTGGCTGCCCAAGTAGATTTCAATCAAGATCAAGCCGCTGTATTGGCACAAGAACAAGTGATAGAAAATGCCAAAGTCAATCTCAATGCGCTGATGTTGAGAGATTTGAATGAGCATTTTTCGGTAGCCGATAGCATTATATTTCGCAAAGACCTCAATTTGAGTCAGCTTCAAGAAAAAATGAAGCGTGCCAATCCTGACTTATTAGCAGCTTCTCAAAATATTGCACTGACCAAAATCAACGAAAAAGAAGTACGCTCTGTTCGTATGCCTCGTGGAGATATTTTGGGAGGCTACAACTACAATACCTTCAACAACGAAGCTGGTTTTGGGGCTCAAAAAGGAAGTAGCAGCGTATTTAGCTACGGCGCAAGGATTTCAGTACCTATTTATGACGGTTTAAACCAACGCCGCCGTGAGCAAAATGCCAAAATTGCCATCACTATAGCAGAGCATCAAGAAAATGACCTAAAAGTTCAACTTATGAGCCAGTTGCAGAGAACTTACAACAATTACCTTAATAGTATTCAGTTGTTTGAAACAGAAGAAAAAAACCTCAAAATAGCTCGCCAAAACGTAGAGTTAGCTTTTGAACGATACAAATATGGCAACTCCACCCCTATCGAATTTCGCGAGGCCCAACGCAATGCCGTCGCTACTGAATCGCGCTTGATAGAAGCAGCCTTCGGTGTCAAAATCAACGAAATCGAATTGCTACGATTGAGTAGTTCTATTGTCGAAGAAGCACGTTAGGGGTCAGCGGAGTATGTTCAAACTTCCTGTTAGTTTAAGTTCAAATTGCCTCAAATAAATTTGGTAGTAATACGTACCCACAGATACCCACTCGCCATTGTACCGCCCTTCCCATGGGTCTTTATAGCCCTCGCTTTTGAACACTAAATTCCCCCAACGGTTGAAAACCTCAATCACACAATGGGGGTATTCTTCGATGCCTTCTATCACCCACGTGTCGTTGAAGCCGTCACCATTAGGAGTAAACCCATTCGGAATCACCAAATGAATGACCCGTATTGTGATTTCACTTTCGGCAGTGCAGCCTTGCGGCGTTCGCAATGTGGCGCGGTACGTGGTGGTACGATCAGGACTTGCCTTAGGGCGAGGCGAACGGGGATTGTTGAGTCCTATACTCGGAAACCAACTAATGGATGCCTCTTGGGGTATAGACGTGCGAATTTGAATACTATCACCCCGCAATATGACCAACTCACGAGGTAATTCAAAACGAGGAGGAGGCGAGATTTTGATGTTTTGCTTTGCGGTAGCCTTACACCCTTCTGCATTGGTATAAGTGTAAGAAACAGGATATGTACCTGCTGGTAGATTTTGAGAAACAAACCTTGCCCCCACGACTCCTCTTCCCTCAAAAATCCCACCTGAAGGATTGGCTACCAACGAAATAGCTTGTAGCCCAGAAGTACAAAGAGGCGGGATAGAATCAAATACTACCACCGGAGAGGTTTTGACTACTATGTCTATCACAGGCGACATTGTACTACATTTGGTAGCAGTGTCCACTACCACAACTGCATATTTGCCTGATTTTTGAGGATAAAACTCATGCCCTACTGCCCGTACCAACGGAACATCTCCCAAAAACCAAACATAATCGTAGCGATTGTTTTTGGGAGTAGTCAATTTGGTAGAGTCATTAGAACAAAAAATGGGAGTTCCTACGATATTGATAGTAGCTGGTGGCGATGGCACTATCCTCACTAAGATACTATCTTTAGCACTACACCGAGTGATTTCATCAGTAGCTACGACACTGTACACTCCAGGGACAAAGACCGTTAGAGGGATTGTTGGGTTTTCGATAAACTGCCCGTTACGTCGCCATTCGACAGACTTTGTAGTGATGTTGATGCTTAACTCCGTGCTGTCGTTATCACAAAGCGGTAAACGACGACTCGATGTAATTCGTACCTCCGGACTTACTTTCAGGCTAACGCTCGTTTGGGCAGAAGTCGAATCTTCACGGCCACAGCTTTGAGCGTATCGCTTAATTAGGGTATAATTTCCGGATTGTCGAGCTACCAAAGTTATATTTTGAGCGTTTGATAGCCTTTGACCATCGCGCTGCCATTCATAAGCCCATTCGGGGCTTTCATTTTCGGCTTTGAGTATGACCGAATCACCCCGACAAAGCCCTACTGATTGTGTATGGCCGTTGGAGGCGATTTGAGTCGTAACTGTGGGTGAAGGCTGCTTGACTTCGATAATCGCTGGTGGGGGTATCTGACTTTTACAATCCACCACACGTACTACAAACTCACGTCGTACTTCTCCTATTTTGACACCTCCACGCCATTCTTCACACCTCACGGCAAAGGCAAAAATACCAATCTCGGAGGCCTTTACCCTTATTTGGCCTGTGGAGGAGTTGATATGTAATGAAGGCAAACCTTTAATAGCTTGAGTACTATCAAAACCTACTTGCCAAGCGGCACGGGTATAGGGGCCAGGTTGTGCTTTGGCGGGAAATGTCCCCCCGCCGTCGGTAGAGCCTATCAGAGGCGTAACGAGCGAGTAGCGCAGTTGGTCGCCGTCAGCATCGGTAGCTCCAAAATCAGCCTCAAAACTTTTGCCCACACAAACGTATCGTATTTCGGGGGTTTTGAATTGTGGCGAACTATTGACGGTACTCACTGGAGGTATTTCGGCATAAAACACAATACCTACCCTGCTGGGGTTTTGTATATTTTGAACGTTTCGGTTTCGACAACATTCCTCCCAAGCCAAATAATAGCCTTCGGGGGCATTGTAAAGTGTAGGAGAGAGGGTTACGTCGGCGGTATAACGCGCAAGCGTGATGCGGGCATTGGCAGGAGTAGCCACACAACGCCCATTCGTAAAAGGCAATGCCTCCAATGCCACACGAGTAAGCGTAAAGTCTTCTATACGTACATGATTGCTTTTGCGAAAAACAGATACGAATGTTTTTTCGTCGGTAGTATTGAGCAAATCATCGTAGATGATGGTAAGCGATATGGTATAGGCACCGGGGTTACTACCGCGTTTTTGTAAACTCAAATCCCCTCCGATGAAGTGATTGGCCCTAAGACCTATACTCCACCCCAGTACTAATCCCCACAATATCAGATACTTCATCGGATTTTTGGCAAATTTTACAAAACAATAATACGCAAATTTTGCGCCAAATATTGCTTTGCTGCCGCTACACCTCAAAAAGCAATGTAGTCTCCTACACGAATGTCGTATTTGTCGCAGTAGCCGCCTACTACTTCCACTACGTATTGGGCATCAGCCAAAGAGGGAAGATTTTCCTCCGAATACGGTTTTGCATTTTTTTGGATAGAAACAATTTTCTTGTTTTGATCGGCATAGATAATGTCGAGCGGAATCATGGTATTTTTCATCCAAAAAGACTGTGGAGCTGCTTGCGGGAAGATAAAAAGCATACCGACCGAATCGGCCAAATAAGGCCGAAACATCAGCCCTTTGGCTTGTTCGTCAGGGTTTTCGGCTATTTCTACATCTATTTTCCGTAGCCGTTGCCCATTGCGGAAAAACACCACCTCCCCTTCTTTAGAAATGCCATTGGAAGGGGCTTCGACGGTTGAGTTTGTAGGAGTATTTTCTTCAGGAGGTGGTGTCAAAAAAGGACGTGCAACATACAACCCTCCTGCCAATATCCCTACTCCAAGCAAAAAATAGCCTATAAACGAACGACGTTTTTGCATGATTTCAATGGTTTGAGTTTTTATTCTTCATACGCCCAGTCTATTCGGTGCTTCATATCCCTGATTACCAAGTTTTGGGCTTTAAAATAGGCCCTGATTTGATCTACCTTATCGTACTGCTGGGCGGCTTTATACTCGCGGTACAATTCGAGCATACCCACAATCACCGCGTCAGAGTCTGTTTTTTCTTCACGAAGCCCCAGCAGTTCTTCCACAAAGAGAATAAAATGATTTTTGAGCATACCGAACCCTTCTTCTCCCAATGTTGCAGGCTGTATTTGATTGAGATACAGCATATTGATATATTTCAATAGATTGAAAAGTTGGGCTACGGCAACGGCCGTATTGAGGTCGTCGTTCATGGCATCATAAAACGCCTGTACCGATTTTTCGATGTCGGCTACCTTTTTATGGTCAATCTCCACGCCCGGTGTCGTTACGATTAGGCCATTTTCGGTTGTATTGCCTCCTATTTCCGTAGCGATGTAGGACATACTTTTGATTGCCTTTAGTCCGTTCATCACTCTTTTATAGGCTTTTTGAGCTCCTTTGAGTGCTTCGTTTGAAAAGTCAAGCGTACTTCTGTAATGCGCTTGCAGCATAAAAAAACGCAATGTCATGGGGCTGTAAGCCTGCTCCAGCAAAGGGTGGTTGCCGGCAAAAAGCTCGCTGGGCAAAAATGAATTACCCAACGATTTCGACATTTTTTGGCCGTTTACTGTCAGCATATTGGAGTGCATCCAATATTTAACGGGATTGACTCCGTTAAGTCCTGTTCCTTGAGCTATTTCACACTCATGGTGCGGAAACTTCAAGTCCATGCCGCCTCCGTGAATATCAAATTGGGTTCCCAAATACTTGCTACTCATGCAGGTACACTCCAAATGCCAGCCCGGAAAACCCATGCCCCACGGCGATTTCCATTGCATGATATGTTCGGGGGCGGCACGCTTCCAAAGTGCAAAATCAAGCGGATTTCGCTTTTCGGCAGTCCCTTCCAACTCACGGGTTTCGGTGAGGAGTTCGTCGAGTTTACGCCCCGAAAGTTGGCCGTAGTGGTGTCCTTGGGCGTTGTATTTTTCTATATCAAAATACACACTTCCATTCGACTCATAAGCCAAGCCTTTTTCTATCAGCTCTTTCACGGCTTCGATTTGCTCTATCAAATGCCCTGTAGCAGTAGGCTCTATACTGGGCGGGAGGAAATTGAGCTGGTCGAGTACTTGATGAAAATCATTGGTGTATCGTTGGACGATCTCCATAGGTTCGAGTTGTTCGAGCTTGGCCATACGTCCTATTTTGTCTTCGCCTTCGTCGCCATCGCCTACTAAGTGGCCTACATCTGTGATATTGCGTACATAGCGTACTTTATAGCCGATATGGGTAAGGTATCGAAACAGCGTATCGAAAGTCAGAAAAGTACGCAGATTGCCCAAATGCACGTAGTTATAGACTGTAGGGCCGCACACATACATACCCACATAAGGCGGATTGACGGGCGTAAACAATTCTTTTTGGCGCGAGAGAGAATTATAAATCTTGAGGGGTTGAGTCATGGTATGAACTGTTGTTGATTTGAATAATAAAAAAAGAGAGGCATCAAACACGGCGATACATCATCAACAACATCGAAATAATGGCCAGTTCATGAGAAGTCGGAAAAGTATAAACTTGATGGTAGTGCAAAACTAACGAATTATTGCAGGGTTTTGTGCAAAATCAATGCCATAAGTACGCGATTTAACCGCTATCTCTTAATTTTACGCCATGAAAAAACCTTTTATAGTCGGTATCACGGGGGGAAGTGCCTCAGGTAAAACCTTTTTTTTAAACAGCCTCATGGGGGCATTTACAGAAAATGAAATCTGTTTGATTTCGCAAGACCATTATTACAAAGCACGACACGAAGTGCCCGTAGATGAAAATGGAGTGCACAACTTTGATTTACCGCAAGCCATCAACCACCGCCTTTATGCCGATCATATCATTCAACTTCGCGAAGGCAATGCCGTACAACAACGCGAATATACCTTCAATAACCCCAATATCATACCCCAAATGCTTACCTTCGAGCCACGACCTATCATCGTTGTAGAAGGTATCTTTGTGTTTTATTTCAAGGAAATAGCCGAGCTGCTCGACCTCAAGATTTTCATTGATGCCAAAGAGCATATCAAGCTCAAGCGGCGCATCATACGCGACCAAGTAGAGCGCGGCTATGACCTCACCGACGTACTCTACCGCTGGGAAAACCATGTATTTCCTACCTACGAGCAATACATCAAACCCTCTAAGGCAGAAGCAGACCTCATCATTCCCAACAATCGCCATTTTCATAGAGGGCTGGATGTGGTCAAAGCATTTTTAAGAAGTAAATTGGACTAAAACTCCCAAATGGTGGGGCTGTTGTGTCGGCGGAGATGCTTGCCTATTTCCATCCAAAAGGCCATCACCAAATAAATGATGACGGGCGAGCCAAAAGTAAGAAAGGAAGCATAAATAAAATACAACCTGATACTACTGGCCGAAATATTCAAAACTTCGCCCAAGCGAGAACAAACGCCAAAAATTTGATTTTCAACAAAGTAGCGTAAACGATTCATAACCATAAAGCAAAGTTAATTGAACGAATATAGTCAATCGTATATTTGATGTCAAGACCTATATCAACAACAAATATAACTTGACTTGTAACATTTATTTTATACTTTTGTTTAAGGTTTGCTAAAATTTCATTTGTTCAACTACTCTACAGTTGTTGTCAGTATCTATTCAACAGTCAATGTATTGGAGGTTTGTCCAAAACGAATCATACCAATACTTTTTTATATTGTTGATTATGAATACTTTAGCATCATTTTTTATTTTTCATTTTTTAATTTTTGTAGTACAATGCAGACAGGAACAGTAAAATTCTTTAATGAAGCCAAGGGGTTTGGGTTTATTATAGATGATGATTCAGAAAAAGAGATTTTTGTACACGTAACGGGCTTGGGCGGTGTAGTCATTCGCGAAAAAGACCGTGTAGAGTACGAAGTAGTAGAAGGAAAAAAAGGCTTAAATGCCACTAAAGTAAGAAAAATTTGATTTTTTTTGTTTAGTAACGTTACGGGGAATATCTGACGATATTCCCCGTTTTTTTAGAGGGAGTCTTAAAATCTGACCAATAAAGCTGCCTGTTCGTGTATCAATTTTTTGATAAGTTCATCTTTGATTTCTCCCTCTACAAAATTTTTCTTCATAAACGGAATTTTCACTCTTTGTGCCAACACATTCATACCCAAGTAACTAAAAATATCCATTAAATGGCTAAGTGCCAACGCTCCCCCTTGCACGCCATCGGATATACCTACCAATGCCGCCTTTTTGTGAAGTAGCTCGCTTGGGTAGCCCAAACCATCAATAAACACTTTGAGTGCCCCAGGAAAAGAGCCATTGTATTCTGGCACGACAAAAACAAATTTGTCAGAATCGCGCATCATCTGGCGATACCGATTGAAGATTTCGTTTTTGCCATTATTTTCGTATAAGGCTGACCGAGCAAAATCTGCAGGCAAATCGGCCAAATCTAAAATTTGGCTTTCGGTAAAAAGCTCGGCAAGAAGTTTTTGATATAGAATAGCTACTTGTTTTGATTTGGAGCGAGGGCGGTTGGTCCCCACTACGATAGTGATCATACGTTTTAGCGGTATTTTTTTGATGTAATAACCAAAAACTTACCGTAATTTGTTCAAGAAATACACAAACCTTCAAACCCATATTGCATTATGGCTCGTTTTTCTCGCCTTCAGGTATATCAAACCCTTCAAAATGTCCCTTTAGTACCATTGTATAGCAGCAACGATTTGGAAACCTGCCACGAAGTACTCAAAGCCTGCTATCGAGCGGGGATTCGCCTGTTTGAGCTGACCAATCGAGGGGATTTTGCCCACGAACTTTTCGGCGATTTGATAAAACGCTCCCAGAAAGACTGCCCTGACTTGATTTTGGGTGTAGGTACAGTGATAGACCCTGCTACCGCAGCATTGTACTTGCAATTGGGGGCCAATTTTGTGGTAAGTCCCAGCTTCAATGCAGAGGTGGCCAAAGTCTGCAACCTCCGCAAAATAGCCTATCTTCCGGGCTGTGCTACCCTCACCGAAATCTCTCAGGCCGAAGCCTCTGGGGTAGAGGTAGTCAAACTCTTCCCGGGCGATACCCTCGGCCCAGCTTTCGTAAAAGCTATCAAAGCCCCCATGCCGTGGACTACCGTCATGGTAACGGGGGGAGTTGAGCCTACCCAAGAAAGCCTTCAGAAGTGGTTTGGGGCAGGGGCTGATGCCGTCGGTATCGGCTCAAAACTACTTACTCCCGAAATTCTGAATACACGCGATTGGTCGGCATTGGAGCAGCGCGTAGCCTCGGCTCTTTCGATAATTGCGGATATAAGAAGCAAATAAACTTGGGGGAGGGTATATTGACCCTACTCCCATCGCAACAATGCCCCCATTTTTTTTCGGTTAGCGTTTATAGCGTCAAACCATTCTGAAAGTTGGAAATGCAACAATTCATTTCCAACTTTCTTTGTTATAGATGCGTCCATAGTTGAGTACTACTTTCATGAAAGATGAGCAAACCTTAGTAGAAGGGTGTCGAAACAAAGACCGTATTGCCCAGCGAACGTTGTATCAGCGTTTTGCAGGCAAGATGTTTGTCGTTTGTCAGCGTTATGCTCGCACTACTTTTGAGGCTGAAGATATTCTTCAAGATGCTTTTGTGAAAGTTTTTACTCAAATACATACTTTCAGAAATGATAACTCCCTTGAGGCATGGGTCAAGCGCATAGTAGTCAATACCGCCATATCGCACATACGCAAAGAGAAAGATTATTTGCAACAAGCCGATGCAGAAGATTATGCCGATGTGGTTTTGGACAATGAAGATTTATTATCTGGCTTGCATCACGAACAACTGTTAGACATGATACGTCAGTTACCTATGGGGTGTCGGTCGGTGTTCAATATGTATGCTATCGAGGGGTATCAGCACAACGAAATTGCCGAGTTGTTGGGGATTTCGGAGGGTACGTCCAAATCACAGTATGCTCGCGCCAAAAAACTTTTGCAAATGAAGATTTTAATCCACGAAAAAAGATGACATAGACCATGAAACCAATTGATGACTCCCATTTTGAAGCCCAATGGCGACGCGCTTTTGACGACGCTACCCAAACTCCCCCCGACAGGGTGTGGGAGCGTGTAGAAGCGGCTTTAGACAATAAAGAACAAGAAAAACCACCTTTCTTATTTTTGTTTTGGCAGCGTGTTCGTTGGGTAGCAGCAGCGAGTGTATTGATTGGGGTAGGGTATTATTTCTCAAATAAAATAGACCTTCCGCACTCACAAAAGTTGTCGTCAGTAGGTAATGCAACAGAAAATGAAAATAAGCCTTTGGAAAAAACGAAAAAAGGCTTCTTGGCAAAGCGATCATCGGAAAAACCTCAAAACGAAATAAGTCGCTCGAATAAATCGCTTGTGATGTCGCGTCAAAACGATTTTCAAGAAAAAAATCCAACCCAAAAGAAACAATTTTCACCTACCGCAGCCATTCCTTCTGATGAAAGTAGCTTCGTAAGGAAAAAATATGTTTTAACTCCCTCCAACTCAAATCAACTCAATATAGTCTTTTTAACTGACGACAATGCTCCCTCATTTGTTTATCAAAATACAAGTGCCAACCAACCGACTTTCGAGGTAAACGTAAATTTGACGGCGGCAGTATTGCCGAATCAAAGAGAAACTACTGCCTCACTGATGCCCTTAGAAATCAAAGAATGGCAGCCACTCCGTGGAGTTACAGAGAAAATACCGTGGGTAGCATTGCCTAAACAAGAAAGTACTGAAATACAGTCAAAAAGCACCAACACAAAGCAGTATTGGGCTTCTGTAGGTATCATGCCTTCTGCCTACAATGCTGGGTTATTACTCTCGCCCTCGGTGGGGGCATTGGCACAAAATATGAGCGGTACGGCACGATTAGCAATACCCTCCGAACCCCTCCACAACAACCGCGCAGCGGCTTCCTACGCTTTGCAATGGAATGGAGGAATACAATGGTCGCAGCGGTGGTCGGTCGAAACTGGCCTCCATTATCTTCAGGGAAATTCGGTGTATGAATCAATCAGCGGCTTCGATGTATTCACCAATAGCTATGTCAACAATCTTGAAACGGCTATGCGCTACCACGAAACCTACGCTCAAAGGTACAGTTTGGCTACAATCAACAGCGACAAAGCCCAAATTCAATCTTTTCCGACTCTTCAATCTACCCAAAACTCATTTCAGTATCTTCAAATTCCGGCACAAGTAGGGTATGCCATGACCAAACCCAAACGTCGGTTTTCGCTATGGCTATTGGGGGGTATCATCAACAATTTGTTTTTGAGCAATCGTTTTGAAACAGGCCAAGAAAAAACATTGACCCTCAAAGGCTCCGAAAGTCCTTATCGTACCCTTTCATTTTCGTCGTCGGCGGGTTTGCGTATGCAATATCGGCTCAATACTCGACTAAGTGCCACTTTGACTGGCAACTACCAGCGGGCGTTGGGGTCGCATACAGCTTCCGACGCGCTCTTGGAGGCTCGTCCACAACTTCTGGGTGTAGGTGCAGGAGTGAAATATGGATTTTGATTATAGCTCGGCGATATTGAATCGTACTTGTACTCCTCCTTGTGTTACCGTTCTTCTAAATACATTGAGTACATACGGATTGTTGAAATTGTGGTCCACATAGATTTGTATATTCCACAATTTGCTTACTGTGTAATTGACCTGTGGCCGTACTTGAAGGTTGTAGTTGCCCGTTACGGCGGTGGGCGGTTCGTCAAATCTTCGTTGAATCAGGCGATTGTCCCGAATTGTGAAATTAAATTGAAACATGAGGTCGTTTTTGAGTTTTTTGTACTCACCGTTGATGCGGAAAGGAATACGCACATTGTTGCGTGTGAAGCCTATGGAAGCCGTAATATCCCTACTGAAATTTTCGGCTACTTGCGAGTTGGAAAGGTTGAGGGCTACATCGCGGCTTTGATTATACGAAAAACGCATATCTATTCGGCTTTGGGTTCGGGCGCGAAACCCAATCAACGGGGCAAACTTCTCTGACATCGAAATCGTACTCATCACAAAAACAGGTGTAAACTGACCGTTGTCGCCGGGTAGCAACGCCAGCGGATAATTCTGAACTGCAAGGTTTACAAATAGTGCCGGATAGTCGAGCGATGAGGTGAAATTGCCCACACTGTAGGTGGATTGATAGCTATGTTCGAGCGAAAACGAACTAAAAATTTTCTTGAAGCCTTCGACTTGAGAGAGGCCGCTGTAGTCCACACGCCAGTTGGGGAGCGGGAAGCCTAAGAAAGGATTCAGACGTACCTCGTTGGGGTCTTTGCCATTGTAGGCAGCAAAAAAGGCTGCTATCAACACATCTTGGGAATTGAGGGTATATTCGCCTCCATTGTAGTCGGGGCGAGCGCGCTGAATATTCATCAGGCGTTCGAGGACAATCTCCCGATTAGCCCTGAAACGGTCGAAGATAGGGGACGTATTGTCGCGGTTGATTTTGGCAAAAGCCGTTCGGAAAGACATAAACGACATTTGGAAGTTGCCATTACGGATGGGACTTTGGACGATGAAATCGCCTCCCGGCTCGGCAGGGCGATAAAACTCTCTGTATTCGTCGCCACGGGTGAGCCTTGCTTCGATTTGTATTCTGAAATCCTTGAAAGGCTCTAAGCGTGTATTCATGCGAAACGTCCGATTGAGCGTTTGCATAAAGGGCATATTGAGTTGGGTACTTGGCGAAATCCAGCCGTTGGCCGCAGCCCTGTAGTGAATCGTGCGGTCTTGGCTTCCAAAAATAAAGGGCAGTCCGGGGGCATTGATGACATCTTGACCAAAGAAACGAGGTGTAGCAGGCAAGAAACCGGGCAAGGTGGTAGTTTCTTGGCGAGTATAGTCCACGTCTATCCCTCTGACGGTCATCAGAAGGCGTGTCAAGTTTTTGAGTACTTTACTTGGTTCTCTACTGATTTCCTCGTCATCGCCGGGGCTACGGGCGTAGTTTTTGCGGGGAGGCGAAGGTGAATTTGCAAAGCGTAAGTAGCGCAGTTTGTTGTAAAGTTTGACAAAATCTACCTTGCCTCTGATACCTCTATCAAGACTGTTTCTGACGACATTACCAAACTCTATACCGAGGGTATCGCTGATACCCAGCGCATTGGCTTGGTATTGATAGCCGATGTTGTGGTTGTAGTCGGCAGTCATCCAATCGAGGAGCGGAATGCGGTCGAGGGGTAGGCGGTAGGTCAGCCTGACTTTTTGGTCAAAGTTCTTCATTCGACCCAGCCGTAGAAAATTGCGCCAAATAGAATCTTGTTTAGCTTGGGTATTGATGTCGCCGATGGGTTCGTCCACAACGGCATTGGCCATGGCACTGTAAGTCAGAACTACACTTTTAGTCAGGTTCCAAGAAAGGTCATAGGCTCGATTGAGCATGAAAAATTTTTCAAACAACGGTGCCTGCCCAGCTCCGGTAAGCTCTGCACTTCTGAATTGAGTCCGCACAAAACTACGGTCGGCATCAAATCTGACGGCAATTTGGGTAGGCAATATCGAAAGGTTGAAGTTTTTGAGTAGTTCAAAATAGGAGTTATCCAAAGTTTTGAGATTGCGGAAAGGCCGCCACTCACGCTGTGGAAAACCATACTGATATACAATCCCACCGCGATATTGACGCTGTGTAAAGTCGGCTATCATGCTACTGCGGCGCGTTTGCTCATTGAAGGCATACGTGAAGGCAAAGTTTTCAAAATCCCAAAAATGTCTTTTGGCCGTGGGATTGGTTTTAGTTTTGCGAACATTGGAGAAGTTAAAACCTTTTCGCTCGGCTTTTTCGGTAGCAGCCCCTTCGAGCAATGCCCTTCGCGGGTCATTTTCTGCATAATTTTCGAGCGAAGTCCGTAACGGCGTATCGGGGTCGAATGGATTGAAATGGGGTTTTACGTCGCGCAAATCATAATTGACATAGAGCGGAATCCTGAAGCCCCATTTTTCGGGGAGCAGTTTGTCCAACTGAATAGCCGACGAAATGCTCAGCTCGCGGGTATTGTCGCGAGAGCGATCGGCCAATTTTTGCTGTACCCCTCCAAAACCAAAGGTGGTGAGCTTACCCGACAATTGTACCGTAGCAAAATCGGCCAATTTCAAATCGGCACGGGCAATAGCCGCTGTGCCTGATTGATTATCAAACCCTTGAACGTGAAGTTCATTTACCCAAATACAGAAACTCTTGGGTTCTTGGTCAGGCGAGCGAGGATTTCGCATACCGATCATGATGATCATGATATTGCTCAAATCGGGCCGCCCCGTTACGGTGATTCGATACACTCGCCCCAGTTCGTCTGTTTTGGTGATAGTGTAAGGTATCGTATAAGCAGGGTTGGCTTGGCGGTCTCGCTCCGATTTGGCCTCTACGAGCCATTGAATAGGTACATCTATTTCATTTTCTTGCGGCCATACTTCTTCGGGTGCATTACGGTTGGGGCGCGTAGCACGAAGGTTGGTTACTTCGATTTCGTAGTAATGTTCCGAAACATCGGTACCGACTCTCAAAAAGGCCGAAACCGCCCCGTCTTCGTCGGCATCGTTGTGTGTATGTACAAACATTTTGAGTCTTTTGCGGAACAAAAGATTCAAGCTGGTAACGTTTTTGAATGCCGCCCTCGAATCACCATCGCGGAGGTTGGTTACGCAAAGGCTCATAGATTGCTCATTAAGAGGACGTTGGATAGGCGACGTAAAATCTATATCACGCTGAAAACCCGGCGGCACAGCATAAATGTATTTGCGTCCCCCGGTCGTCGAAGGGGAGCTATTTTCTTCGACGCTGACCGTAGCTACTTGAAACTGTGCATCATAAGGCTCTGGTACTTCTTGCAAGCCGCGGGCGTTGAGATCGCCTGTAAATTTACGATATTGAGTAGCGACCATTTGCAGTTGGGCAAAACGCAATACTACCGGCTGCTCCCAGTCGGTCATGTACATTCGGATAAATCGAATAGACTTGAAGCCGTTGATATTGCCCACTTTGCGAGAAAATTCGCGCACCGGTACCCGAAACAAATACCAGTTGATGGCATCGCCGCTGCCGTTGGGTACGGTTACTTTATCAATGATGTAAGGTTTGCCTACTTCCAACTGACCGGGTTTGAGGTCAAGTTCGTACTCGTAGTAGGCTTCTTGGTCGTTGATGGTATTGTCAATGTTGAGGTCTTCCGAATCAGGGAGGTTGGTAGCTGCCGGTGTTATGTCGAAGTTACGTTCAAATTCCGGGGTGTTGTTTTCCATTCCCATAAAATTCTTGTAACGTTCTACGATTTTTTTGTTGGCACTGTCGGCTTTTGGGCTGAAATAAAACTCGAAGTCATCGCCGGAGGGGTCATTGACTATTTCCCGACGAGCCGATTCTTTGAGGTTGGCAGGTAAGCTTTGTAAATAATCTCTGAAAAACTCTCTCTCCTCTGCATTGCTCAATCCGTCGAGGCCGATGTCTTGTTTTTGTCTGGCACCGGGTTCGTTGGTGAAAGCATTAATGATGTATTGTTGGCGGGTACTAAATCCCCAAGCCGATTGGGCTACATTGGCAGGCTCGGAAGGGCTTATGGCCACAGGGCGTTTTTCGGTAGTAGGCAAGCCATTTTCAAAGTCAAAGCGGCCATTTTTCATTACATCTTCAGAGATTTCTCCCAAATTGAAGTACAATTTCCCGCCCGTAGTATTGTTTCGGTTGAAGAATCCATCACGTACAACACCGTTGGGACCTTCTTTGAATGGATCCATGAGCCAAAACTCTAAGATTTCGACGTTAGCATTGTCGAAGTCCACATCAGAGCCTATGGCCCGTGTGATAGCCCCAAAATTTCGACGAGGATTGAGAAGCCGCCCGTCGGGGTCGAGGTTGGGGTTATAGTTGTACATACCACGCTCGTGTGGGAAATAGGCCACATCGAGGGTATTTTCGGGCAGATTGACCAAATTCAATCCACGACCCGGAAAAATATCTTGGGGTTGGAAGAGGCGTTCGTAGAAATTATTAAAAACATCATTACTGATATTGGTAGGACGCTGTCGTAAGCCAGCTTGTGCCGTAGGCGAAAACGAAGGGTCAATCGAATACGCCGACATCTTGGCGCGCCGGTAGGCGTATTCGAGCGGGTTGGTGGGTGAGCCTTGGGGGAATTGCTGCGGGGTAGCTCCCAGCCGCCAACGGTTGGGCTGGCGTGTGAGGTCAAACTGTGTACGAGCCGCCTCGAAGTCATCTATGAAAATACGGTCGCGTACTTGGGGGTGAAGCCCCGCAAAAGACTGTGCTACCTCTGCTTGAAACTGTACACTCGAAGGTTCTTTGGTCTGCAAAAGAGGGAGTTTATCGAGCAGACGGGTCAAAAATTGTGATTCTTTTCGGTAAGTTATATCTGCCCCAATGATGCTGTTGCTCACAGGGTCGTTGCCGAGGGCGGCGCGTGTCAGAAAGCCGGGAGGAGTTTCGCGCAGGCGCATGGCCGTCATACCTATTTGCAAGTTTCGGCTGGCTATGTAGCTAAGACGTGTACCGAGAAGGGTTCTGATTTGGTTTTGGAACAAATCGGGCTGCTCGTAGCATATTTCAATATCACGTCCTGAATTGCTAACGCTTTCATTGGTGATACGTACCTGACCGATTTGACCTTCTACCATGTAGTCAATGCCGGGTTGGAGTTGTACTCCTCCAGCGCGTACTATCACTGAGTTTTCGGCTACCCCAAAGGGTAATTGTACACTCGACCCACCCATGGCACCCTGAAATGAGCCTTTCAAAAAAAACTTATTTCTTTCGGGGATTTGTTGAGCGTCAATTTGGGTAGTGGTATAGAGTTCGTTGAAAACATACTTGTTGCGTACTATTTCATCATCTATCTGTTTTGACAAATGACTTCCGAAAGGCTCCAATACAGGAAAAATGATGCGCCCAAAGCGACTGTCCACTGTGATACCCTCTACAAAATCAAAATTGCCGTCGCCGATGGGGCGGCGTTGTGCATCGAGTACGGGGTCGTTGAGGGGGTTGAGTCGGTCTAAGCCCATGATACGCAAGAGCGGGATATTGGCCAAATTGCCCTCTTGCAAGTTGGGGTTGTCTATGCCGGTGAGGTCATCTTTGTAGATGATACGTAGTTGAAAGTTTTGTTTGCTGATTTGGGTGGTATTGAGCGAATATATATTTTTCATCATCAGCCCCCACATCGGATGGCGGGTGTTGTTACGAATAGTAGAGGAGCGCAAAAGTTTCAGTACCAATACCTCGTCTTCGCGTCTGGAGGCATAATCTTCGGTCAGTTCGCCTACTTTGAAGCGTTGGCCATTGAGCGTATATTCGTAGGCTACAGCCAAAATCTCATCATTGCGTAAGGGGGTGAGCAAAGATACGTAGCCCAGTTCGGGGTGAAATTTGTACTCACGTTCAGTCAGCCGGCGCGCTCCTCGCAGTAGGTCGTAGTCGTCGCCTCGGCGGAGATTGTAGCGACCATCAAGGGCAAAACTGGTACGGTCTGCTTGGCGGAGTTCGTCGTCGTTGGTTACTTTTTGAAATAGTCCGTTGTTTCTATTATCAACAGGTCTATTGGCTACAATGGGCTGTAAATTGGGGTTTTCACGATTGACGGGTTTGCTTTCACCTAAGTCAGAGAAGCCTACAAAATTGCGCAGGGTTTCGGTATTGTTGGTACGGTTGGTTACATAGACTTCAAGTCGAGTAATCGTAACACCAGACGTAATCATGGGAAGATTTTGAAGCCATCGTTCGTAGTTTTCACGAAAAAAATACGAAAGGAAAAAATGGCGGTTTTCGTCATAAGTATCGGCTCTAATCTCAAAAGGTCTGTTTTGTACTCCTCCGCGCAACGTGATACATTGCTGCCGCGACCGCTGCTGCGAGGCTACCAGCGTAGCGGAGAGCCTTCCAAAACGTAAATCCACTTTGGCACCAAATAGATTGTGTACACCCGGAATCAACTGCGACGGTATCTGCCAGTTTACATTTCCGGCTTGTACTCCTTGAATGATGTTTTCGTTTTCGGGGATATACTCTTGTGTTCCTACGGGCAAAGCCCCCATACCGGGCATATTTCCGCCCAAACTACTGGGCATACCTCTGTTACCAAGCCCTTGCGGCACGTTGGGCAGATTAGGTTTTAGGTTTCCGGGGCGATAGTCAAGTTTTAGTTGATTCTCAAAATTGAAACTTGATTTAGTGTCAAAATTGGTCAAAAGCCCTAATTTTTCGCCAATTTTTCCATTGAAATTAATATTGATTTGTTCGTTGAAGATAAAATTGGTCTGATTTCGCATCCGAATCGGCAGGGCGGGGTTATCGTCTTTTCGATGCGCTACGGCAAAATCCAGCAGTACAAAGCCATTGGGTTTGAAATCCACCAAATTACTTCCAAAAATCCTATCTAATCCCGGTGGTAGTTCCAGTTTAGGCATCAAACCTCTTGCTCCCAATGCCCCCTTGCCGTCTTGTTTGGAAGAATACTCTCGACGGAGGTTGTCTATTACTCGCTTATTTTGGAGTTTTTGGAAGTCCTCATAGCTCATTGTAAGAGGGTTGCGGTAGTTGAGCGGTGTGTATTTAGAATCGCCTACTCGTTCAAAAACCTGCATTCGCTTGGTAGAATCAAGCCGAAACTCATTCGACAGATTTTTGGGGTCTTTCAGATACAGCGAAGAGCGAGGAGGTGTATAAATATAGCGATTGCTGGGGCGGTCTTCCCAGTTGGAATACAAAAGTTTACGGCCTTGCCGATTGTTCCGATTGGTATCTATAGGAGCTTGGCGGCGTGTCGAACTCTGACTTTGTGCCAATACCCTACGTTCAATACCCTCCACAAAGCCTATAAGACCAATGAGTGTACAAACTTTAAAAAAAGGAAGGTAGTGTTTTCTGATGATAAGCCCCACGGTTTGACGACATTCTACTTGCTGCAAATCTTAACGGCTAAAACCTTGCCAATCGTCTTTTTTACAGAAGTTTTTTTTGACAAATTAGTTACGAATGTAATCAATACTTGCGAAGTATCAGGAGAATAGGGCTTAAATTTTTGGGGCTACCTCTAAGCCAAAATTGGCTTCACTACCTGGCCGTGTACATCGGTAAGGCGATAGCGACGGCCTTGAAACTTGAACGTAAGCTGCTCATGGTCAATTCCTAAAAGGTGCATAATGGTGGCTTGAAAGTCATGGACATGAACGGGGTCGCGGACAATATTGTAGCTGAAATCGTCGGTTTCGCCGTGAATGTAGCCTTTTTTCACACCCCCTCCTGCCATCCAAATCGTAAAGCAGCGAGGGTGGTGGTCGCGGCCATAGTTTTCTTTGGTAAGTTTGCCTTGGGAGTATGAGCCACGTCCAAATTCTCCTCCCCAAATGATAAGTGTATCTTCGAGCAGCCCGCGCTGTTTCAAATCCAGCAACAACGCCGCCGAAGGCTGATCCACCGATTTGGTCATGATTTTGATGTCATTGGGGAGGTTGCCGTGTTGGTCCCAGCCTTGATGATAAAGTTGGATAAATTTCACTCCTTTTTCGGCTAATTTTCGGGCCAGTAGGCAGTTGGCCGCATAGGTGCCAGGTTTACGCGCTTCGGGGCCATACATGTCAAAGATATAGTCGGGTTCTTTGGAGATGTCGAGGGTTTCGGGTACGGCGGTCTGCATACGATAAGCCATTTCGTACTGTGCCATACGGCTATTGATTTCGGGGTCGAGTACGTTTTTATACTGCTCTTGGTGCATCTTGGCCAGTATATCGAGCATACGACGGCGGCTTGTTTTGTCAATACCCGCAGGGTTGTTGAGGTAAAATACAGGATCTGGACCAGAGCGAAAGACCACCCCTTGGTGTACCGACGGCAAAAAACCATTGGACCAGAGTTTGGCATACAAGGGCTGGTCGCCTCCACGGCCTTTTGACAACAACACTACAAACGACGGTAAGTTTTGGTTGTCTGACCCTAAGCCATAGCTTATCCAAGACCCGAAAGAAGGCCGGCCTCCTTGCTGGCTGCCCGTTTGGAAAAACGTAACGGCAGGGTCATGGTTGATGGCTTCGGTGTGCATGGAGCGAATAAACGTAGCCTCGTCGGTAATTTTGGAAATATAAGGCAACAACTCACTTACCCACATTCGACTTTGGCCATGCTGGGCAAATTTATAAACCGAAGCCGCCAAAGGAAAACTACTCTGTCCGGCAGTCATACCGGTAAGACGCTGGCCTTTGCGTACCGATTCGGGCAGGTTTTGTCCCCACATTTTTTCGAGGCGGGGCTTATAGTCGAAAAGTTCCAACTGCGAAGGTGCCCCACTTTGAAGCAAGTATATCACCCGTTTCACTTTGGGGGTAAAATGAGGCTTTCCCAAGGCCCCCCCAGTACTATTAGACGCTTCGGCTGAATGACCCAAAAGCGACGAAAGTGCCGCTGCACCCAAACCTAAACTGGTGCGGGTCAGAAAATTTCGACGGCTTACTTGATCGTGAATATGTTGTTCGGTTTCTTGTAATGCGTTCATGATAAATCTAACGTTTGATGACAAACTCGTCAAAATTCATTATGGTACTGGCTACGATTGTCAAAGCTGCGAGTTGTGCTTTATCAAGTTGGTCATTGTGAGGATATTCACCTACTGAAAGTAGCTCGCGGGCGCGTTGGGGTGTCTTTTTGAAATCAGTTAACTCTTGCTTGTATAATTGCTCCAATACCGCCTCCTCGCTCGTGCGTGGAGGGCGAGAGATGAGAGCAATGAATACCTTTTTTATATTTTCTCGCATATCCGAATCATTAGGTTGAGTCTCTAAATTTCGCTGTGCCAATACCCTTGCCGCTTCTATAAACTGGGGGTCGTTGAGAGTTACTAAGGCTTGAAGCGGAGTACTGGTTTTTTGGCGGCGCACGCTACAAAAATGCCGCTCGGCTGCGTCAAAATTGAGCATCATGGGAGGGGGAGAGCTTCGTTTCCATATCGTGTACATACTCCTTCGATATAGTGAATCGCCATGATTTTGAACGTATTTGACGGCATTACGAGTAGCCAATGCCTCCCAAAGACCATCTGGCTGATAGGGATACACACTTGGCCCCCCGATTTTGGGGTTGAGTAGGCCGCTGGCTGCCAAAGCTGCATCTCGAACTTGCTCGGCAGAAATTCGAAAACTCGGCCCACGGGCATACAGTATATTGTTGGGGTCAAGTTCGCGGAGTTTGTCATCACATACAGACGACTGCCTATACGTAGCCGACATCACGATATACTTTTGCATCAGCTTATAATTCCAGCCGCTTTCTCGGAATTTGATAGTCAAATGATCAAGTAGCTCCAAATGCGTAGGCAGGTCGCCCTGATTGCCGAAATCCTCTGCCGATACCACCAGCCCTTTGCCAAAATACCGCTGCCACATTCGATTGACGATAACTCTGGCAAAAAGTGGGTTTTTCTCATGCAATAGCCATTGTGCCAGACCGAGGCGATTGCGCGGCAGGTCTTTGGGTATTTTGAAAAACTCATCGGGGGTATCGGGCGTAACTTCTTGGTCGGGGGCATCATAAGCACCGCGTTTGAGTAAGTATGCCTTACGTGGGTATTTGCGTTCGCGCATCACCATCAGGTCTATTTCTTTGTTCAAGATGTTGGTTTCTTCCTCTATCAGTTGTCTTTTTTGGGCGGCTATTTGTCGGCTTGGTTCATCTATATTTTTGATAAAATATTCAAATAAAGCCTCTTTTTGAGTTTTTGATTGCTTTTCTTTAGGAGTTTGAAGGGCTTGTACTGCTACATCTTGTCGGGTTACTTCGCTCAATACTTCAAGCGGTGTAAGCTCGCGGGCATAAACTTTGAGTTCGTCCACCATGTAGCCTTTGTAGTTGTAATCATGCCGCTGTCCTATGGCAAAGTTGGGTGCGCCTGCTCCCCAGTACGTACGATTTTTGCCCCATACGATACTTTCTCTCAACCCATCGGTGATCACTTTTCCTTTGGCTTTTTGGCCATTAATATACACTTTGAGTCCACTTGCTTTACTTGACCCGTCGTAGGTCATGGTAATATGCGTCCAGCGATTGGAGGTTAGTTTGAAGTCTGTATGAAATTCAATGGCATTGTCCGGCCAAACGTTGTTGAGTTGGAAGGAGAGTGTTCCGTCTTCGAGGCGTTCGCATTGATAGCCTCTGAAACCATTGAACGGCCCCATATTTCGATTGAACAGAGGGCCTATGAATTTGGGATCCAGTAGTCCCACCCACAAACTAACCGTAAAAGGCTCATTTCGCTCAAAAAAGCCCGATATATTGGGCAATTTATCGTATTTGCCCCAGCCGTTGATACCACGCATTTGTAAGAAACTCTCACCGACCAGCCTCACCCCTTTGCCACGGGGGCTTTTGACACGTACCGGCAAAAAATCCAAGTCGCCTTGTGTTTCGAGGTGCATCGTGTCGTTGGCCAAGTTTTTGAAAATCGGCTTTTTACGGTCTTTTTTCTCTCCTACCCAATCTATCCTCATGGAGTCAAAAGGTACATCAATGATAAGGTTTGTTGATTGATTGATGACGGCAGACTTAGGGTTTTTTGAGGCCTCATGGAGCCATTTATTAAAACGATTTTCTACCCCCTCACTATCTTTCAAACGCTTGGCTTCGAGTTGGGCGAGTTGTGTTTTGATAAAGCGTAGTTGTTTTTCGGCTTCGGGTTTGGGGAGCGTGATGCTGGGGCTGGGTTCACCGTTGTAGGGTATTTGACCATATTCGTTTACATTATTGAAAAATGCAAAAAGAGAATAATAGTCTTTCTGGCTAATCGGGTCGTATTTGTGGTCGTGGCAGCGGGCACATTCGACTGTCAAGCCCAAAAACGCCTTGCCGAAAGTATTGGTACGGTCGGCTACATATTCTACAAAATACTCTTGTGGTACGATACCTCCTTCTTGGCTTTGTTGGTGGTTGCGATTGAAGGCCGTCGCTATCAGATGCTCTCGCTTGGGATTGGGCAGCATATCTCCTGCCAACTGCCATGTTACGAATTTATCAAAGGACAGATTACGATTGAACGACTTGATGACCCAATCTCTGTAAGGCCACATCGTGCGAAGGCCATCGTCTTGGTAGCCGTGGGTATCTGCATATCGCGCTACATCGAGCCAATCTACGGCTTGATGCTCGCCGAAATGGGGGCTTATGAGCAGTTGATTGACTACTGTTTCGTAAGCATGGGGCGAAGTATCTTTCAAAAAGTCCTCCACCTGCTGGGGTGTGGGCGGCAACCCTATCAAATCTAAATATACCCTCCGCAATAGTGTGGTTTTTTGAGCTTCTTGCTGCGGTTTTAAATGTTGGGCTTCTATTTTTTGAAGGATAAACTTATCAATCTCATTTTTGACCCATGCTGTATTTATTACAGAAGGTACTTGGGGTTTTACAGGAGCCACAAACGACCAATGTGGTTTGTATTCAGCACCTTGTTCTATCCATTTGATGATTGTCGCTTTTTCCTCTGCTGATAGCGTTAGGTGGGTAGAAGGTTCGGGCATTACGTAGTCGGGGTCTTCCGAAAGAATCCGATGCACCACGTCGCTTTTGGCGGGATTGCCCGGTACAATGGCTTTGAGGCCACTTTCACAATTTTTGTCGTAAGCAGCCTCGGCTACATCAAGGCGTAGGTCGGCTTTTTGTTTGGCTTTGTCGGGGCCGTGGCAAGAAAAACACCTATCCGATAAAATAGGCTTTACATGCAGATTGTAGTCGAGTTTTCGGGGTAGTGAGGCCGTTGCTTTCTGAACATCTTCAGGTAGGTTGATGCTACCGCCTCCACAAGAAGCAATCCAAAACACTGCAATAGACAACAGGCTTACTATTTTAAAATCAGATAAACGCATGATGTTAATTTTCTGGAAACTACGTTTACTAAAAGCTCCTAACCTTACAAAGTTACGTAAACAGTTTAATAGTTTTTTACAAAAAACTCTTTTTCAGCCACTTATGGTAAAATTTGGCCGTATAGCTTAACGTGCTTCCTTCGCTGATTCTGTAGGGTTGTGTTGTTTTTTATTCCCTTCCAACGTTTTGTAAGTTTTTGCAAAACTATTTCCTTGTTTGATTTGGTGGGTTAGTTCTGCTACCTTGGTTTTCCCAACTTTAGACAACCAACGCGACACCTCTCTACCCGCTGTCATGTATGCAAGCATTACATAAGCATCATCATGTTTAAAAAAACCGCGCATGGTGCTTATTTCTTCCAATGAAGGCTCAAACTGTCCTCCTCGCGACAAATACAGACATTCTTCTGCATAATCTTGGTATCGTTGGAGGCTGTCTGTCGAAGCTACAAAGCGATAGTCCACCATCAAAGCCAGTCCTTCATTAAACCACTGCGGGATTTGGCGTGTGGTCGTCCACCAGCCCAGCCGCTCGAATAGTTCGGCATGGCACAGTTCGTGAGCCACTACATCGGTATTGAGGCCGTCGGCGTTCAAAACTATATAAGAACTACCCCAAGGAGTACCGATACTACAGCCTGCCCCTTCGTGATGGCTACAATAGCGCATGTATTCTTCTTCTTTTTGGCAAAGTATAAAAGTAGGTTTGGCCGTATGATACCCCCACAAATGATTGATTCTTTCTTGAGCCTCTACGATTATTTGATAAAATTTCTTTTGTTGTTTTGAGGATAAAAATGGGCTTTGATAGACGTGATAGTAGGGAGTCGCTGTGGGCTGAAAATTTGAAAAACCAATCCACTGACAATGCCATACTTGCGGAAATAGTATATAATAACTTATCACCCCCGATACCAATACCGTAGTAATACTCACAAAAATTTTTCTCCGGCGAAATGGCATTGTCGTAGGAGAGGAGTTTAGTGAGAAGGTCGCTTGATTCGTTTTTGACGCGAAAGTCCTGCTTCTTCAGCTTTTGATACTGCAGCATTATAGATGTCTTTGAGCATCTGCCCTGCCGTCGCACTACGCAGCCGATGATGCACTCCCTTTACTTTTTCCCAATGATTTAAGATTGAGGCATCTTGCAATACATGGTGCAATACCGCCGGTGCGATGATTTGATACGGTGGGCGATTGATCTGCTGTGCCTGCTGGTCGCGGAAGCGATAGAGTTCGTTGAGTATGTAGGCATCAAAGGGCGAAAAGCTGCGCTGTTCGGCAACACTCAAAAAAGTAGTTTTGGGTTTGGGGGCATAATCTTTCTGCTCTGTTTGCTGCATCATTTGCTGAAATGTCCCCCAAAGTTGCTGGTTTTGGAGTTTTTGGGCTAAAGTATCGCGTAAGGTAAGCAAATGGATTACATCATACGCCGCATATTCAAGTTGTGAATCTGTAAGGGGTCGCTGTGTCCAGTCACTTCTTTGCTTATCTAAAGTCGGAGCCAAATACAGCACCTCAAAAAGTATGTTGGTAAGACTTAGCTTTTCATAACCCAGTATTTTGGCCGCCAAACTGGTATCGAAAATGCCTTTTGGGGTGCAGCTATTCAAATAAAAAATACGCATATCTTCGCCACAATCATGAAATACCTTTTCGATTTGTGCCTCTTCGAGCAACTCCCATAGTGGTTTTAAATTATTGATAGCCAATGTATCTATCAAAAAACAAGCATCGGGGGTCGCCATCTGAACCATACAAAGTGTAAACCCGTAGCGATAGTGGTTGTTGTCGAACTCCGTATCTACTGCCAACGTCCCGTATCGTTGCATTTCTTGAGTAGCTTTTTCTAAACTTTCGGGCGTTTGAATTAAGTGATAATTTGGCATAAATAACGATTTGAAAGACCAAAAGTAATGCCATTTTGACTATTTTCTCTACATTTTATTTTACAGCAACCGCCAAAATTTCCGTATTCATGTTGAGGCACGGTCATTGAATAGTCCATATCAAATTGTTGCCGATTATTCATTTTTATTCATTCAACCAAACATTAATAAATAGTGTAGCCATGAATTTCAATCAATATACCGTTAAAGCCCAAGAGGTGGTGCAAAAAGCTGTACAGATTGCACAAGGCAATCAGCAGCAAGCCGTCGAAACAGGCCATATTTTACAAGCCATACTCGAAGAAGACCCCAGTACTTCGCAATTTTTGATGAAGAAATTGGGTGTAAACGAATCAGTTTTGATTTCAAAACTCAAAACTCAAAACTCCACCTACCCTCGTGTAGCTGGTACAGCCGCCACTGAATACATCAGCAATAACCTAAATGCAGCCTTGCAGAAAGCACAAGGTTATCTTAAAGAATTTGGTGATGAATTTGTGAGTATCGAACTACTTTTTCTGGGACTGTTGGCTGGTAAAGATACCACTGCCCAACTCATGCGAGAGGTGGGTTTCAACGAAAAAAACCTATTGATAGCTATTAAAGAACTAAGAGGTAAAAATAATCCAGTGAAAGATCAAAACGCCGAAGCTAAGTATCGCTCGTTGGAGCGGTATAGCAAAAATCTGAATCAACTCGCCCGTGCAGGAAAGATAGACCCCGTTATCGGTCGAGATGATGAAATTCGCCGAGTGCTACAAATTTTGGCACGCCGTACCAAAAACAACCCCATGCTTTTGGGTGAACCAGGAGTAGGAAAAACCGCTATTGTAGAAGGACTGGCTCAACGTATCGTGCAAGGCGATGTACCAGAGCAACTCAAAGACAAAGAAATCGTATCGCTCGATATGGGTTTGCTCATCGCGGGTGCCAAATACAAAGGCGAGTTTGAAGAACGACTCAAAGCGGTCATCAAAGAAGTAACCGACTCCGAAGGGCAAATCATTTTGTTTATTGACGAAATCCATACTCTTATCGGTGCAGGTGCGGGAGGTGAAGGAGCTATGGACGCTGCCAACTTGCTCAAACCTGCCCTCGCCCGTGGCGAACTGCACACTATCGGTGCCACTACCCTCAAGGAATATCAAAAATACATCGAAAAAGATAAGGCTTTGGAGCGTCGTTTTCAAGTCGTAACCGTGGACGAACCCAACGAAACCGATGCGATAAGTATTTTGAGAGGTATCAAAGACAAGTACGAGTTGCATCATGGAGTTCGTATTCAAGACGATGCCGTTATTGCGGCCGTCGAATTGTCGAGTCGGTATATTTCCGATCGCTTCTTACCCGACAAAGCCATAGACCTCATGGACGAAGCCGCTGCCAAGTTGCGCTTAGAAATGGACTCCGTACCCGAAGAACTCGACGACCTCAACCGCCGCATCATGCAGCTCGAAATCGAGCGGGAGGCCATTCGACGCGAAAATGATAAAGATAAAGAAGCCCGCCTCAACAAAGAACTGGCCGAACTCAATGAGCAGCGTTCGACTTTCAAAGCACAGTGGGAACTCGAAAAAGCCAAAATCAACGAAATACGCTCTTCCAAAGAAGAATTGGAAAAACTCCGCTTTGAAGCAGAGCAAGCCGAACGTGCCGGCGACTACGGCAAGGTAGCCGAGATACGCTACGGCCGTATCCCCGAATTGGAGAAAAAACTGGCCGAAAATAGCCATCATGAGAACAATCAGCTTATCCAAGAAGAAGTAACTGCCGAAAATATCGCCGAAGTAGTAGCCAAATGGACAGGCATACCCGTCAGCAAAATGCTTCAAAGCGAAAGAGATAAGTTGCTTAATTTGGAAACCGAACTCCAAAAACGTGTAGCTGGCCAAGAAGAGGCCATTCAGGCAGTAGCCGATGCCGTGCGCCGCTCAAGGGCCGGCTTGCAAGACCCCAAACGCCCCATTGGTAGTTTCTTGTTCTTAGGACCTACTGGTGTGGGCAAAACGGAGCTTGCCAAGACCTTGGCCAATTATTTGTTCAATGACGAAAACGCCATGGTACGAATAGACATGAGCGAGTACCAAGAAAGACACACCGTGAGCCGATTAGTAGGAGCTCCTCCCGGATACGTAGGCTACGACGAAGGCGGCCAACTGACCGAAGCCGTCAGACGTAAACCTTACAGTGTAATTCTCTTAGACGAAATCGAAAAAGCCCACCCTGACGTTTGGAACGTGATGCTCCAAGTCCTCGACGATGGCCGCCTGACCGACAATAAAGGGCGATTAGCCAACTTCAAGAACACCATCATCATCATGACCTCCAACATCGGTTCGGATATCATCATGGAGAAATTTCGAGAAGTCGGCAACAACGTCGAAAAAGGTTGGAAACTATATTACAAAGAAGAGGCTAAAGAAGAAGTGCTTGGCTTGCTGAAGCGTAGCGTCCGTCCAGAGTTTTTGAATCGCATTGACGAAGTCATCATGTTCGACCCGCTTGGCCAAGAAAACCTCAAGCAAATCGTACGGATTCAATTCAACCTCATTAGAGAGCGTTTGGCCGAGCAAGGTATCACACTCGAAGCTACCGACGAAGCCCTACTCAAACTCGCCGAAGAAGGCTACGACCCCGCTTTTGGCGCCAGACCATTGAAAAGAGTCTTACAAAAACGTATATTGAATACTTTGTCGAAAGAGATACTCTCCGGCAAAGTACAAAAAGAATCCAGCGTATTGATGACGCTTGACTCAGAAGGAGAAGTTTCGTTTGAAAATATCGCTTCTGTCGAAGTATTATAATCAACTGAACTTACGTATAACATAAAACATTCCGAAAGCCTCACTACTTTCGGAATGTTTTTATACTCGTTCAAAATTGATTTGAGAAAAAACCTGATATGTTTTATTTGATTATCAATGGTTTACATAGTTAATTTTTCGCAAACCTATGAGGTTTAAGTATATTTTTGACCCCTAAACTTTATTTCAGAATATTAAAATCACCCCCTCCCCAATGGACATTGCTCACAACATTCATACAATCCAAAAGACCATTGGTAACGAAGTAACACTCGTAGCCGTAACCAAAACCAAAACCGTCGAAGTTCTCATGGAGGCTTATCATGCTGGGTTGAAACGTTTTGGTGAAAACAAAGTGCAAGAAATGGTGGCCAAATACGAGCAAATGCCCAAAGACATTGAGTGGCACTTGATTGGTCATTTGCAGTCAAATAAGGTCAAATACATCGCACCATTTGTGGCTATGATTCATTCGGTAGATAGCCTCAAACTACTTCAAGAAATCAATAAACAAGCTGCCAAAAACAATCGTGTCATACCTTGCCTGCTCCAAATTTTTATTGCCCAAGAAGAAACTAAGTTTGGACTATCGGAAGCCGAAGCCGAAGCCATTCTTGCCTCTGAAGCATTGAAAGCCCTAAAAAATGTAACCATTGTAGGACTCATGGGCATGGCCTCCAATACTGATGATGAAGCCCAAGTCAGGCGTGAGTTTCGCCATTTGAAGCAATTTTTCGACAAACTTCAAAAGCAATATTCAGATTTCAATACACTTTCGATGGGTATGAGTAGTGACTATGATATTGCCATACAAGAAGGTAGCACTATGATAAGAGTAGGAAGTGCTATTTTTGGAGCAAGACTTTGAGGACACAAAACAAAAAGCGCGCAACTTGCTGTTCATTAGCTTGTTACGCGCTTAGTTTTTTGTAGCGGGAACAGGACTCGAACCTGTGACCTTTGGGTTATGCATACTACTACAACTTTCGTTGCTTCCGACTTTACTAATCGGAATTTGTAGTCTGGACTTTCTCTTCATCTTCGCTTTTAGCGTTCAGATGTCTGCCATTAAGTCTCTACACCTTTCCCAAGACTTGGGACTTGGCTCGGGATTACCACACTTAACAGGCTTCCCCGAATTTGACAGATTTCACGTAAAAATTTCTTTCTACGCAGCCCTTTTTAAAATTAGCGACCAAGCATTTCTAAATAACGATGATTTAGGTTTTCTTTGGCGTTTTAGATCTTCAACTAAGTGTATAGAAGACCTGTAACTTATGAACTCATCAACTGGAATCACATAAAAAATTTCTAAATTTTCTATGTAAACAACAGCAAAATCAAAATCTGTTTGATGATAAACATCCCTTATCATTTGCCGCCTGTTGGTCTTGGTTCTTCGAGTGTCCACTACATAGTTTTTTGTTTTTTCATCAAACCACGCATTTTTCACTTGAACCTTGATCAACTTACCGTTGATGTCAAATACCAAATCGTAAGGCAACCTATCACCTACTGGCTTCAAAACGCCCCAACCTTGCTTTAGAGCATAAAGTATGGTTGCTTGTTCGGCTATATCGCCTTTCAATTTGGTATCCATAAGTTCGCTAATTTTGCAATTACTTGAGCCCAACGAGCTACCAACTGCTCCATCCCGCGATGTAAATGGGAGTGCAAAGGTAGTGCTTTTTTTAGAAAAATCAACTACCTTTGTAAAAAAATTAAACCCCCTTCTCACCAAAAGGGGGTTTTGTGTCTTTAAACGAATGATAAGCCTTCAATCATGACGACCGAAAATACCCCCCAATATAGCCCAAACCACAAAGCTGGTTTTATCAGTATCATTGGCAAACCCAACGTGGGGAAGTCCACACTGATGAACGAACTCGTAGGCGAAAAACTCTCTATCATCACCTCCAAAGCCCAAACTACACGCCATCGTATCATGGGCATTTTGAACGGGACTTACGGAGATGCTGATTTTCAATTGGTTTATTCTGACACGCCCGGTATCATTAAGCCACAGTACAAGTTGCACGAATCTATGATGAGTTTTGTACAAGGCTCGCTCGAAGATGCCGATGTAGTACTGCTCGTAACCGATATTTTTGAGAAACACGATGAAGATGAGGTACTCGAAAGACTGGCACGTACCGAAGGGGCGGTGATTCTGATAATCAACAAAATTGATTTGGCTACCGAAGAGCAAGTCCAAGAAAAAATAGCTTATTGGAAAGAAAAACTTTTTACGGCAGCTATTATTCCTATTTCGGCTTTGCACAAACAAGGGATTGAGCAGGTATTTGCGGCTATCATGGAAAATTTGCCCATTCACCCGCCCTATTTTCCCAAAGACGAACTGACCGATAAGCCCGAACGTTTTTTTGCAGCCGAGATGATACGCGAAAAAATTTTTCTCAACTACAAAAAAGAAGTACCCTACTGCACAGAGGTTTTAATTGAAGAATTTAAAGAAAAGAAAGATTTGATTGCTATCAGGGCCGTGATTTTGGTAGAACGCCAAAGTCAAAAAGGCATCATCATAGGCGATAAAGGCACCATGCTCAAAAAAATAGGTAGTGCAGCCCGTGAAGACATGGAACAGTTTTTTGGAAAAAAAATCTTTCTCGAACAGTACGTAAAAGTAGAACCTGACTGGCGCAACAAAGTGCAGAAACTGAAGCAGTTTGGGTATGAAAATTAGTAAAAAGTTGAAAGTGAAAAGTTGAAAGATTTATGCAAAACTACCGTGAACTAATTGTTTGGCAAAAAGCACATTACCTTACGTTAGAAATTTTTAAAATCATAAGACAATATCCAAAAGATGAGCAGTATATTCTGATTTCTCAAATAAAAAGAGCCTCTCTATCGGTAGTCTTAAATATTGTAGAGAGATGCGGAAAATTTAAGCCTCTTGATACTGCCAATTTTTTTCAAATAGCCTTGGGATCTGCACAAGAGGTCGAATATTGTCTTTTTTTATCCAAAGAACTATCATATCTTAATATTGAGGAGTATGAAAATTTGAGCCAACATATTGGAGAAGTGAAAGCAATGTTGATTAGCCTTATCAAAAAAATAAGGAGCAATCCTTAGTTGATTCTTACCTGAAAACCAACAAATACAAGGCCATAATTAACTCAATATCAACTTATTAACCCAAAGCTCCCACTTTGAACTTTAAACTTTGAACTTTAAACTTTGAACTTTGAACTCAACATGGCAAATATAGTCGCAATCGTGGGCCGACCCAATGTAGGCAAATCCACATTTTTTAATCGGCTTATACAAGAACGGCAAGCCATCATGGACGACCAAAGCGGTGTAACCCGCGACCGGCACTACGGCTATGCCCACTGGACAGAGCATTATTTTACAGTGATAGACACCGGAGGCTATGTAGTAGGCTCCGATGATGTCTTTGAGGGTGCTATACGTGAGCAAGTCGAAATAGCCATGGAAGAAGCTACCGTTATTTTGTTTATGGTAGATACCATGACGGGCCTCACCGACCTCGACAAGGAGTTTGCTCAAGTGGTACGCAAATCTAAAAAACCTGTGTTTTTGGTAGCCAACAAAGCCGAAAGCCAAGAACGCCTACACGCAACCGCCGAGTTTTATGCGCTGGGTCTGGGTGAACCCTACCCCATTTCGTCACAAACTGGCCACGGCACAGGTGATTTGCTCGACGATGTGGTGAAGCACTTTAAATCTTCGGGCGTAGAAAACCCCGACGAAGGCATACCCAAAATTGCGATTTTAGGCCGTCCCAATGTTGGCAAATCCTCGTTTTTAAATGTACTCACTGGCCAAGAGCGTAGTATCGTAACCGACATCGCAGGCACCACCCGCGATGCCATCAACACCCATTACAAAGCCTACGGCAAAGAATTCATTTTGATAGATACAGCAGGGATTCGGCGTAAAGCGAAGGTCAAAGATGCTATTGAGTTTTATTCGACGCTGCGATCGGTCAAGGCCATGGAAGCCTCTGATGTGGTGATTGTGATGCTCGATGCTTTGCGCGGACTCGAAGCCCAAGACCTCAACATTATCGGTATGGCACACAAAGCCAAAAAAGGGATTTTATTGATGGTCAATAAGTGGGATTTGGTAGAAAAAGACTCCAAAACAGCCGACAAACTTCGCAAAGAAATGCTCGAACGACTGGCTCCGATGGATTATATGCCTATCATCTTTGCATCGGTGGTGGAAAAGCAACGTATTTTTCAAGTAATGGAAAAGGCGATGACTGTTTATGAAAACAAAACAAAAAAAATACCTACTTCCAAGCTCAATGAAGTGATGCAAGCCGAAATTGAAAAATACCCACCACCGGCACACCGAGGCAAGCATATCAAAATCAAATACATGATTCAGTTGCCTACGCCTTCGCCAACTTTTGTGTTTTTCTGCAATCACCCCAAATACATCAAAGAGCCTTATATGCGATATTTGGAGAATCGTATGCGTGAACACTTCGACTTTGAGGGAGTACCGATTACAATATTTTTTAGAGAAAAATAACTTCAAGGGTATCAGAAAAGTCGAGCCTCCCTATTTGATATTGAGGCTATCATATCAATTTTGAGAGCAATCGAAATGCGGGGCACTCGCGATAACTGTAGTATTTTACCCCATGAGGGGTTGAATATCGGTAGGCACTCTTGACAACGCTGCTCCGTAGGTGCTAAACTTATTTTATTGATGTTACGCTTCTCCGAAGCGGGAGGTGATTATAGGACAACTTCGATTGCTACAAAAGTATAGCTTCTCCGAAGCCTCGGAGAGGCGAAAGCTTTGTAGTAAAAAAATCCCGCCTCAACACTACCAAGCCTCGGAGAGGCGAAAGGGTGCATCTTTTTCCCAAAAGAAACTTGACCACAAATTTTGGGTTACATCAGTTATTTTACTTCACTATCTTCAACTCCTTTACTAAGTCTGAGCCTCCGAGTTTTTCGATACACCACAGCACGTAACGAATGTCCACGTTGATGCAGCGTTTGTACTTTTGGTCGAAGACAATATCGCCCGACATGGCCTCCCAGTTGCCGTCGAAAGCCAATCCGATGAGTTCGCCTTTGGCATTGAGTACTGGGCTGCCGGAGTTGCCGCCTGTGATGTCGTTGTTGGTGATGAAGGCTACCGTTACATCACCATTTTTATCAGCATACTGGCCGAAATCGCGTTTTTCGTAGAGTTCTAAGAAATTTTTGGGTAGGTCAAACTCATCGTCGCCGGGCTTGTATTTTTCCATGATGCCGGCCATGTTGGTTTTGAATTTGTAATGTACGCCGTCGCGGGGGTCGTAGGCTTGGACATTGCCATAGCTTACACGCAGGGTGCTGTTGGCATCGGGGTATTGCACCAAGGCTGGATTCATTTCTCCCAATCCTTTGATATAAATACGCGATAGTTTTTTGTCAATCTCCTGAAAATCATTGACATATTTAGCGTATTTGGAAGAATAATTATTTCTGAAATCTTGAAAATATTTGATAGCCCAGTCGTTGGTGATGGCTTCAGCCGTTGGGTTGTTTAAGAATTTGGTGAAACGCTCTTTGTTGGTGAAATGTGAAGTGAGGTACATTTCTTGTGCAAATTTACGGAATGATTCTTCGGGCGTACCAGCCGAAAATTTATTCAAGATTTCGCCGACGATGGCCGGGTGCTGGTTTTTGGGAATGTCTTCATAAAAAGCCAACAGCGTTTGGGCTACTATTTTTTGGTCAGACGGCAAATTGAAATCCTTGAAAAATGATTCGGTATTTTTCTGAAGGTTTTCGGTGATTCGTTTGACTATTTCCGTCCTGTTTTCTTTGAGAGGAGCCTCCAATGCCGTCGCCGACAATGCAATGCGAGTAAGGTGGGGGCCGAAGATACCCTGCGAGAGGTATTGGGGGTGAGTAGCATACGGCTCGTAGGCAGTGTAGGCTTTTTGCCACTCATCAAAAA
>JBKBKL010000012.1:0-44606 GCA_046294665.1 Runella sp.
AAAACGTTGGCTTTTTTGCCTTCTGATGAAGCCTCATCGAGGGATTTTGGGTTTACTCGATATACAAAATTGCTTCGCCCTTGAATCATGCCCTGATTGACCAATTTGGCAGCGTATTCCTCGTGTGGTACTAAGCCCAAGTCTTTGAGGAATTTGTTCCAAAAACGACTGTACAACAAGTGTCCCGTAGCGTGTTCAGAGCCACCGAGATAGAAGTCCACACGTTGCCAATAGTTGATGGCTTCTTCAGAGGCAAAACGGTCGTTGTTGTGGGGATCCATGTAGCGATACCAATACCACGACGACCCCGCCCAGCCGGGCATGGTGCTTTTCTCATACTTCCAGTTTTCGGCACGTCCCAGCGGGGGTTCACCAGTTTCGGTGGGGAGGTATTTGTCTATTTTTGGGAGTTCGAGGGGTAAGTCTTTTTCGTCAATCAAGTACGGAATATCTCCTTTGAAATAAGCAGGTACAGGCTCACCCCAATACCGCTGCCGACTAAAGACCGCATTGCGAAGGCGGTATTGTACTTTTCCTTTGCCCAGTTTGCGTTCTTCGAGCCATTTGATAAGGGTATCGGTCGCTTCTTGGTAGGCCATGCCATTGATGATACCCGAATTGATGTAGCGGCCTTCTTTGGTTGGGTCGGCTTGTTTGTCTATGTCTTTTTGAGAATCCAAAATCGGAATGATAGGGAGTCCGAAATGCGTCGCGAAGTTCCAGTCGCGCTGGTCGCCGGAGGGTACGCCCATCACCGCGCCTGTACCGTAGCCTGCCAGTACATAATCGGCAATATAAATCGGTACTTTTTCACCGTTGAATGGGTTGATACAATAGCTTCCAGTAAACGCCCCCGACACTTTCTTTTCGGCCATACGATCTACTTCACTTCGACTGGCAGCCCATTTTTGATAGGCTTCTACTTCGGCTTGTTGTGGGGGGGTGGTCAGTGAGGCCACCAGTTCATGTTCGGGAGCTAATACCATAAAACTCACTCCATAAATAGTGTCTATGCGGGTGGTGAAAACTTCTAGCCCCCCAGCCCCCGAAGGGGGTGTTGTGGAAGCCGTTTTCTGTGAATTTTGGGGAGCAATGCTGAATTTTACACTTGCTCCTACGCTACGACCTATCCAGTTGCGTTGTTGTTCTTTAAGTGGTTCGGGCCAGTCAATGGTATCCAAACCCGACAGCAGACGGTCGGCATAAGCTGTGATACGCATAGACCATTGCTTCATCAGTTTGCGCTCCACAGGATAGCCTCCACGCTCCGAAACTCCGTCTTTTACCTCATCGTTGGAGAGTACCGTACCCAGCGCAGGACACCAGTTTACATAGCTCTCTTCGGGGAATGTCAAGCGGAATTTGAGCAGTATTTTTTGCTGTTCTTCTTCGCTCATAGCGTTCCATTGGTCAGCCGTGAAGTCAGGCGTATCTTCATCACATACGGCATGGACTGCTGCCGAACCTCCGGTTTTGAATTTTTCAATCAACTCACTTACTGGCAAGGCTTTGTCGGCGGTTCGGTCGTAGTAGTGATTGAAAAGCTGCATAAAAATCCACTGCGTCCATTTGTAGTAGTTGGGGTCGGAGGTACGAACCTCGCGGCTCCAGTCGTAGCTAAAACCTATATTTTTGAGTTGGGCTATAAAAGTCTTGATATTTTCTTCGGTCGTAATAGCGGGGTGCTGGCCGGTCTGAATGGCGTACTGCTCGGCAGGGAGTCCGAAGCTATCGAAGCCCATGGGGTGGAGTACATTGAAGCCCTTGAGGCGTTTGTATCGCGACACGATATCGGAGGCGATATAGCCCAACGGATGCCCCACGTGTAGCCCTGCTCCTGACGGGTACGGAAACATATCCAGCACATAGTACTTGGGTTTGGTGTGGTCAATCTCTACGCGGTAAGTTTGATGTTCGTCCCAAAACTGCTGCCATTTTTGTTCAATATCGCGGTGTTTATATTCCATAACCGTTGTTTTCCGAGGGTTAGTTTATAAAAATTTGGCCGCAAAAATAGCAGATTTAATGGTTTTTTGGCCAATGGTATTGAAAATAGTAATTTGCATAAATTTCTATTGGTATGGTATAAATTTGTTATTTTTAAGCACTTGATCAATGACCCATCACCTCTTTGAGCAATTCCGAAAAACAAAATCATTGTCAGTGGGTAGTGTGGCTACCAAGAAAGAGGACATCAGCATACAGCTATGTTTCGATGCCAACGGGGCGTATCTCCAACTCATCAATAACAAAAATCAAGTCGTACAGCCTGATTATCAACTTTATGACGGTGCGCTGCGTCATCTCATTCGTTCGCTGCACCAAATCCGCGAACGCAACGAGTTTGTCATAGATTGGGAAAACCCCTCGTCGCAGTTGTATCTGCATGAGTACGACTACCTACTCGAATACCTACGCCAATGTCCCAAGTTGATTGACGAACGAGGGAAATCTGTGGTTTTTAGTACTTTGGAAGGTGAACTACGCTTGCAAATCCAACCCAAAGAAGCCAAACAACTTACGGCACAAGTGGCTTTATTTGTAGAAGCCAATTATGAAACAGATTTTCTGCTGCTCAACGAGCAATACGTCCTTTCGGATGGTCGTATCGTCAAAATCAAAGAAGTAGGCCCTGCCTTCAATCGTATTCCTCTTTTTGATACCGACCTTTTTGTAGCAGATTTGCCCAAATATCTCTCGCTTGTAATGTCGTATTTGGATAATATACGTATCGAGTACGAGGACTTTCAAGTACAGCCCACTGCGGAGCCCATTGCGGCCATTCCATGTTTGATTTTTGAAAAAATTGATGCCGACGACTCCCTTTATGTGCGTGTAGCACAGCAGCTACCGCATACCGATACCGATTTTTTGGAGGAGTTCGAAATCTATCGCTACGCCGACATCAACGACTTAGAACGTACCATTTATCTCCGTACTATTGAGCGGCAGCCTTTAGAGGTATTGGTAGCGGACATCGAACAACTCATCGAAAAACACGTAGTCAAAGAAAAAGGCCGACGTAAATCGCACGGGCAGTATATTGTAGAAGGCAATCTGTTTGTGATACCTCGCGACCTCGCCGGAGCGTTTATTTACCAAGAATTGCCCCAGTTGTTGGAGAAATTTCAACTTTTTGGAGCCGAAAAACTCAAAAAGTACAAAATCTCTACTCATTCACCACGTTTAGACCTAACCCTCAACCACGGCATAGACTTCTTGGAAGGCAATGCCTCCATTAGTTTTGGTGAGGAGCAACTGGGCATCTTTGAGGTCATCAGACAATACCGCCAACAACGCTACGTACAACTTTCTGACGGCAGCCACGCGCTGGTCAATGAAGCCTATATCCAAAAATTAGAACGGCTTTTCAGGAAAACCAAAAAAGACAAAGTACAAATCTCGTTTTTTGATTTGCCTCTGGTCGAAGAAATGCTTGAAAACGCGGTAGCGGCCTCCACTTTCAAAAAATCCAGAGCGTTTTTTGAAGGCTTCAACCAACTGGCAGACCAAAAGCCCAAAACCGCCAAAGTCAATGCTCAACTGCGCCCCTATCAGCAGCGGGGTGTACAATGGCTCGAATACCTACATGATAGTAACCTCAACGGCTGCTTGGCCGATGATATGGGTTTGGGTAAAACCCTCCAGACGATTACGCTGCTATCGCGATTTTATCCTAAGCAGCCAAAGCCCTCGCTTATCGTGATGCCCAAAAGTCTGTTGTTCAACTGGCAAAAAGAAATCGAACGCTTCAACCCCGACCTCACCACTTACACCTATTATGCCGATACCCGCGACTTAGCCCAAGCCGCCCAATGCCACCTCATTTTTACGACCTACGCCATGCTGCGCAACGACATCGAGAAGTTCCAAGAAATGTCGTTTTTTTATGTGATTTTGGACGAATCTCAAAACATCAAAAACCTACAGTCGCAGGCCAGTAAGGCGGTGGTATTGCTCCATGCCGAGCACCGTCTGGCACTTAGTGGCACACCTATCGAAAACAACCTTTCGGAACTTTACTCACTGTTTCGGTTTCTCAACCCCGCCATGTTTGGTACGCCCGAAATGTTCAACCAGCATTATCTACGGCCTATCCAAAAATACAACGACCCCGATGTGATTCAAGAATTGCGTAAGAAGATTTATCCCTTTTTGCTGAGGCGTTTGAAAAAAAATGTACTGACCGAACTCCCCGACAAGATAGAGCAGATTTTGTATGTAGAAATGTCGGAGGAGCAGCGGGTATTTTATGAAGCAAGAAGGCGTTTTTATAAAGAAAATATAGATCGTCAAATCGCCGAAAAGGGCTTGGAGCAGAGCCAGTTTTTTATCTTCCAAGCCTTCAACGAACTACGTCAAATAGCCAGTATCCCCGAAGCCAAAGCCGACCGCTCCATGGAGTCGCCCAAGGCCGAAACCCTCGTGGAGCAACTGGTAGAAGCGGCTGCCAATGGCCACAAAATGCTGGTGTTTGTCAATTTCTTGGCAGCATTGGAGCATATCGGGCACTTGCTGGACGAGCAAGGCATAGACTATGTAAGCATGAGCGGCTCCACCCGCGACCGCCAGCGGCTTGTCGAGCGTTTTCAGAATGACCCCCAATGCAAAGTCTTTTTGATGACCCTCAAAACAGGCGGTACGGGCCTCAACCTCACCGCTGCCGACATGGTGTTTATCTTTGACCCGTGGTGGAACAAAGCCGCCGAAAACCAAGCCATAGACCGCACCCACCGTATCGGTCAGACCAACAAGGTAATGGCCTATAAATTAATCATGCAAGGAACTATCGAAGAAAAAATGATTCAACTCCAAGAAAAAAAAGCCGAACTTTTCAACGCCATCATCTCATCTGATGCCGCCTCACTCAAGTCTTTCAGCGAAGCCGACATTGCCTTTATGTTGGGGTAAATCAATAAGCACAGCCAACCAAGATAAACCTCAACAGTATATACTAAACCAAAAAAGTTATCAAAACTCAAAACACAGCACTTTATCAAAATGACTCAAAATGAGCTTATTGCTTTGCTCGATCAGCTTATCAAAATAAATACAAGCCCACAGCGAAGCCGCAACAATATCGCCTCCGACATCGCCAAAAGCTATTTGAAGGCATCGGGGGCTACTGTGCCAGCCAAACTTATCTATGACATTGACGAGAACTACAACAAAGAAGGGCTGATAGAGTGGGCCAAATACGCCCGAAAAATGCTCAATGAAAATAAAGAATGGATAGAGAGCCTAAATCTACGCTTACCGTATGAATTGCTCAATACGATAGACTTAAACACCGCTTCCAAAGCCAAGTTGGTTTGGGCCATAGCGTTTTTGTTTAGTCAGGAGAGTATTATGAAAAAGTTTTTGCTCGTACTTCCCCACGAACTAAAACAAGCCTTTGAGCATCTTACTTGGATACCCGAAATCAAAAGCGATGTATTGAGTCAATTAATCAACACTCATATTGTAGTAAATGAAAAAAGCGGTTATAGCTATAACCCAGAGATCAAACCTGCTTTCAAAATCTTATCTCATCAATCATCTTCATGGAATAGCCCAGCGATTTTTAGATGGCCTCCTTCAATTCGAGAGTTTTTTCAAGGACTTTTCCCCAGACCAGCGTACTACCTTCTGAATACGATAGACACTCCACCGTCGGACCTTATGTATTGGGAAGAAGGCGAAACCATTATTTTTGAAGAAATTCAAAAACTGATGGCTTATCGGCTACAAGATGCTATTTCGGTCAATACATCAGGTAAAGTAGCTGCCAATGCTTTTAAGAAAATGCGTAAAATGCTCGCAATCAAAGAGTTTTATGCTGATGATGAATCCTTTGGGCTTTTGCGTACTCTGTGTTTAGCGCAGATATTAGCCTCATACACCCCCTCAAAAAATCAAGTCAATTTGGACTCATCGGCTATATTGAAAGAGCTGCGCAAGACACTCAATAAAAACTTTAAAATTCTCTTCTTACTCAACGACCTCAAAAATCACGGACATGTAGGTTTTCATTACTACAACCAAGAAGCTGAGAAACAACTCGTAGCTTGGATGGAGCGACTACCCCTCAATCAGTGGGTCAGTATCGAAAATATACAGGGTTACACCCAAATCCACAGCCTCAATATGAAGCCCGCTTCCCAAAACGAGTATTCCTCATTGGCTTATGAAGTACCATCTCTATATGGTAGTCATACTAATAAGATCAATATAACAAGCACAAAAGCCTATTCTTGGGTAGAACACCCTGCCCTTTTGGGGAGTTTTTTTTTGATGGCTTCGCTGGGGTGGTTGGATATAGCCTACGAGGTACCCAAAGGAGTATTTGGAAAAGATTATTTTTCGAGTTTCGAGGGGCTTCGGTATGTACGTCTCAACGACCTGGGAGGGTATATCTTCGGGCGTAAAACAGAATATACGCCCAAAGTCAATAAATCTACCCAAGAACTTATTTTTGACGACCAGTCACTACTCATTTTCTGCGACCCCGAAAATACCGTTGCCGAAACTATCTTGGCCAACTACGCCGAGCGCGTCAGTCCTACGCGCTTTCGTGTAACCAACTACAGTTTTTTGAAAGACTGTAAGTCTAAACAACAACTGCTATCTAAAATCACGCTCTTTAACAAATCCATAGCCCCCCATCTACCCGACAACTGGCACGCTTTCTTCGATGACTTGATGGCCAAAGCCGATCCGCTCACCCTCAAAACAGATTTGAATGTATTTTCTATTCCCTCCAAAAATCAAGCCTTGATAAGACTCATGGCTCAAGATGAAGTACTCAAGACGATCGTCATCAAAGCAGAAGGTTTCAGGGTATTGGTAAACCAGTCAGAAACGACTAAGTTCAAAAATCGCTTGAAAGAATTGGGGTATTTGATTTGAAAATAAACGACTTATCATGATTATTGGTATTATCCCTGCCCGCTATGGTTCTACGCGCTTTCCGGGCAAACCCCTCATAGACATACAAGGCAAAAGCATGATTCAGCGAGTCTATGAGCAAGCCTCACAAGCCCGATGCTTGGAGCATATCGTCGTAGCCACCGACGACGAGCGCATTTTGCAGCATGTGCACGGGTTTGGTGGCCAAGCCGTCATGACGCAGCCCCACCACCCCAGCGGTACAGATAGATGCTGGGAGGCACTTACTCGACTCTCGATAGAGGCTTTGGGTACTGAAGTGCATTATGTCATCAACATACAAGGTGATGAACCCTTCGTAGCCCCCCAACAGATAGACGAACTGGGGGCGATTTTGGACGGTAGCGTAGAAATTGCTTCGCAGATGATTCCGGTGTCGTCGGCAGAGTTGCTTTTTGACATAGGTGAGGCCAAAGTGATTGTCAATCAGCAAATGGAAGCCCTTTATTTTAGCCGTCAAGCGATACCATATTTTAAAGGTGTACCTCAACAAGAGTGGTACAAACACCACACTTATTACCGACAAGTGGGAATGTATGCCTACCGTGCCGATATTCTCCAACAACTCACCCAGTTGCCGGTTTCACCTTTAGAAAAAGCGGAGTCGTTGGAGCAGCTACGATGGCTTCAGCATGGCTTCAAAATCAAAATGGCACTGACCACTTACGAGAGTCACTGTATTGATACTCCTGAAGATATATTGAAAGTGCTTGCTATTACCCCAGAATCTCGCGCGATATGACCAATTTTTGGATTTCGCTTGTGCCTTCGCCTATGGTGCATAGCTTGCAGTCGCGGTAAAATTTCTCTACCGGAAAATCTTTCGTAAAGCCATAACCCCCAAAAATTTGTACGGCCTCGTTGGCTACACGGCAGGATACTTCGGAAGCGTAATATTTGGCCGTAGCCCCGTGGAGGGTTACGCGCTCGCCACGGTCTTTGCGGTCGGCGGCATCATAGACCAGTAGTTTGGCGGCTTCGATTTCGGTAAACATATCGGCCAACTTGAAGGCAATGGCCTGAAACTGCGAAATGGGCTTGCCAAATTGATGACGCTCCTTTGAGTAGGCCAACGCCGCTTCATAAGCTCCTAAGGCTATACCTAAACTCAACGCCGCTATCGAAATACGACCTCCGTCCAATATTTTGAGCGATTGGATAAACCCTTCGCCTACTTCGCCCAATACTTGGCTTTGGTGTACACGGCAATCTTGAAAAATCAACTCGGCGGTTTCGGAAGCCCTCATGCCGAGTTTGTTTTCTTTTTTACCTGCCATAAAGCCCGGTGTATCGCGCTCTATGATAAAAGCCGTAGTACCGCGCTTGTCGCCGGGCGCACCTGTGCGGGCTATGACTACTGCCACATGGCCGCTTTTGCCATGAGTAATAAAATTTTTGGAACCGTTGAGTACCCAATATTCGCCGTCTTTGGTAGCAACAGTACGCATATTGCCGGCATCGGAGCCGGTGTTGGGTTCGGTCAGCCCCCATGCCCCTATCCATTGACCTGTGGCCAATCGAGGCAAATAAGTTTGTTTTTGCTGTTCGTTGCCAAACATCAAAATATGATTGGTACAAAGAGAGTTGTGAGCGGCCATAGAAAGGCCAATGGAAGGGTCTATTTTGCTCAACTCGACAATGGCCGCTACGTATTCGCGATAGCCTAAACCCGCACCGCCATAATGCTCGGGTACAAGTATTCCCATGATGCCCAATTCGCCCATTTGATGGAACAAATCAATAGGGAAATGCTGGGTTTCGTCCCATTCGCTAACGTGTGGTTTGATGTATCGCTCGGCAAAATCTTTAACAGATTGTGCAATCAGTTCTTGGTTTTCTACAAATTCAGCAGTCATAGCTTGAATTTTTTAAGGGTGGAACAACTACGAAATTGATAACAAATTATAACAGTGCAAGCATTGTACCAAAGGTCAAGACCCAAACCCTACAAAATCAAAAATGTATAAGACTTGCCGACGGCAATTTGACAAGCACGTTTTTACTCATAAACTCAAAAAAACAAAGAAAGTTTTGTTGCTATGACAATATTTAGAATAATAATTTTTTGATTGATAAATAGCATTTTACCGTAAAATCAAATGTCCAATCACAATTTTGGTAGCAAGAAAGCGAGTTTCAATATTTTGTTCTAATTTTGACGCGGTTTTGTCAGACTAAGAAAAATACAATTTATCAATACAACTAAAATATGAAAATTGCAGTAGTAGGAACGGGATATGTGGGTCTTGTAACAGGCACTTGTTTTGCCGAAACAGGCGTACAAGTAACTTGCATAGACATTGATGTCAAGAAAGTAGAAAAGCTCAACAACCGCATCATTCCGATTTATGAGCCGGGTTTAGAAACACTCTTTCATCGAAATATAGACGAAGACCGCCTCAAATTTACGACCGACCTCAAAGAAGGCATCAAAGGGGCGCAAGTGATATTTTTGGCCTTGCCCACGCCTCCCGGCGAAGACGGTTCTGCCGACTTGAAATACATCTTGAAAGTAGCCGACGATTTGGGTCAAATCATGGAAGAATATGCCGTCATTGTGGACAAAAGCACCGTACCCGTGGGTACTGCCGAAAAAGTTCACGCTGCCATCGCCAAAAACGCCAAAGTGGACTTCGACGTAGTGTCTAACCCCGAGTTTTTGCGTGAAGGCGTAGCTGTCGAAGACTTCATGAAGCCTGACCGTGTAGTGGTAGGCACGCAGTCCGAACGTGCCAAGAAAATCATGGAAAAACTCTACGCGCCTTTGGTACGCCAAGGCAACCCTGTGATTTTCATGGACGAGCGAAGTGCCGAAATGACCAAATACGCTGCCAATTCGTTTTTGGCGATGAAGATTACGTTTATGAACGAAATTGCCAATCTATGCGAACTCGCAGGTGCCGATGTGGACAATGTACGCAGGGGAATCGGTACTGATAGTCGCATCGGCAAACGCTTCTTGTTTGCGGGTATTGGCTATGGAGGTAGCTGTTTCCCCAAAGATGTTCAGGCTTTGGCTAAAACTGCCGAAGAATACAATTACGACTTCAAGACACTTAAAGCTGTAATGGAAGTCAATCAGAAGCAGAAAACAAAACTTTTGCCTTTGGTTCGTGAGTACTTTGGAGGAGATTTGAAAGGTAAGCGCATCGCTGCTTGGGGGCTATCGTTTAAGCCCTACACCGACGATATCCGCGAAGCCCCCGCCCTCGAAAACATCGCCACTCTGCTCGCCGAAGGTGCTACCATCGTAGCCTACGATCCCGAAGGCATGGAAAATGTAAAAAATTATGTATTTGGCAATAAAATCACATACGCTCATACTCCTTATGCAGCCCTCGACGAAGCCGACGCGCTGATGATTTTTACGGAATGGCCGCAGTTTCGTACTCCCGATTTCGAGAAAATGATGCTTTTGATGAAAAACAAAGTCATCTTCGACGGGCGTAATGTCTATGAACTCGACCAAATGAAAGAATTGGGCTTTACTTATTACAGTATTGGCCGCGAAGTAGTCATACCATAATAATGCATTTCTCTGTCATTTTCTACCTTGAGTACATTGTAAAATAATTTACTATATCTTAAGCTCACAGAAACCACAGAATTTCACGGAATTTTTCTGTGTACTTCTGTGAGTTCCGTGAGCGTAATAGGTTATACAAACTTAGTTTACAGTGTATATAGGGTGGTTTATTGTGGTTGGCATTTCACAAAAACATGATGTTGGCTTCATCTATACATAATGCTTGATGGGTAATTTTACACCCAAAAAGTGATGAAAACTCCACCGAAACGTTTTGTACTCAAAACTTACTACCACTGGCGCAAAAACTCGGGATGGCGCACCCTCCCTCACCGTACTTTAGAGAAGTCGTCTGATGATGATTTTACTCAAAAAGAATACAAAAACACTTCACTTGATTTCGTAACATTCTGAAAATCAAAAATTATTTTCGCTTCATTTCTTTTTCGATACTTTCCTTGTAAGGATAAAAATCTACTTGGAGTGTATGACGGGGTGAGGCTTTGTAGCGTTTTTGCATCTGCTGTTTGTCTTTTTCGATGTCTTGCCACATTTGAGTAGGGGAAGGGAGTTTGGCTTCGTTTTTGATAAGTTTGGCTATCCATTTAGCTTGTATTTCGGCCAGTGGCATGATAGCTCCCAATGGCTGAAGCAATGCCAAAAAAAACAGGTTAGGCCAGTCGGGGTGAATCATCTTTTTGTACAAACGAAGGTCGTTGGTTTGTCCTATGTCAAAGGTTTTATCTTTCAAAAACGGAAACGTAACTTGGTAGCCAGTGGCATAAATAATAAGGTCGTAATTTGCCGATGTACCATCTTCAAATATGACTTCTTTGCCTCTAAACTCCTTGATATTGGGTTTGAAGTCTATCAATCCTCTTCCGCTCAAATTGAGCAATTCTTGCGAGAGCGTAGGGTGTTCTTGCAAAGGGGGGCGTTTTGGCTTAGGCACTCCGTAGTCTTCTTGCCGGCCTCGAGCCAAAAATAAAGAAACATTGAGCAAAACTCGTTGGAGGGATAGGGGTAGCTTGGTAGTTAGAGGGCTGGCGAGATTGTCGAAAGGCACACTCATAAACCAATTAGGGACGATATAGGCTCCACTGCGTGTCGAAATCGTAACCCGCCCTGAGTGAAGTTTGGCCGCCTCGCAGGCGATGTCCACGGCAGAATTGCCAATACCCACAATCAAAACATCTTTATACATCAACTGCTCAGGCACTTTGTAGTAATGGGCGTGGAGGGTTTCGCCAGTAAACTCGCCAGCAAAAGGAGGAGATGGATAACGTGGGTTCCAATGATGCCCATTGGCGATGATGACATATTCGTAGTCATGTGTAGTTCCGTGTTCTGTTACTACACGATAGCGACCATCAGGTAAGCGCGATACATCAGTAACTTCAGTCTTGAACGTAATACTATCGCGTAAGCCAAAATGATCTACGTACTCCTCAAAATATTGAATGATATGAGTATGATGCGGAAACATGGGCAGGTCGCGCGTGAGCGGATAGTCGCTGTAAGCCATCACGTCGCGATTGGTATTGATGTGGAGCGAGCGATAAGCAGACGACAGCCCGTTGTCGTTGTTGTAGCGCCAGTTGCCTCCGATGTTACTGCCTTTTTCGTAGCAGTCATAGCTGATTCCGTTGTCTTTGAGGGTTTTGGCGGCCGTTATCCCCGACGACCCCGCTCCGATGATACAAACTCGTTTCATAAAACTCTTTTCTCTTTTGGCTTTATAGTTAGCCTTTGTTGTTTGATTTTATCCATTTTTCAATCAAAGAGGCAATCATGGCCGCCCCTCGTGTGTTGAAGTGAAGGTGGTCTTGGGTCAAATCCATTCCATGCGATTGAGCTATTCGATCCCAGCTATGCCCCAGTATTTGGTGTCTGACAATGCTGAAGTACATCAGTTTTATTAAATCGTCGTATTGGTATTTGAGTTTTTTGGGGTGTTTTTCCAAAAACGCTTTCATACGCTCGCGCAAAGGCAAGTACATGACTCCCTCTTTCTGTGCGAGGGACTTAATATACTCGCTATACAGGTCGGCTTTTTGGTTGGCTTCGCAAGCCAAATCCTCGCTCATCACAGGCAACGACAGCACCGCTATTTGGGCTTTGGTTTCATTTTTCAAACGTCGTAAGATGGTGGCATAGTTTTGCTGAAAGCCTTCAAAGTTGGGCATGGTATCGGCTCCTATTTTTTTAAACTCACGATACCGCCTCAATGCTGGTGGATTGACCGTAGCATTTACATCGTTGGTGCCGATAAGAAGGGTAACGAATTGGGATTGGGTGGCGATGATTTCGTCCAAACGCCCCAGTAGCGTATAAGTCAAATCAGAATTGACCCCGGCGTTGTAAAAAAAATACCTTTCACCGAGCCAGCGTCGAAGCATATCTACATAATCAGTGCTTACGTTGCCGTGGGTGATGCTATCTCCGACACAAGTAATGACGATTTTATCTTTGGCTTGGGGTAAGGGTACTTGACCTTTTTGAGGAAAATTGAGTGGGCGATGATGTGTGATTTTTCTTTTCAAATAGAAATAAAGTAGGCTTATTGCTAAAGCCAAGCCTATAAAAATGTAAAAAATAATGACCATCGTAAAGAAATGATTATATCGTCCTGCAAATTGAATAATTTTGTTCAAAACTTGTACAATGTCCACTTATTTTATCACAGGAGCTGCCCGAGGCATTGGTCGCTGTGTAGCCGAAACACTTTATGGTCAGGGGCATCAAATCATTGCCACAGATATAGATTTGGAAATCTTACGCCAAAATGCTCATCACTCGGATTGGCAAGAGGATAGGGTGTTGTTGGCTAAGTTGGACGTAACTAAAACCAGCCAATGGCAGCAAGTGTTGGAGGCCGCCCTCCAAAAATTTGGGCAAATTGATGTAGGAATGAATATCGCGGGGGTCATCAGACCTGCCTACATAGCCGATATAACTCTCCAAGACATTGACTCCATGATAGACATCAACCTCAAAGGCTTGATGTACGGCACCAAATTTTTGGCCGATATAATGCTTCGACAAGGTGGGGGGCAGATTGTCAATGTATCCTCTCTGGCAGGGGTAGCTCCCATTCCGGGGTTGGCCATATACTCGGCCTCTAAGTGTGCTGTGAGAGCATTTTCGGTAGCCATAGCCGACGAACTTCGGCAGCAAAATGTGTTTGTATCGGTCGTTTGTCCCGATTTAGTACAGACCCAAATGCTTATCCAGCAACTTCCCCATCCTGCTGCCAATCTCTCTTTTTCGGGCGAACGTATCCTGACGGTCGAAGAGATAACAAAGGTGATTTTGACAAGGGCTGTACAGCAAAAACAACTTGAAGTTTTATATCCACGCAATCGTGGATTTTTAGGAAAAATAGGTAATTTTTTTCCAAGATTGTCATTTGCCATAGCTCGAATCATGGCTCAAAAAGGTAATAAAAAACGCCAAAAAATATTGTCTGGCAACATTGATTAGACATTTGACTACGGCCAATTGACTTTGGCTCTTTATCTTTGCTGCCTCACACAAACCACCTATTCATGCAAGCCTTTTTATTCGACCTCGACGGGGTCATTGTTGATACCGCCCATTTCCATTACCAAGCATGGCGTAGATTGGCCAACGAAAAACTGGGATTTGATATTTCGGGGGAGTTCAACGAAACCCTCAAAGGGGTAAGCCGTACCGAATCACTTGAACGTATTTTGGCTTATGGTAATCTTCACCTTGACGAGGCTACCAAAGAAACCTATGCTACCCTCAAAAATGTCTGGTATGTATCGCTCATCAGTCAGATGAATCCCGATGATCTACTCCCCGGAATCAAAGATTTTTTGACCAATACCCGAGCCGAAGGTATCAAAATAGCACTCGGATCAGTAAGTAAAAATGCCATACCGATACTGAAAAGTACAGGTATTTTGGAAATGTTCGATGCTGTCATAGATGGTACTCAAATCTCCAAAGGCAAGCCTGACCCCGAAGTATTTTTGAAGGGTGCGGAGGCATTGGGGGTATTGCCCAGCGAGTGCGTAGTGTTTGAAGATGCCGTAGCGGGCATTGAAGCGGCACGTCGTGCAGGTATGAAAACTGTGGGTATAGGCCAGCCCGAAGTATTAAAAGAAGCCGACTGGGTAGTAGCTGATTTGACTCATATTACTCCGCAAAGCATCAAAAGACGGTTATTCAAATAAAAAAACGCTGGTCGTTTTAAGGCCAGCGTTTGCTACAAAAAATAAAATCAATTTCTATTTAGGGCGTAGTCCGAATCGTAACAGTACGCCGCGCACCCACGAGGTCGTTGGAGCCTACAGGGTCAATGAACACGGTCATGGTGGCGTTTCGAGTGGCAGGTGCGGTAAGTGTTGTTTCTAAAACCAACTGTCGTGCCTGCTGGTCAAACTTGCCAGTATTGCCCGGAATAGTCGTTAGCGGAGTTGTTGGGGCGGTAGTGGCTCCAATTCGTTGAAACAGGCGAAGTTCCTTGACCTCAATGCCTGTGGGAGCAAAATACTGAAGATACAAATTGACAGTACCACTCGGGGCTACTGTAACGGAAGTAGTGGTTTTGAAACCGGGCGTGATTCCTACTGCCCAAACGCTGATGTTGGGGACTAAGCCTTTATTTTCCCACAAATCAGCCACTACGTCGTTTTCTTTGTAACAACTGGTAAGAAATATCAACAATAAAGCCCCCAAACTCCCAATGGGAGCTTTCAATGAGGCATACTGGTTTAAAATTTTACGAATCATATTTTTAATAAGTTTTTTAAGATTAGATTCCCCTTCCCCCTTAGGAGAGGACGGAGCGGGCTATTTAATTGCTGAACATCCACATGGGTACGCTGATGGCCTTAAAGTTAGCACGGACATTGTCGGTATTGCGTGAGTTTTCCGAACTTGGATACGACATACGTTGAATCCAACGCCCTTGTAAATCAGGGCTATGGTTTTCGGGTAGTGTCAAACCACGATAGACGTTGGTATTGTAATCGTAGCGACGCATATCATTCCATACTTCGGGGTGGAGAAACAAGGTTTTGTATTTCTCCATCATAATATTAGCTAATGTAAGATTGGCTGCACCTATATTAATAGTGGGGTTGTTCAGATAGGCATTGGCATCGGTGGCAGATACACCGAGTTTAGTCATATTGGCACGAATGGCCTCTTGCCATGCAGCGTAGGCAGCAGTAGTTGTTCCTCGCGAGGTCGTATTGCCGCCATTGGCAATAAAACGTGCCTCTGCCTCCAAAAATTTAGCCTCAGCAAACGTACACATTTGAATCGGTGCTGTTTGGGTGGACTGCCAAGTCGTTGTACTAAAATTGACATTAGAGCCGCTCCCTGTGCCTCGACCGGCCGTTACACCTACCCATGTAGTGGCCGTAGCTGGGCGAGAAGCTATAAGCGGCAAACGAGGATCGAGGATACCTCCCCCAGAGCCGTTCATCATGTTGATCAGATAAGCACTATGGGTGATGGTAAAATTGCCGGTATTGTTGGCCAAAGCGACGTTGCTGTGCCAAGGGTTGAAATTACGAGAGGTGTAAATCAACTGAAAGTCATCGGCATTACTCTGAAAACCATTGGCCAAAGCAGTAAGAGCAGCGTTGGCAGCATTGGTAGCTCCTTTGCGTGAGAGCTGCATCAAATACCGTGCTTTCAAAGTCCACGCCAATCTAATCCAACGAGCCACATTACCATTGTAGGCTAAGTCGTCAGGCCGAGCCGTAGTTTGTGTAGAGATAGGCTGCAATGCGGCGATTCCCTCATCGAGTAGGGTTTGCACACTTCTAAATATCTGTTCTTGGGTATCAAAACTAGGCCTGAAAATTCCTTCTGTTCCTTTATCCGCTTGGCTGTAAGGGATATTTTCCCAAAGACTTGTAGCCAACGCAAGGTTCATCGCCATCAAAATTTTGGCCGTACCAGTATAGAAAGGCTGATTTTGTTCTTGCGCTTTACGGAGCATCACGTTTAAGTTTGGAATAATATTGAGATAAACATTGGTCCAAACAGCCGGTACACTTTGCTCGCGCTGTACATCTATACCGTCGGCTACTACATCGCCTATTTGTTGGGTGTAGCGATTGGCAACCCATGCAGCACCAAAATGCGAATCTGAAGTATAAAAAATAACGGTGGACATAAGTCCCTGCAACGAAATATTGTTTTCGGTAGTACGACTGGGGTCAATGTTTATATCACCACCGAGGTAATTTTCGCAACCCATTAGAAGGAGTATAAGCCCCCATGCCCCCAAAGGGGGTGTTTTTTTGATGTATTTTTTTATCCAATTCATTATTTTAATGTTTATGATTTTTTCCCCTACAAACTTGCTCATACTTTAGAAATGAAGCCCCCAACGGGGGTTTTGAGGCTTGCTAAAAGGGTTATTTAAAACTTACATTCAAACCTACCATAAAACTCCGTGTACTTGGAGTATTGCGACCTACAAAACCGATGCGGTTATCACCTGAGCCGAAAGTAAGGTTTTCGGGGTCATAGCCACGGAAAGGTGTATTCAAAAACAAATTGTTGCCGGTCAGATTCAGACGAAATACTGAGAATGGTGTTTTGGCCAAAATACTTCTTGGTAAACTGTAAGAAAGATTGGCGTTTCGTACCCTAAACCACGAGCCATTTTGCATCACTGCACCTTGCCAGTCGGGGAATTGTGAAAAGGTACGATAGAAGTTTTGGTCAATGATAACAGGTATATCGTTGGGGCTACCGTCAGCTTTGACTCCTTTGAACACAACCTGCATATAACGTTGGCCTGTCATGCGTGTAATACCGTTGCGGATGGAGTTCATTTCGGCCATATCCACTACGGTACCTCCTTGCCGCCATTCGAGCAAGACTCCCAGTGATAAACCTTTGTAAGTAAACACATTGTTCATACCCCCTTGCCAATCGGGTAAAGCATTGCCAAATCTCTTGTACTGGCTATAATCTACCGCTGGGAAGCCATTGGCATTGATAAGCACAGCACCACTCGAATGACGAATATAGTCGCGACCATACAAATCGCCCATCGAACCGCCTTCTACGATACGCAGAGCCGCACGACCGAAGGCTTCAAAATAGGTGATTTCGGCCAAACTGGGAGGCATTGATTTTACGGTGTTGCGCAGACGCGACCAGTTGATACTGGTTTCCCATTTGAAATCTTTGGTATCTATGATTTTACCTGTAACAAGCAACTCAATACCACGGTTACGAATCAAGCCGGCATTGGTGGTGTAGGTAGCAAAACCAGACGAAAAAGGCACTTGTACTGCAAAAATCTGACGATCGCTGTCCATGACAAAATAGGAAGCATCAATCGTCAGGCGATTGTTCAAAAAGCCCAGTTCCAATCCTGTTTCGACAGTGGTAGTACGCTCAGGCTGTAAGTTGATGTCGCCAACCCCAAATGAACGGCGAAAACCGGGGACACTACCAAAAGGGAATCCGGGTGTCTGCCCAAAATAAGTCCCCAACTGATAGGGGTCAGCGGCTTTACCTACTTGCGCCCATGAAGTGCGTAGTTTTCCGTAAGATAAGGTCTTAGGACTCCATTTGAGCGCGTCTGTAAATACCCAGCCCAAATTGACGGAAGGATAAAAGAACGAACGGTTTTCGACAGGCAAGGTAGAAGACCAGTCGTTGCGGGCCGTAATCGTCAAGAATAGTTGGTCTTTGTAGTCTATTTTAGCCTCTCCAAATACTGCCACTTGACGGCTACTATTGGGGCGGGTTTTAGCCGTGAAGAAGTTGGTGGCATTGGTCAAATCCTGAAAACCGGGTAGTACAAAGTTTTCACCACGAACCCAAAGGTTAGTACCTGTGATGTCGGTTACTTGGTTGCCTACCATGAGCGAACCTTTGAGATCTTTGCTGAAATTGTGCGTGGCGTTTAAGAAAAAGAATGAGTTTAGCTCCCTGAAGTTACGATTTTCCTCGACCAAAAAACCATTGACTTGTGTGCCTACATCAAGGCTATTGGGTACAAATCGGTTGCGAGTTTCTCCCAAGTAGTCCATAGTAGCTTGGTATTTGGCTGAAAGCCACGGTGTGAAGGCGTAGTTGAGCGATACATCACCAATGACACGATTCACGTTGTTTTTGAGTCCACTCACTTCAGCCATAAACCGTGGGTTATCAATCACCCCATTTGAAATATCTTTTTCGGTACCATCAGGATTGAGATAGTCATTTACATCGAAGGAGGGTGAAAAAAACGACAACGAACTAAAGATAGATTTGTCGCCTTGCGTCTGGAATGTCCCTCCCGAATTGATGAAATTGACGGAACTGGCCACACTCAATTTATCGGAGGCTCGTAGGTTGCCTGATACGCGTGCCGAAGTGCGTCTGAAGTCGGAGTTGGGTACGATGCCTTTTTGTTGGAAATTGTTGAATGAAGTATAAAACTGCGCTTTTTCGTTACCGCCCGAAAAACTCAAGTCGTGATTCATACGAGTACCGGTACGGAAGAAATTGCGGAAGTTGTCAAACAGCGGGTCGTAAGATTGTTTAGGCGGCCCCCATTCCCAGAATACCGTGCGAGTTCGGAAAGTGGCAGGGTCGCGCCATTCGCCTGTAAAGCCTTGGCCATAATCGGTCTGGATTTCGGGAGTCTTTAGCACATTATCCCAGCCTGTCTGGAAGCCATAGTTGATTTGGGTTTTGCCGTTTTTGCCTTTTTTGGTTGTGATGATGATGACCCCGTTGGCTGCACGTTGGCCATACAATGCTGTCGCTCCTGCTCCTTTGAGAACGTTGATGGACTCGATGTCGTCGGGGTTGATGTCGGCAGCGCGGTTGGTGTTGGAAAACTGCTCCGAGTTGCCGGGGGAGTTGGAACCTGCGCTGGGGAGGGCATTGCCGGCAAAAGTGCTGTTGGAAATGATAATGCCATCTACCACAAACAACGGCTGATTGTCTGCATTAGCCCCCAAAGAGGTGATACCGCGCAAGATGATGTTGGTACCTCCACCGGGCTGCCCACCCGAACTGTTGATAATGGCTCCTGCTACACGTCCTTGCAACGCATTGAGCAGGTTAGGCTCGGCAGCAGCTTTAAGTACATCGGGTTTGATCGTTTGTACCGAATACCCCAGACTTCGTTTTTCGGCTTCTCGCCCAAAAGCCGTAACCGTAACTTCTTGTAGGAGGGTTTCGTCGGTAGAGAGTTTTACGTCAATCACTGTGCGATTGCCTACTACTTCTTCTTTTCGACCAAAACCAATAAACGAATACACCAAAGTAGCTGTATTCGGTACGGAAATTTTATAACTTCCGTCGCCAGAGGTTGTAACACCGCGTGTCGTACCCTTTACGACCACATTCACACCCGGTAGCGGATTGCCATTCTCGTCTGCCACGGTTCCACTCACTTGGCGGTCTTGGGCGTTGCTTGTGAGGTTGAAGAGCAACAATAGCCCTAGCAGCCAACAAGGTAGTTTGTTTCTCATAGATTAAAATGTAAGAAAAGTTAATTGATATTAAATACTCCCCTAAATTAATTAAATGGCCTTAAAATTGAAAATTCTTTGTTTTTTTATAAATATTTTTAGGTTGTAAAATGCTGATTTTGAGGATTTAATAAATTTCAAAAAACGCATAGGGAAATTACATTGCATTACTTCTTTTTTTGGAAAATAATTTAGCAATGAAAAACCTTCTCTATTGTTTGGCCTTCGGAACATTAGTTTGTAACGCCCAAACCTCCAAAGGACTGAAAGATGCCTATCAACATTATTTTCCAATAGGAGTGGCGGTTCACCCTCGCATGATGGAGGCAGGGGCAGAGTCGGCGTTGATTTTACAGCATTTTAATAGCATGACTGCCGAAAATGTCATGAAAATGGGGCCAATACACCCCGAAGAAAATCGCTACGAATGGGGCCCTGCTGATAAAATTGTGGATTTTGCCCAAAAAAATGGTCTTAAACTTAGGGGGCATACGCTATGTTGGCATCATCAAACACCTGCGTGGCTCTTTGTGAAAGATGGGCGAGAAGTAACTCGCGAAGAGCTTATCGAGCGGCTCAAGCGGCATATCATGGACGTAGCTGGGAGGTACAAAGGTAAAATATACGCATGGGACGTAATAAACGAAGCCGTACCAGATGCAGGTCCAGACATCTACCGAAAAAGCAAATTTTATGAAATCATCGGTGAAGAATATATCGAATTAGCCTTTCGCTATGCCCATGAAGCCGACCCCAACGCGCTGCTTTTTTACAATGATTATAATACAGAAAATACTTCTAAACGTGAGCGTATCTATCAGTTAATCAAACGGTTGAAAGAAAAAGGTGTGCCGATTCACGGAGTAGGATTGCAGGCACACTGGTCTATTTTTGAGCCTACGGCTGCCGAAATCGAAAAATCCATTGAATTGTTTGCCTCATTGGGGCTACAAGTGCATATCACCGAACTCGACGTGTCGGTCTATCCCAAGCAGCATCAACGTTCCGACGAAACCTTCACGGGTACTGCCGTCTATGCGCCCGAAATGGAAGCCCAGCAAACGGCACACTATCGCATGATTTTTGAGGTGTTCCGCCGCTATCGGCAGCATATCACGAGCGTTACGTTTTGGAATCTGTCTGACCAACGCTCATGGTTAGACAATTTCCCGGTCAGAGGCCGCAAAGATTTCCCACTGCTATTCGACCAAAACCATCAGCCCAAAAAAGCCTACTGGGCTGTGGTGGATTTTTAGGCTGTTTTACGTTGTTGATTTTTGGTGTTAGCGTAGGGCGTTCCAGTTCAAAATAGCGTTCCAGACTAAGGGAGCATCGTGGTGGTTGAGGTAGCGGTGGAGCGGGTCGAAGGTGAAAGCCACTACTTGCCCTTGACCAACGGGTACATTGAAGATACCTCCATGCCCGATGATAGTCTGCTCGTTGCGTACCATGCCCGATAGTACATAAGGTGGCTCAGGTTTAGGGGTGGTAGCTTTGGGGTCTGGTTTGATTTCTTTGCGGTCGGGCATACCCATGATAAGCCCCTTGTATTCTTCTTCATCTTTGAGGGGCTTAGTGCCATACTGCATGAGCATCATGGCGCGGTCGCGTTTTTCGGTTTGGAGCAATGGCCCTTGCCCTTTGAACACGTGAAAAACTTCGGGGTAGCCATACAAAATAGGATGGTTGCGGTTGCGGGCTTTTACCTGTACAATAGAGCCAGGGTGAAAGAGCGTAGGAGAGTCATAGCGTTTTAGCTCACGCACGATACCCAAGTCAGACATGATGCTTGAAGAATTGTCTAAAGTAATAAGCACGCCGCCCGTATCCACAAATTTTTTGAGTTCGGCTACGCCCTCAAACCCCGGCCCACCCGTCATATCGTCGGTGCTGCTGGGAGTACCGTGCGATGGGTAATCAGTGGTTTTGGTGTAGGGCATGGGGCCAAATTTGGTATCTATTTCGTGCAAAAAATTGGCTCCTGTACCTCCTACACGCGGTACTAAGATTACGTCAAATTGCGCCCGGAGATTGCCTTTTTTGAGGTGGTCTTTGTGGATAGAGGTGTAGGGAATGCCCCTCTGCTCAAATGTATAGCGCGCCCAGCCTTCGTCTTGGGTATTGTACCAAGTATGATAAATAGCCACACGAGGCAGGGTTACTTCGTGCTGTTTTACATTTGGAATTGTAGAGGTGGCCGTTAAATCAAAACCAAATTTAGCCGCCAGTTGCTTGGCTTGGTCGGCGGAGATACCCGTAAAAACCACCGCACCCTGCGCCAGCGTATCTTTGCGGCCTTGGAGCGTAGTTTTTTCATCAAGCACTATGGTTCTGCCATTTTGTGATTTGGCCCAGTAGGCAGCCGGAAGTACTGTATTTTGGGCTTTGTAATGAAGTACGTAATGATTGCCCTCTCCTTCTACTTTGCCTTCAAACTTAGCGTCGGCAGTGAGCAATTTTAGGTCGGCGAGGTCGTATTTGAGGGTATCCTGTTGGTTTACAGTTACGCCGTTGAGGTACTGCAGCGTCCATGCTATGGCATCGTAGGGCGGAAACTTGGCCTCTTTGGGGTAGTTTTGTTTGGTCAAGAGCGAAGTGGCAAACTTACCGTAAGGTTGGTTGAGTAGCACCACATAATCCCCTTGATTTTTGCCAGATTCTGCCCGATGAACCTCAATACCCTGCGTCCGTAGTTGATTGACCAAGTAGGCCGCCATGGCAGGGTCGCGCTGGTCTTTGGGTATCGAAAATGCCTTGGGAGTGCCTTCGATGCCTTTTTTGAGGCTGTTGAGGCTTTTTTGGTAAAAGTTTTTCAGCAATAGTTTTCCATTAGTAGCGGCATAGCCCAATGAGGCCAGTACGCCAGCCTGCATATAGTTGATGTTGTTGCGAAATGACCAATACACTTTTTCAGTGGCAGGGTAGGGACGATACCATTCACGGCTCGTTACGTTATCGCCTGCAAATTTGGTGGTGGACAAGTCGCGCATAAAGGTATTAGCACCAGCGTTGCCGTAGGTTTCATAAAAACGACCTATCGAATTGTGATTATTGGCTACCCAGATGCCGTAGCCCGGATACCAGCCGTCATAAAATGCCCAGTTGAATACCCCCGGCAAACCTTGCGCTGCCAGCGTGGTCATGTCGTGGTCGGCCATGACTTGCCACTCCCCGATGGCCACAGGATCAACAGCCTCGCTGTAAGGCCCTGTGCCAGTAGAGATGTAAAGTAGCGGCAGCGACTCGTGCAGGTCGAGCATGACCGTAGGATGCCAGTCAAAATAGGTTTTGAAAATACTTTTGGTAATGGCCTGAGATACTTGGAGGCCGTCGCGGTTGTTGTCATGAAAGACATATTTACCCCAATAGGGCGGTGAGGCAGGCATACCGTCGTCGAAATCTGTACGTTTTTTGGTGTAGCGGTTGTACCAGTCCACCATTTTGTCCCAACCGTCGGGTTCGGATACAGGATTGATGAGTACGATGATATTGTCACGTATCGCCTTTATATCCTCTGACTGCCCTGTTACGAGGCGGTAGGCCAGTTCCATATACATTTCTGCCGAGCCTGTTTCGGTAGCGTGCATGGCTCCATTCAAAAAATACACCACTTTGCTATCTCCTATGATTTTTGCGACATCAGCAGGAGCGATTTTGCGCGGGTCGGCCAGTAGGGCGAGTTGTTTTTTGTAGTGGTCGAGGCGTTTGAGGGTGGCTGCGTTGGCGATGATGCTCATCTGAATTGGGCGGCCTTCTTCGGTGATGCCAATTTGCTCATTGATGATGTTGGGAGAAGTTTGAGCCAATGTTTTGAAATAGCCATAAATCTCCGACACACTATGCAAGCGACCGGGCGCACCGATGATTTGGCCAAACTGCTTGAGCGGCGAGGGTATCTTGGGATCGGCTGCCAAATCGAGTACCGACGAAGGCAAAAAGCGGGGGTCGGTCGTGTATTCCTTGATTTTTTGGTTGTAAGCCTCATCAATTTGCTGGGCCAAAAGAGGGAAAGCCAAGATTTGTAAGCACAAGGCGGTCAGTAGGTAGTAGGTAGTTCGTAGTAGCATAGGTTTGGGGGTTGATTTTAGAACACCTAAAAGTAAAACCATTCCGTTGATTTTTCACAAAAAATGCACAAGGCGCGACGAAAGGGCGTAAATTGCAGCCCAATTTTTTGAAAACGAAAACCAACCCCAATCACCCATGCCAAGCTGGTACGTAGGAAAAATCAAATTCCAACAAGAATTAGAAAACGGTGCGCTCAAGACCATCACAGAAACTTACTTGATTGATGCGGTGTCATATACCGATGCTGAAGCACGTTTGTACAGAGTAGTAGCCGACAATACGCCTGATTTTCAGGTTAGTAGCCTGACACGCATGAAACTCTCTGATGTGCTTCATTTTGAAGAAGGGGGCGAGAAATGGTTTAAGTGTAAGACGTTTTATATCTCCATAGACGACAGCCGAGGCACGCCCAAAGAGAAAAAAATCATCAGCTATATGCTTGTCAATGCCGATACTCCCAAAGAGGCCATTGAGCGTGTAGAAAAGAGTTTGGCTACGATGCTCATTCCCTACGAAATCACCGACGTAAATCTCACGCCCATTTTGGAGGTGTTCCCCTACACTCCCGATAGCGAAGCCCCACAAGAAATACCCGCAGGATTTCGGCCTTTGGCAGAGGTCATGGCAGAGAGAAATGAGGTGATTTGAAAATCTCCCTGATAGCGCGAGGCTTTGCCTCGTGCTAAATATTACGAGGTTTCTAACCGATTATTTTACCAACACCGATAGTGAGAGGTTCAGAGAAATAATTTTTTCAATCAATACCCTTCCGCAGCGGGAGCTACCTTTTGGGCGGTTTGGATACCGAGGCGTTTTTTGGCTTCTTCGAGTATAGCCACGGTAGCGGTAGCCCCGATGCGCGTTACGCCCAGTTGCATGACCTTGAGCAAGTCGTCCAATGACCTCACCCCACCGGCTGCTTTGACTTGTACTTGGGGGGCGGCGTATTTTCGCATGAGTTTGAGGTCATGTTCGGTGGCTCCTTGGTAGTTGTAAGTGCCGTCGGGCTGCTTGGTATAGCCATAGCCGGTAGAGGTTTTGATAAACTCCACGCCCAGCGTACTGCATATTTTACAGAGTTTGGTTTTGTATTTGTCTTTGGGTAGATAATCATTCTCAAAAATGACCTTCAAGATAGCACCGTGTTTGTGGCACTCTTTCAGAATGGCGTAAATTTCTTTTTTGACGTACCGCCAGTCTTCACTCAAGACTTTGCCGACATTGACTACCATGTCAATCTCCGTAGCACCGTCTTTGCAGGCTTGGCGGGTTTCGGCTACTTTGATGGCAATGGTGCTATTTCCGTGAGGAAAACCTATGACCGTACAAACGCCCACATCGCTACCCGCCAAAAGCTCGGTAGCTCTTTTGACATAGTAAGGCTTGATACAAACGGTGGCCGTATCGTATTCTTTGGCCAGCGCGCAGCCCGCTTCCAAGTCGGCATCGGTCATGGTGGGGTGCAGCAGAGAATGGTCAATCATTTTGGCTAATTCGCGCAGAGAGTGCATGAGTCTTGGGTTTTGGGTCTTGAGTCTTGAGTCTTTTTAAAAACAATCGCTGATTTTCACTTTTAGATAGGGTGAAAATCAGCGATTTTGTACTTAAACCTCATAGGTTTGACAAAAGATAATAATGTAACCATCTGATAATCAAATGAAACCTATGAGATTTTTTCGCAAATTAATTTTGAACGAGTATAAAAACCTTTCTGTAAAAGTTATGGTTGTCGTTTTTTTACTTACCGCAGGTTTGACTAATGATGTTATAGGCATCAGTGTAGCCGTATTCGCCAGCTTTGCTAAAATCATAACAGGCTTCGTTTTTGTCTAAGAGAGAGTATTTGATGACCCCTCTCAAGAAAAACGCCTCGGCGTGGCGTGGGGCGAGTTTGAGGGTGCTGCTACAGTCCACCAGTGCGCCTTTTTGGTCGCCAAGCGAAGATTTGACTACAGCCCTCACAAAATAGCTATCGGGATTGGTGGGGTCTATTTCGATGGCCTTATCCAAATCTAGGATGGCCGATTTGCCGTCGCCGATGACATTCTTGGCAATCCCCCTCGACAAATATACTTCGGGCCGCCCCGGTGAGAGGTCTTTGGGTTGGGTATATTTTTGTACTATGACATCAAGAAGTTTGATAGTATTTTCGGTAATCATGTCATTATAGTAAGGCAAAGTACTCGCGGAAGCACCATTGATTTCGATGGCTTTGTTGTAGTCGGCTACGGCTTCGCGGGCGTTACCGAGTTTGGTGTAGCACACCCCACGACCGTAGTAGGCCATAAAATTTTGAGGATTGAGTCGAATGGCCTCTGTGTAATCTTCCATCGCTTCTGCATATTTGTTCATTTTGCTACGAGCAAGACCACGATAATAGAAAGATTCGGAATCGTTGGGGTTGAACTGAATGGCTTTGGTGAGGTCGGCGAGTGCATTGGCAAAATCATTGAGACGAGTGCGTGCATTGCCTCTGCTGGCATAAGCAGCCTTATGACCCATTTCGATGGCTTTGTCAAAATCCGCTATCCCCCCCTTGAGATCATTGAGTGCTACTTTGCATCTTCCCCGATAGTACCACGCCAGCACGTTGGAGGGGTCGTGGAGCAGTGAGCGATCCAAATCTTGGAGCGCGCGGCGGGTGTCTTCCATGCGGTACCAAATTTGTCCACGTTGAAAGAGTACTTTGGGGTCGTTGGGGTCAAGTTCGGCGGCCGAGTTGAAATCGCGCAGTGCCCCACCCAAATCATCTTGTAAAAGCCGACACAGCCCCCGATAGAGAAATGCCTTTGGGTCTTTGGGATTGATACCGATGGCTTCATCATAATCGCGCATGGCACCTCGGTAGTCTTTCAATTCGACTTTGAGCAAACCACGCTGGTAGTAGCTGGGGGCATGGTCAGGATTGGACTGGATAGCCGAAGTGTAAGCAAGCATTGCCCCACCTACATCGCCTTTGGCTTGTTTGGTGAGTCCTTCTTTGAAATAGTCTTCATAGGGGGCTTGGGCGTGGCTATGGCACAATAAAACGATGATGCCCAACAAGGACAATAGAGATTTTCTCATAATTTATAGGTTAGGTAAGCAATGGCACAATATTAAACTAAAGAAATGGTATTTGACAATAACAAACTGTAAAATTTATGCAAAAAAGTATGCCGTTTTAGTCTATCTAAGTTTTTTTGGGTATATTTAATTATGAGTAATATTCGGTATTCTAAAAAAGTAAGAAGAAAATGGACTTTGAATAGCTATTTTCAGTATATTTTCTTCTAAATCAACAGGAGGAATTTGGAGTAAATCAGCGATGTCTTGCCCAAGCAAATACCGCATTTGTGCTACGGGTAGATTGCTCAAATTGGGTGGAGCTAATCGGGTTTGTAGTGTATTCAGCAGTGCTTTCGTCAGTCCTACGCCTGCTTCGGAGGTTTGAAAATGCCGACGGGCGATGGCTCGGTCGAGATGATAGGCTTCACGTAGGTTTTGGGGTAGGAGTATTTCATCTACTCCCAACAACTCTCCCACGACATTCCAAAAATGTAAATAGGCTTCTTCTTCTTGTGGTGTGGTCGCGATATTGAGTTTACGCAACCCTCTGATGACAATATACGAAAACGCCAAGTTGGTGCCACTCATATCTTCTTGGTTGATAGGCAGCCCCCAATCGTTATTCCATTGGGGAGAATGTCGAGTAAAATACCGAACGACGGCGTGCATGAGCCTTACCTTCAAAATTCTGACGAAGTTACGCCCATTGTCCCAGTCACGGGCTTGCATGATAGCAAACACAAACTCACCGGTTTCTTCGAGCCGCCGAAGGGTATCGTTTTTGATGCGCTCCGAGAGCCAAAGCACCTGCGCCCCTTGGGCAGCCGCATAGCAGTAAGGAAGCGAATAGCAACCTAACAATAGTGCAATTTGTGATTGATGTTTGATAAAAAAATCAATCCCTTTTTGCATCGTCGGGCGATGACTCCACGCAGGGAATTGACTATGCTCCACGATAAAATGAGCAACCGCTGAAGGTTGTTTTGTAAAGTCAAAATCTTTGGTGTCGGTCAAAAAAGACATCAAATCTTTCAAGGCTTTCATACCCTGTTGGGCTACCAACGCCTCCACAACGGCATCGGCAGGGGCATCGCCTATCAGACGATAAGGGGATAACAACGCATCGTCAAATACACGTGTAGGTAAGATTTGAGGCATGGCTCCAAGGAAAGTAAAATTCTTCTTGTGTAACTACCTCAAACAATAAAAGGTTTGATGACGCGGGCATTTTGCTTTCGGAGTTCGACAAAAAGACGATTGAGCATTTCCTCGTCGCGATAAGTGCCGATGATAGACCCTCCCGAACCCGTAAAAGCCGCCGATGCCCCGCACGCACGCGCCGTGTCAATCATGGCTTGGTTGCGCTCCGTAATGTGCATGATTTGGCCGCGATAGTCGAAGTTTTGGTTGATGAGTTGGTGTAAGGTATCAAAATCTTGATTTTTGATGACCTCTCGGCCTTTTTCGGCTACACCTGCTATGTTTTGGAGGGTGTTTACTATGTGCGGGTCGCCTGCTTCCCACCGCTGCCTGATGGTGTTGAGTACTTTGCCCGACACTTTGCTCAAATCGGTTTTGTAGGCTATGTACAGTTTGGGAAGTAAGGCAGGGTCAAGGGGTTCGTAGTAGCCATAGCCTTGTTTATCAATCAATTCTTTTGAAAAATCCATATACACGCAGCCTTCGTAGCACTGTATCACACGGTCTTGTAGCCCTGCCGTGATGCCCAGTTCTTCGGTTTCGGCTTTGAGGGCAAGGGTAGGCAGAATGGGCAAGGGGATTTCGACCTTGTAAAATTGCATCAATGCCCGTAGCGTAGCCACCACGATAGCACTCGACCCTGCCAACCCCACTTGGCGCGGAATACTGGTACGATAACGAACCGTAAAATTTTTGTTGGAGAGTTTGATACCTTCGTTTTCGCAATACTCTACAAATTTTTTGATAGCAGCTTTGACCAACGGAATACCCCCATGATAGCCTAAAGTACTGATGGTGTCGCGGAGGTGAAAGATATTTTTGAAAACACTCGAATCTTCGGCTTGTGGTTCGATTTGCAATTCGGGCGATTCGTAAAGCGTAACGGCGGCCCCAAAATTACGTACCGAAATAGAAATGGTTTTGCCATAATATCCGTCGGAGGGATTGCCCAGCATACCGGCACGGGCAAAAGCACGGGTTTCAATCATTGTGTATCAGATTTGCAGAGGTATTCTAAAAAACAAATTCAGGCTTTTTTCAATCAATGAATTGAATGCTGGATTCAATCCTCAAAGTACGTCAATTTTGAGGATTAGCCACAAAAAAAACTTTCCGAAAGCACATTGCCTTCGGAAAGTAAACGGTCAAATGGCTGTATGAGGATATGATTTACTTCTTACGGTTGGGGTGTATGAAAGCTATCGGTAGGTTATATTTACAGCTTACCGTCTGGCCGTTGTGTTTGGCGGGAGTCCACTTGTCCATGAGTTTGAGCAGGCGGAGAGCTTCTGCATCGCCACCAAAGCCCATGCCCTTGAGTACATGAATATCTGATACGGTGCCATCACGACGTACCACAAACTGCAAAAATACAGTACCGCTCACATTGGCTTTGAGGGCAGGTTCGGGGTATTGCAGATTTTCAATGATAAAATTTTGTAAACCCGCTGCTCCTCCTCTGAATTGTGGCGGGGTTTCGACTACTTGATAAATGGAATCTTGAGCCTCAACTGGAGAATTTGATACTACTTTGGTTGTTATGTAAGCTACTCCAGTTTTGTTTTGCTCACCAAATACTTTTACACTCTCCTCGGGACTCAAGTAGGTTAAGCCAATTATTTCCCCCGGTTTGAAATTTCTCAAATCGGCATTTTTGACTTCTTTACCATTTAAAATATAAATCAAAGGTTCGTTGAGAACTTGGTTTCCATGATAAAAACGCAAATAATTTCCTCCAGGGATTACCTCAATCAATTCACTCTTCTCTCCCACCTGCATATTTTTTTGGTGGCGAGGCATAAATTCATAGCCCCAAGATTCACGCCTCCAGTTGCTCGGGTCGGTCATACCTACTTTTTTAGCCAGTTTAAATTGAATCGGAAGGGTATATTCTGTATCAACAACTTTGCCTTTAGATTTGCCGGGCTTCCATTTGGGCATATTTTGCACCACACGTAGGGCTTCTTCGTCGCAGCCAAAGTCAAGCCCTTTCAGTATGGTAGGCCGAAGTACGCTGCCGTCTTTGCCAATGATAAACTTCACAAATACATAGCCTTCAACTTTGTTACGTGATGCTGCTGCCGGATATTTGATGTTTTTGGCAAGATATTTCATCAACTCCTCCGTTCCTCCCGGAAACTCGGCATTTTGATCTACCGTTTGCTCTGCTTTTTTGGGTGCTGGTTTTGGCGTAATACTCTGATTTTGAATAGAAAATGACGGCGTATTGTCCTCAATTTTCGCCGTTTTTTGCTGAGATGCTACTTTCACATACTCAACTTGACGAGAAGCTAAGAGGGCTATCATACCTCCTACGACGGGCAAAGCCCACAAATAACGCCCCAACACAAGGCGCGAACTACGGTTTTTGTTAAGCATGGCTATACGGTTTTTGAGAAGTGAAACATCAAAAAAGCTATTGGTCAAAACTTGCGGCGAAACCCCAAGCGCATGACTGGCCAAAGCAATAGCGTACCCATAACGGTCGCCTTGAGTGGCTTGCTCATCGGCGATGAACTCGTGGATTGCTTTCAGAGAACGTTTGTAAAAAATCAATATCGGGTTGAACCAAAAAAACACCTGCAACACTTCTATCCATAGCAAATCCCAACTATGCCGCTGTCGAATATGCACGAGTTCGTGCGCGATGATGAGATGACTTTGGTCAAAATGAGCCATTTCGGAAGTATTGACGACCAAATAACGACCAAACGAAAAAGAAGAAATAGGGCTGTCGGTCATGCGAACAAGGGTATAGCCTTCGGCAGGGGTTGAGTCGTATTGATGAATGAATGTCATGATTTTTCTTAGCTTCAAAACCAAACGGCTCAACATCACCATGCAACCGACTGTGTAAATCATCAGTAATAGGTGTATCCATGTAATGGCCTGTTCATCAGTAGGTAGTGGAGTAGCCGGGGTGAGTGATTGGCTAAATGATACGGGTTGTGGATTTTGGTAAGGAATAGTTAGTTGCTCCTTGAAGGTAATCAACGGAATAACCAACGCCAAGAAGGTGGCTGTCAATAGGTAGTAACGATTGAAATGAAAAAACGTATGCCAGCGCAACGCTCCCCAATATAGAGCATACAAGGCCACCAAGCCTATGCTTACTTTGCCGAGATAAATCAAAAATTCCATGGCGATTGAATTTGGTCAAGGATTGTCAAGTGTAGTCATGGGTAGTGGTTAGGGGTTTTTGAGCATTTTGATAATCTCCTCGGCTTCTTGCCAACTGATGTTTTTGTCTTGGACAAAAAATGAAACCAGTTCTTTGAGCGAGCCGTCGAAGTAGTTGTTTACCAGTTTATTGGCTTCGTGGGCGCGGTATTCTTCTCGGCTTATCAATGGGAAATACTCATAGTTTCGATGATTGATGGGGCGATGCCCTACAAATTCTTTTTGCTCCAAAATTCGGATAAAGGTCGAAACAGTGTTGTAGGCTGGTTTGGGGTCGGGCATTCGCTCGATGATGTCCCACACGACGGCCTTCTCCAAATCCCAAAGGATTTGCATGACGGTTTCTTCGGCTTTGGTCAAATCGCGCATGATGGTTGAAGGGAAAAGTTGATTTTGCGGTTAAAATTTTGTTATACAAATCAAAACTAAATTATTAGTTTAAGTTTTCCAAATATTTGAACTAAATTTTTAGTAAATATTTTTTAACCTGCTAACGATTTCTTTTGGGGGCTTGTGTAAGTTTGTGAAACTATCATTGAAAAAGCGTATTATGTACAAAAAAATCATCATCATCAACGGCCCCAACCTCAACCTACTCGGCAAGCGTGAGCCTACGATTTATGGAAATCAGACTTTTGAGCAATACTTTGAAACCCTCGAAAAACAATTTTCGGGGCAGGTCGAATTGCATTATTTCCAGTCCAACCATGAAGGGGCGTTGATTGACAAAATCCACGAAGTAGGTTTCGATTTCGACGGCATTATCCTCAATGCCGGGGCTTACACGCATACTTCTATCGCCCTTGCCGACGCGCTCTCGGCCATTACGACTCCCACGATAGAAGTGCATATCTCCAACGTCCACGCTCGTGAGTCATTTCGGCACCATAGTTATTTGAGTAGCCGCTGCAAAGGGATAATCGTGGGCTTGGGCATGAAAGGATATGAGTTGGCACTAAGGGCGTTCTTATGAGTATGATTAGTTTTTATCCCGGCCCTTCCAAAGTGTATCCACAAGTGGAGCAGTACTTGACAGATGCCTTTCGGACGGGGGTGTTGAGTATGAATCACCGCAGCCAAGGGTTCATGGACGTACTGAAAGAAACCTTGCGATTACTCCATCAAAAACTCAATATTCCGCCCGATTACAAGATTTATTTGGTGTCGTCGGCTACGGAGGCGTGGGAAATCGTCGCCCAGTCGCTTACGGCACAGCATAGCGCGCATCATTACAACGGGGCTTTTGGCAAAAAATGGTTCAGCTATACTTCGCATATCGTACCCCAAACGAGTGGTTCACTTTTTCCTATTCAAAAGACCATTTTAGGTCATTTGTTTGACCCCAACGAACCAGCGATGTCGGCCTTCAATCGAGCGCGATGGCAAGGGTACGAAGTGCTTTGTATCACCCACAACGAAACCTCCAATGGAACCCAAATCTGCCAAGAGGATTTAGCCCAAATTCGAGAGTTTACGCCTGCCCTCATTGCCATTGATGCTACCTCGTCGCTGGGAGGGGTGTCGTTTGATTGGACGGTGGGAGATGTTTGGTTTGCTTCGGTACAAAAGTGCTTGGGCTTACCTGCGGGGCTGGGTATCATGGTGTGTTCACAGCGGGCATTGGCCAAAGCAAGAGAAGTCAAAGATGAGCTACGATATAATAGTTTGTTGTTTATAGACGAAAATTTTGAAAAATACCAGACGCATTACACCCCCAACGCACTCGGGATTTATTTGTTGATGCGCGTCATGGAGCAAGTGCCACCGATAGCAGAAGTTTCCCAAAAAATAAAGCAACGAGCAGCCGAATGGTATCATTTTTTAGAAAACGAAACTCAATGGCAGCCTCTCATTCAAAATCCAGAAGTACGCTCCGATACGGTGATAGCAGTAGAAGGTACGCCCGAAGCGATAGAAAATATCAAAAAGAAGGCAGCGTCAGAAGGTATAACACTTGGCAATGGCTACGGCGAATGGCGAAAAACGACTTTTCGTATCGCCAATTTCCCTGCCATCAATGACGACGAAATAGAAAAGCTCAAAGAGATATTGCGACGTGCTTGACAGAAAGTTAGGCCATTATGGCACAGATTTGCTCCAAAATCAGTCGTCCGTCGGTATTGCCGAGGGCTTCGTCGGCAGCACGCTCGGGGTGTGGCATCATGCCGAATACGTTTTTGGTAGCGTTGGTTACGCCAGCGATATTTTCTAAGCTACCGTTGGGGTTGGCAGCCTCGGTGATGAGGCCAGTGGGGTCGCAATACCTAAACAATACCTGGTCATTGTCGTTGAGGCTTTTGAGGGTATCGGCATCGGCAAAATACCTTCCGTCGCCGTGGGCAATCGGAATTTTGAGCGGCTGCTGTGGCAATCCCGCCGTCAGTAAGGTAGTCTTACTTTGAGGCATCAGATAAACATTGCGGCAGATATATTTTTGCGAAGTATTGCGTAGTAAAACCCCCGGAACTAAACCCGCCTCTGCCAAAATCTGAAAACCGTTGCAAATCCCCATCACATAGCCTCCGCGTTGAGCATGGGCGATGACCTCGTTCATGATAGGCGAAAAACGAGCAATCGCTCCAGTACGAAGATAATCGCCATACGAAAACCCACCGGGTAAAATGACAAAATCGCAGCCTTGCAGGTCATGGTCTTTGTGCCAGAGTTTGATGACTTCTTGCCCCAAATTGACCTTTAGGGTATATACGGTATCGTCGTCGCAATTGGAGCCGGGGAAAACTACTACGCCAAATTTCATAAGAAAATGAAGATGAATGTTTAACTTGCCGCTACAAAGGTAGGATTTTTCAACGCTGAAATACGGCAATAGACCATAAAAAATGACATTTGAAGATTTCAATCTCAACCGCCAACTACTCAACGCTATCTCTGATGCTGGCTACGAAACTCCCTCGCCCATTCAGCAGCAGGCCATTCCGCTGGTATTGCAGGGACACGATGTGCTGGGGATAGCCCAAACAGGTACAGGCAAGACGGCAGCATACTTGCTGCCGCTGCTGATGCGTATCAAATATGCCCAAGGGCAGCATCCACGCGCGCTCATTTTGGCTCCCACTCGTGAGTTGGTCATGCAAATCGAAGAGGCTGCAAAGCAGTTGGGCAAATACACCGACTTGAGATTTTTGGCGTTGTACGGTGGCTTAGGACCCAAGACACAAATCGAGGGTTTGCAAAAGGGGGTGGATATTTTAATCGCTACACCGGGGAGATTTTTGGATTTGTATCTTAGAAGCGAAATCGTAGTAAAACAACTCACTACCCTCATACTCGACGAAGCCGATAAGATGATGGATATGGGCTTCATGCCTCAGATCAATCGTATTTTGGAGGTGATTCCACGCAAGCGACAAAATCTACTGTTTTCGGCTACATTTCCTCCAAAAGTCGAACGACTCTCCGAAAACTTTTTGGAAGCACCCATTCGAGTAGAGGTTACACCTCAAGCTACCACTGCCGAGCAGGTTTCGCAAATGATTTATGAAGTACCCAATTTCAAAACTAAAATCAATCTGTTGGAATACTTACTAAAAAATGATGATGCTTTCAAAAGAGTTATTGTTTTTGTACGCTCCAAAGAAACTGCCGAAAACATTTATAAATTTCTCAAACGAAAAGTAGTAGGGGAGGAGCAAATCAGAGTGCTTCATGCCAATAAAGGCCAAAATACACGCATCAATGCCATGGAGGCTTTCAAGGCTGGTCAAGTGCGCGTGTTGATTGCTACCGATGTAGCAGCACGTGGTATAGATGTATCACAAGTAAGCCATGTTATCAATTTTGACGTACCGCTTATTTATGAAGACTACGTGCATCGGATTGGGCGTACAGGTCGTGCCGATCAAACGGGCGAAGCCTTGACTTTCGTAACGATAGCCGACGATTATCACATTGCCAAAATCGAAAAAATCATCAAAAAGACGATTGTAAGGCGACCATTACCCGATGAGGTAAATCAGTCCGAAACACCCTTTGAAGAAAAACAAGCCCAACTGCGTGAGATTGATGACCAACGCCGCCGCGAAGACCCCAACTTTAAAGGAGCTTTTCACGAGAAAAAGACCAAAAAAACACCCGCCACCAAATCAACCCAAAAAAAAGTGACTCCGCCTAAAAGCCGATACAACAAACGAAAAAAGTGAACGTTAGTTATAAAACCTTATGAAAACTATGCGTTTTGCGGAGAGTTTTGACACCTCAAAAACGATGAAAGAGAAAAAGATTTATTGGAATTGGGGTACAATGGGAGTAGTGATGTTTTTAATGTCGGTGCATAGCCAAGCCCAAACCATGCAGTTTGCAAGTAGTCATCGAACGGCCAACACGCCCCACTCTGAAACCACTACGATTGTCAAGAATGCCCATTTATTGCCGCTTTTTGGTGAAACCACCAAAAGTATTGAGCAAATCGAATTTGAAATCAACTTTCTCAACGAATGTGATCAGAACTTCAGCAGTCGGGGAGAAGCCAGCCGTTTTTTTTCTGACAGAGGCTGGGATTATTTGCAAGAAGGCGACCTCGATACGGCCTGCTATCGCTTCAATTTAGCTTATCTGCTTGACCCTAAAAATAGCGATGCCTACTGGGGGCTGGGAGTAGTATGTTTTCAGCAAGGCCACCTGACCGATGCCGAGCGTATGCTACGCAAAGGTGTGGACATTGACTCGACCAATGTAGGTCTGCTGGTGGACTTAGCCACGGTGGACTTGATTCATTATACAGAATCCAAAGACTCATGGGAACTCCATGAAGCAGAGCAAATCCTCAACCGTGCGCTTCGCTTAGATCCGACTTCAGCCAACACCTATCTCAAAAAAGCAGTGCTTGAGTATCATAAAGGACAATACAAAGCAGCATGGGTTTATCTGCACAAAACCCGCCAACTCGATAGCAATCTACTCGACTATGCGTTTGTCAAAGAACTTCTTGCCAAAGAGTGCGACCCCGAAGGGATATTCAACGAATTGAAGTAAAAATCAGTATTTGTAAAACCCTTCGGACTTTATCAGTAACATACACTATACGTAATCAACACTGATGAACAACCGACGGAAATTTCTTCAGCAAACTACAGGCTTATTGGCAAGTGGTGCTATTGCCTCGAGTTTTTCTCCAGCCCTTTTCTCCCCACAAAACGATCTTTTTAAGTTGGGGATTGCAGGCTATTCATTTGTCCATTTCAAACTCGACCAAGCCCTCGAAATGATGCGAAGAGTAGATGTAAACTACTTATGTATCAAAGACTTCCATTTGCCTTTCAACAGTACCGATGAGCAAATAGCGGCTTTTCATGCTACGCTCAAAGCCTCTAACGTAACGGGCTATGCCGTAGGGCCTATTTACATGAAAACTACCCAAGAAATTGACAATGGATTTGCGTATGCCAAAAGGGTAGGAGTCAAACTCATCGTAGGTGTACCCAACGAAGAACTACTGCCATATATTGATAAAAAAGTGAAGGAATATGATATGCGCTATGCCATTCATATCCATGGCCCTGACATTGCACTATGGCCCAATGCCTCGTCGGTCATCAATGCCGTCAAAAACTTAGATGCACGGATTGGACTTTGCTTCGACATGGGGCATGATGCTCGCTATGGCGACGACCCCATCGCTGATCTCCAAAAATACGCCAGTCGTATCTTTGATATTCACCTCAAAAACGTAACAGCAGCCTCCAAAGAAGGCAAAACCTGTGAATTGGGACGGGGGATTATTGACATACCTGCTTTTGTAGCGATGCTCCGCAAAATCAAATACACAGGCTGCTGTAGCCTCGAATACGAAAAAGACATGAAAGACCCACTGGCGGGGATTGCCGAATCGGTAGGGTATTTTAGAGGGGTATGCCAAGCTACTCAAAAAGTAAAAAAGGCTTGAAGCCACGAAATAATCAGCACGAATCGCTGGCGAACCGTCAGAGCCTCTCGCTATCAAAAATAACCAGCACGAGGCACAGCCTCGCGCTATCAAAGCAATAAATCATAAACCATTCAATCAGAATGAGTACCTCAAGAAGAAAATTTATCAAAAATACAGGACTTACCCTTGGCGGTTTGGCCGTAGGAATGTCAGCCAAAAGTTATGCTAAAATACTCGGCTCTAACGACCGTATCCATGTAGCAGTCGTGGGGCTGGGGCGACGACTTGGGGCTTATTATGAGCCTATTGCCCAAAAGCAAAACAACGTAGAGTTGGTATATCTCTGTGATGTCATGGAGAAACAACTTCAATCGGGCGCGCAGAAATTTTCAAAGCATATCAGCTATGCCCCCAAATTGGAGAAAGACGTGCGCAAAATTATGGCTGACAAACAAGTAGATGCGCTCATACTCGCCACGCCTGACCACTGGCACGCTCCCGGTACATGGATGGGCGTACAAGCCGGCAAGCATATCTATGTCGAAAAACCTTGCAGCCACAATCCTCGTGAAGGGGAGATTTTGGTGGCCTGCCAAAAAAAATATGGAAAAGTGATTCAAATGGGCAATCAGCAACGCTCCGCCCCCGAATCTATTGACATCATCGGCCAAATCCACAATGGAGTCATCGGTACACCTTACAAAGCCGTGGCTTTTTATGCGGCCAATCGAGGCGAAGTACCCATAGCCAAAGCCGCCCCTGTCCCCGACGGCCTCGACTGGGAGTTGTTTCAAGGGCCTGCGCCTCGCAAACCCTATATGCACGATACTTGGGACTACAACTGGCACTGGTACGGCTGGGACTACGGCACTGCTGAGGCTGGCAATAACGCCACACACGAACTCGACATAGCCCGTTGGGCATTGCAAGTCGAATACCCAGAGTTTGTATCAGTAGAAGCAGCCAAACGACATTTTTTGGACGATGGCTGGACGATGTATGATACCATGGAGGCCACCTTCAAATTTGGTGGTAATAAAATCATCAAGTGGGACGGTAAAAGCCGCAACGGACATAAAACATACAGCACCGACCGTGGCACTGTCATTTATGGCAGCAATGGAAGTGTTTATGTAGATCGCGACGGGTACAAATTATTTGATAGAGGAGGGAAAGTCATCAAAGAACGCAAAGCCTCTGGTAGCGAAGCAGGTACGGCGTTGGGCGGTGGGGGAGATATGACCACACTGCACGTAGTCAATTTCTTTGAGGCTATCAGAGGTAAAGCCAAGCAAGCCTCACCGATAGACGAAGGAGCGAAAAGTACGTTGCTATGCCACTATGCCAATATCGCCTATCGTACCAACAAAGACCTCAAAATCAACTCCCAAACAGGCCGTATTCTTGATGCCGCTGCCATGAAACTTTGGAGCCGCGACTATGAAAAAGGTTGGGAGCCACCTAAAATCTAAGCCTATTTGTATCTTTGCCATTGCCAAAATACAACTCCCTTCAACCTATGTCTGAAATAGATGCCACTATCCTTGAGATAGATACTGCTGCCAAAACCTCGGTCGTGGACTATAAAAAAAGCCAGCACCGACGCAAAATCATTGCCGAACTTTACCGCTCCGAAACCCTCTCTATTGCTGAAATGGCTCGATTGATTCATAGCAGCGTGCCATCAGTAACGAGTATTGTAGAAGAATTGGTTGAGGAAAAATGGGTAATTCACGCCGGTACTGGCGAAACAAAGCAAGGACGAAAGCCTGTTTTGTTTCGTCTCAATGGTAGGCATCATCATACATTGATTCTCGACATCAACACCCATGATACCAAAGTGTTGATCATGAATTTCCAAAATGAAATCGTTTTCAGTCGCGAATTTCAGCTACGTTTGGCAGATACGGCCGAGTTTGTACACAATCTGATAGATACAGTCGAAAATGTGATTGTAGAGTCAGGGTTTAAACAAAAGGGCTTTTTGGCGATGGGGGTTTCGCTTCCGGGGTTAATTGACGCAAGGCAAGGGCGAAATTTTACCTATCGTGCTTTGAACCAACGTCATAATTCTTTCAGTAGTGCATTGGAAGAGCGTTTCAATTGTCCCGTTTATATCATCAACGACACCAAAGCTACTACACTCGGCGAGCATCGTTTTGGGTTGGCACAAGGCAAAGACCATGTGTTGGCCATTTATATAGATTGGGGAATTGGATTAGGAATCATTCTCAATGGGGAGGTATTTCAAGGTGCATCAGGTTTTGCAGGTGAGTTGGGGCATATCCAAGTAGCCCCCAAAGGTGAGCTTTGCCATTGTGGTAAGGTGGGCTGCTTGGATACCCTCACCTCCGCCGCTTCTCTGATTCGCCGAATTAAAAAAGGACTCGAAGAAGGCCGTATTTCTCGTTTATCTACTATTGACGTAGAGGAAATAGATGCCGAGCGCATTATCGAAGCTGCTTGGCAGGGGGATTCGTTTGCTATTGATATTCTTCATGATATTGGTATGGAACTGGGTCGGGGCTTATCCATCGCAATTCACCTCTTCAACCCCGAAATCATCATTGTAGATGGCGTTGTAGCCAAAGCAGGGAAATTTATCACCAACCCTATCGAGCAAGCCATCAACAAATACTGCTTGACCGAATTTAGACATCATTTGAACGTAGTCATCTCCAATCTAGGTCAAGAAGCCAAATGGCTCGGCACACAAGCCTACACCGTCGAGAAAGTGATAGAAGGGATTTAGCTTTAAGTTAGCAATGTATTCATAATCAGCAACTTGCTTCCTTTTGGCAGCACTTGATAAACTTTTATTGCCAAAATTTAACTTTTGGATAATATTTATGTGCCTAAATTTATGGGCGATTTATTACCCCAAACTAATCCAAATCACATTCGTTTATGTATTTATTCTACTCCTTTAAAGTAAGGTTCATTTTCTTTTGTATCCTTATTTTTACTTTGCCTTCGCTGTTGAAGGCGCAGTTTACGTCTGGCAATGTAGTGGTTCTTCAAGTGGGAGATGGTTCAGCCGCATTGAGTAATGCCGCTACTCCGATGCTTTTGAAGGAATTTACACCAACTGGGACAGCGGGCATTACGGTTACGATTCCCACGACGGGGGTCAATGCCCTAACTACAAGTGGTACAGCAACTTCCGAAGGAAATATTACAAGGGCTTCCAACAATCAAAGTATTTTGATTCCGGGCTATAATGCCAATGCAGGTACTGCTAGTATAGCCAGTTCCAATACTTCCACTGTTTTAAGAGGGGTAGGCAGGGTTACAGCAGATGGTAATTATGTCTTAGCTGCTACGACTACCAGTTTTTCTGGAAACAACATTAGAAGTGCTACCAGCGATGGTACCAATATTTGGGCCTCTGGGGCAGCTACTGGAGTGGTTTTAGTGAGTACAGGGGCAGGTACACTTGTTTCCAATACCTTTACCAATCTGCGTTCTTTAGCGATTTACAATAATCAGTTATATGTTTCATCTGGTTCGAGTACACTTAGATTAGGCACGGTGGGTTCAGGAACGCCCACAAATACTGGCAATACTATCACGAATCTGCCCGGTTTTCCAACAGCTACTACCAGTCCTTATCAATTTGCAATCAATCCGACAAATAATATCATTTATGTAGCTGATGATAGAAATATTTCGAGTGGCGGTGGTATTCAAAAGTGGACTTTTGACAATGTGGCTTCTACATGGTCTTTGGCTTATACGCTTGGTACCGGAACAAGTAGCACCGTAGGAGCAAGAGGGTTGATTGTAGATTTTTCAGGGACTGATCCAATAATTTATGCAACTACGGCTGAAGCATCTGGCTCAAATCGTTTGATTAAAATAACTGATACAGGAGCATCTTCATCGGCCACTACTCTTGCCACCTCCCCAACCAATACTGCTTTTAGAGGAGTAGCTTTCTCTCCCACAGGTACTACTACCCCTACCGTCAATCTTTCTGTAAGTGCTACTGCTGGTAACGAAACCGATGGTACGGTGATTACGGTAACGGCTACCGCTAACAGTGCCGTAAGTGGAAATCAAACTGTATCTCTGGGCGTAACAGGTGCTACCGCCTCACGCTACACTGTTCCGAATACTATTACCATACTGAATGGCCAAACTACTGGTACTGTCAATTTTACGGTGGTCAATGACGGTATTCCCCAATCTACCGAAACGGCTACGCTTACCATAAGCAATCCAAGCTCCGGAATCACGCTCGGAAGCACGGTTTCACAGAATATCACTATCACCGATGCACCCCCTGTAGCCAATACCCCACCCACGATTGTAGCTGACAACGAAAATATCATTGATCCTGAAATGGTTACACCGCTTTTAAGTGTTCCTAACAATAGTCCTGCTTCATCACCGGCGGCTTTTGTGAGTGGAGTAATCAATGATCTTGCTGACCCTGCCAGTACCATAGGAATCGAATTCAATATCAACGATGTCGAAACCCCGAGTAGCCTTAGTGTCAGTGCTACCAGTAGCAATACATCGGTTGTAACCAACGCCAATTTGGTACTTACGGGTACAGGCAATAGCCGTAATCTCAAAATTACCCCTACGGGCGTTGGGTACAGCGACATTACCGTAACAGTAAGCGACGGCTCGCTTTCGGCAAGTTATGTCATCAAATATGCTGCTTCAGCGGCATCGGTTAATCCTACTATTACACGCTTCATGACGGGAGTAAGCGATGCTTCAACAGCTCAAGCCTTAGATGCCAACTACATGGTAGTAGCCGATGACGAAAATCAAGTCATTCGTTTATATCATCGCTTTTTTTCTGGTCTGCCACTAAAAACATTCGACTTCAATACCTCACTCGGTGTAACCTCCCCCAATCCAGAAGTGGATATAGAATCATCGGTGATGATAGGAAACAGAATCTATTGGTTGGGTTCACACAGTAACTCTGCAAGTGGTGCCTTACGTCCCAATCGTTATCGCTTGTTTGCTACTGATGTTAATAATACCGGCATTGCTGCAACCTTGAGTTATGTTGGGCGTTTTGAAGGCTTACGTGCCGATCTACTGGCATGGGACGCTGCCAATGGGCATGGGCTTGGAGCAAATGCTTTGGGTTTTGCTGCCAGTGCAGCTTCAGGTAAACAACCTGAAGATTCCAACTTAGACGGTTTCAATATCGAAGGCTTGACCGTAGCTCCCGATGGTACTACGGGTTATATTGCTTTCCGTGCACCCAATGTCCCTACTTCCAATCGAAATCGGGCGTTGATTGTACCTTGGACCAATATGACCTCGCTTGTCAGTGGCAATCCCACGACCGGTACGGCTACTTTTGGTACTCCTATATTTTTAGATTTGGGAGGGCGTGGTATCAGAGAAATCAAAAGAAATACATCGGGGCAATATATCATCATTGCTGGCCCTGCCGATGCTGCTACGGGGACAGCCCCCAAAGATTTTAGATTATATACTTGGACTGGTAATGCTGCTGATGATCCTATTTTACGTGCAGCCAACCTTACCGCTCTCAACGCTAACGGTAGCTTCGAGTCTATCGTTGATGTACCCGCTTCATTGACCAACTCTACCCAAATACAACTTTTGGTGGATAATGGCGACGCTATTTTTTATAATGATGGAGTGATTGCCAAGGATTTGCCTCAAAATAACTTCAAAAAGTTTCGTGGCGAAATCGTTGAACTTGGTGCAGAGCAAGGAATCATCACTAAAATCCATACAGTACAAGGATCAGGTTCTACTTCTCCATTGGTAGGCCAAACGGTAACGATTCGGGGGATTGTAGTAGGAGATTTCGAGAACTCACCTACTATTACCAACCTTACTGGATTTTATGTGCAGGAAGAAGATGCCGATACCGATGCTGACCCTGCTACTTCTGAAGGTATTTTTGTATTTGAGGGAGCTGGAAATACCACCAATGATGTGGCTGTGGGAGATTTGGTTACTATTACTGGGACTGTTGCCGAATTTACCTCCTCGGCTGGTGGTAATACCAGTGTTTTGACGCAACTCACCAGCCCAACGATAGTAGTCAATAGTAATTCAAATCCATTACCAACGGCAGCTACGGTACAGTTACCAGTTGCCAACGTGAGTGATTTAGAGCGTTATGAAGGAATGTTGGTCAATTTGAGTGCCTCTTCCGGTAATTTAGCAGTAACAGAAACCTTCCAACTCGGTCGTTTTGGGCAAATTGTGTTGGCAGCAAATGGCGCTAGCAATCAAACGGGTACCGATGCACGCCTCGATCAATTTACACAATTCAATGACCCCAGTGTGTCAGGCAATGCGGCATACTTGGCAGAAATTGCCAAACGTCGAATTTACCTCGATGATGGTCGTAGTATTCAAAACCCCGACCCCATTATTTTTGGTCGTGGTGGTAATCCATTGAGTGCCAGTAATACACTTCGTGGAGGTGATGAGATAGCGATAGTGGCAGGTATCATGGACGAACGCTTCGAAGGCTATCGTATTCAGACACTTACAAGCCCCAACTTTATTGCGGCCAATCCTCGCCCCAGTACCCCTACCGACGTAGGAGGTACGCTCAAAGTGGCTGGACTGAACTTGCTAAATTATTTCAATGGAAATGGTTCGGGAGGAGGCTTCCCCACACCACGCGGAGCTAATAATTTAACAGAGTTTAATCGTCAGAGAGATAAGACTTTTCAAGCTATTATCAATTCTGGGGCAGATGTATTAGGGCTGATGGAAATGGAAAACGATGGTTATGGCTCTACCAGTGCTATTCAAGATTTGGTCAATGGCCTCAATAACATCGCTGGAACCGGAACATACGAATTTGTAAATGCTGGCAATATTTCAAGTGATGAAATCACAGTGGCTATTATTTATAAACCCGCCAAAGTAGAATTGGTAGGTTCTTCTGTTGCCATACCATTTACTTTTGGCAATGGTTCGTTTCAAGTTGTGGGCCGTCGCTCATTAGCCCAAACTTTCAAGCAAAAGTCCAACAATGAGGTATTTACGTTGGTAGTGAATCATTTTAAATCAAAAGGTTCGAGTTCGGGTGGAGCAGGTGATGCTGATGCTGGCGATGGACAAGGACTTTCTAACGGTACTCGTACTCGTCAAGCCCAAGATTTGCGCGATTGGTTGGCGACCAATCCCACAGGTACTACTGACCCAGATTATCTATTGATTGGTGATTTCAATGCCTATTATAAAGAAGATCCACTCAAAGTATTTGAAAATGCAGGTTATACCAATCTTAACCCCGCCTCTTCTTACTCCTATGTTTTCAAGGGTCAAGTAGGCT
>JBKBKL010000012.1:44616-44874 GCA_046294665.1 Runella sp.
ATGGCACATCAACGCTGATGAACCCACAGTACTTGATTACAATACCGAATTTAAGTCAGCAGCTCAAATCACAAGCCTCTACAATGCAGATGCTTTTCGCTCGTCTGATCATGATGCAGTTATTGTAGGACTTAACTTACTTACTCCTTGTACCCCCACAGTAAGCATCGCCATTACGACGGGCAGCAACCCCACGTGCAGCGGCAGCAGCATTACGTTCACGGCCACGCCGACGAATGGGGGAGCGAGTCCGAGTTA
>JBKBKL010000013.1:0-44649 GCA_046294665.1 Runella sp.
GTTTTTTATTTCGTCCGTTAGCTACCGATATATAGCCCCGACGGGGCAGGGTTTTGTATTTGTTCCGTTAGCTACCGATATATAGCCCCCACGGGGCAAGGTTTTGTATTTGTTCCGTTAGCTACCGATATATAGCCCCCACGGGGCAACGGTTTGTGTTTGTTCCGTTAGCTACCGATATATAGCCCCCACGGGGCAACGGTTTGTGTTTGTTCCGTTAGAAACTTCATATCGGTAGAAAAAGCGATTTCCCCCTCCCATTCCATTGCACCGTAGGTGCTATACAACTACCTTCAAATCTGGATTTTGAGGACCGAAATGTTTCAACATCACAATAGGATCACAACTCGACGGGTTGGTAATGGTTACTCCTTCATTAGCCGCTTTTTCGGTTACAAAAAACTCATCGTTGGTGAGCTGTCCGTAACGAATAAGTGTAGGGGTTTCGATGTCCCAAACCCCCATTTTACCATGACCTTGCACTAAGATAAGCCCATAGGCTGCGCTATCTTTAATGGTAACGGTTTGACCGGGAAAAATGGTGAGTTCTTTGGCCGAGAAAGCGTCCGAACGATAACATATCCATTTTTCGCTATACCCTTCGGCTTCCATTTCTTGGTCGGGGCGCACCGAAATTGGGCGCATAAAACGGGTTTCGAGTAAGTTGGGGTTGGTGTTGAGTTCCCAGTCTATAACCTCCATGAGTTGGTCGTAGTCGCCGATACGGTCGGGAGGTGTACCATTCCAGAGCAATTCTTCGGGTACTACTGCCTCATTGACGAGCGATTGGTACATGGCAAAAACATCGGAGGCTTTTTGAGGTTCGTAAGTACACAAACTTCCCGGTGCGTGCAGCATACCCGGAGGTACGTCCCAGCCTGTACCCGGGATAAGCGGGAAGGCTTGCGAATACATCGTGATTTTGTTGTCGCCTTTGGTAAAGTTCATCAAACATTCTTTGATTTGCTCTTTGGTCGTACCGGGAGCGATGCCAAAAAACGTATAGGGGAAATCGCCACCATGATTGTTCATTTGGGGTGGGAAGTAGTAGGCTTCTGGCTTGCCGAGTTGTCCGATTTTGGCGGCTTGCTCGTCGTTGTGGTGAATATGGTGAGGTAGTGGTCCCATATTGTCGAAAAACTTCGAGTACATGGGCCAGCTTTTATATTCGTTCCAAAGGCGTGAGCCTATGATCTGGTCTTTGAGTTCTTCGATAACATCTTTCAAAAGAATCTTTTCATTGCCTACTACCACAAAACTTAGCCCTTCGTGTTCGCCTGTGAGTGGGCCGTTTTTGGCAGGGGTAGTCGAAGAAAGCCAGCGTTCGTCAATACCGCCACGTATTCCTCCGAGTACATAGTAGTCGTCGGGGTGGAGTTTGATGCGGCGACCGGGTACACAAAAAGACCGAGGCACCCAAGTAGGGGCAAGTCGTAAGATTCCGTTTCCTTGTTCTAATGCTTGTTGTGCGAGCGACATAGTTGGTGATGGTTATCCCCACGCTGAAGCATGGGTTTGTTGGACATTAACCACGCTAAAGCATGGGGTTAGTTGATTGTAATAGTTAGTTCAAAAAGTTTGGTTTCTAAAGGATTGAGCATTAGGAGTTGATTGACTTGGCGAGCGGCTTCTTGGCCTATGGGTGGATTGGTGCCGGGTTCTAAGCCTGTTACGTACTCGTATTTTCCCCAATGTTGCCAGTTGGTGAGGTGTGGTAACTGCTCTTTTTTGAAAAATACCTTCACCGTTAGTCCTAAAGCATCATTTTGAATACCACACATACACTCTCCTGACTCATCGGCAGTAGGATTGATGAACGCTACTTCTTCCCCCGTACCGAGGTGGTCGTCGAGAGGAGGTGGGCATTTTTTGAAGTTATTATCGTTCTTAAAAATCTTAGTTGTTTCGGGTGAGCGGGGTTGCCAATCACCTTCCCACAAAATGTCTGCGCCTTCGTCCACGAGTGGCCAGCCAAAATTGATGTGGTACAGCAGCATAAGCGGCATGGGTTGGTTTCCTCGGTTGGTTACTTCGTCTTTGATGTGGATGGTAGCTTGGCCGAGGAATCCTGAAATAGTACGACGCAACTCCAAACAAGGGCCAAAAACGGTGGTTTCTTTCATCGTTCCTACGATACTGAAATCCATACTGCCCCTCTGTACATCAGGCTGAACGATAGCTTCTATCTCGGCGGGGGTATTGCTGATTTTGCCATGTAGCCCATGGGCACCATTGGGTACACCGACATTGGAAAGCCCGCAAGTAGTGAGAAGCCCACCTCCAAAAGTGCGAAGCCAATCAATCCCCGTATCGGACATGGGCTGTGGGGCTACTGTTCCTACATGACTTAACCATGCCAAACTATGTTGATTGAAAAACGCCTCCATGATGTCCATGCCTCTATCGAGTACTACTTTATATCGTAGTCCAGTACCTGTATTGACCCAAGCGATGCGTGTACCACGCGCTGTACCATTGTCTAAGACACTCGTTTCGATACCTCCTATTTGAGTATGATTCCCTATTTTATGATGCCACTGTGGAGTCATTTTATAACCCATGTTTTGATGCCATTTGTTTGATAAACTTCAATCCATTCTCGGCAATGTGCCAGGGGTCGTTGTATTCGCGCCAGACATTGATGGCATTGGCAAAATCGGGGTCATTGCGTGAGAAGGCTTCGATGGTAAGCCAGCCTTTGTAGTTGATAGAGGCCAGTCCTGCAAAAGCATCGTCCCACGGTATGTGGCCGTCGCCGGGAGTGCCACGGTCGTTTTCGCTGATGTGTACATGGCGTAGATAAGGAGCAATGGTCTGTAGGGCCGAATCGTACTTTTTCTCCTCGATGTTGGCATGGTGAGTGTCAAACATGGCCTGAACCTGTGGGTGATTGGTCAGTTTGACCAAATGCGCCAACTGCTGCATGGTATTGCAGAGATAGCACTCAAAACGATTGAGGGCTTCGGGTGTGAGCAAAATACCAGCCTGTGCGGCATAGTCGCCGGCTGTGTGCAAGATTTCGGCAGCACGAGCGTATTCTTCGTCGAGAGCAGGGTGTGCGGCAAAGTGGGCATGTGCCGAGTGAAATGGCCCGCAAAGCACCTGCGAACCCAACTCGTGGGAGCGGTCTATGGCCCATTTGATACGCTCCAAACCTTTGGTGCGCACTTGGGCAGTAGCATCAATAGGATTGGCATCGGGGCTTACGACAGTTACAGTTGTTACTTCCAGTCCCAACTGGCGGCAGTGATTCCCGATTTGTTGATAAATAGGCCCTTCGGGTGCGCCTACAAAAAACTCAACACCATCATAACCTATCGCTTTGAGGCGATCGAGAATCGGCAATAAGTCTTCCGACATTCCTGCAGTCCAAGCCAGTACATTGAATCCGATTTTGTTCATGTCGTGTGTGGGGTTTATTTTAAAACGTTTTCAATCGTAGATTTCGATATTTAACTTGCATAGGAGGGCCTACGTGTACTTGCATACCAAGCCAGCCTTTGGTACTGCCATTGGCGGTGTCATTGTCGGTAACGTCGCTCATCAAAACGCCGTTGATGTAGTGTTGGAGGCGGCTGCCCTTGACGACCAAATGGAACGTGTTCCAGTCGTCAGTTTTAATTTTGGTTTTGAGCGAATCAATATGCCCCAATGAGCCTACTACTTCCAAATCTGACCAAGCGTTTCGCTGCACTTTGGCACGAATCATTTCGGGAGTCCATGTACCAGTTTGAGGCTTGATTTGGGTGATTTGCCCTCGATACGCCAAAGTGGTACGTTTGCGTTCTTCGTAGTTTTGGCCTGTGTAGCGATGCTTCCCATCAATATCGGCTTGGTAGCCACGCAGCGCAAAGGGCGGTTCGGGGAGGCGTTCGCTACGGTAGTTGATGCCCGAATTGCCGTCGGTAGAAATATAAAACTCGCCTTTAAATTCAAAATCGGCAGGCTGGCTTCGCGTCCATATAATAAACGTATTGTTTTTGACCAAGGTAGCCGGTGTTATCTCCCCGACGATACAGCCCCCTTCTACCCGCCAGTAGGTAGGGTCATACTCCCAGCCTTTGAGGGTTTTGCCGTCGAATATTCGTTTGAAACCCTTATCGGAAGTTGGCTGACTTTTGGCATTTTGAAAACTACTTACTATCAAAATGAACAGTAAGCAGCCATTTTTGAAGGCATATAAGTATTTTTTCATGTCGCCTTACCAAATAAATAAAGGGTTAGAAAAAGTAAGATTTGATATAATGGCCCAATATTTCAAAAAGTATCTTGTTTCTCTATCCTATACTTTCCTGCCTTCTGATTGTTTGAATAAAACATAGAAAAAACAAGATATTTTTGTTCCGAAAAGCGATTCTGAACTTCTTTTTACCTACAAAAATGGTTGAACTTACAAACTCACGCCTCTTTTCCAGAGCATGAAATCGTCTTGGCCGAGTATTTGGGCTTTGGTTTTGAGCTTTCCGCTGGCCAACTCGATACAATATTCGAGCAATGCCTCGGCGGTTTGTTCGATAGTCTGCTGCCCTGTGATGATAGCTCCACAATCGAAATCAATAATATCGGGCATTTTTTGTGCCAAGCGGCTATTGGTCGAAATCTTAACTACGGGACAAATCGGATTGCCCGTGGGTGTACCCAGCCCTGTTGTAAATAAGATAATAGTAGCCCCAGCGGCGGCTTTGCCCGTAGTAGCCAGTACGTCATTTCCGGGCGTACAGACCAAATGGAGTCCAGATTTTTGGGTAGTTTCGGTATAATTTAGCACCTCTACGATAGGAGCCGTCCCTCCTTTTTTGGCTGCTCCTGCCGATTTGATGGCATCGGTGATGAGGCCGTCTTTGATATTACCTGCCGATGGATTCATGTCAAATCCTGCCCCTACGGCAGCGGCTTTGGCTTCATAGTCGCGCATGAGGGTTTCAAATTTTTGGGCTATTTGGGGCGTTACACAACGATTGATAAGTTCTTGCTCTACACCGCAGAGTTCGGGAAATTCGGCCAGAAAAGTAGTGCCTCCCAATGCTACCACCAAATCCGACAGATGACCCAACACGGGATTGGCGGAGATGCCCGAAAATCCATCAGAGCCACCACATTTGAGGCCGATGCGTAGCTTGGACAAAGGGGCGGGCTGGCGTGTCTGCTCATTGGCTTTGATGAGTGCTTGAAAAGTGTCCTTGATGGCTGCCGACAGCATCTCAAACTCTGTACCGTAAGTTTGCTGCTCAAAAAACAAAACAGGTTTATCGAAAGCAGGATTACGGCCTTTGATTTCGCGAAGTAAGTCATCAAATTGTGTTTTTTGACAACCCAAACTAAGTACCGTCATACCGGCCACGTTGGCGTTGTGGGCATACGCTGCCAACAACGCCGCCAGCAGGGCAGAATCTTGGTTGTTTTCGCCGCAGCCAGATTCGTGCGTGATGAATTTGATACCGTCAATGTTCTCAAAAATCGGTTTTAAATTATTACTTTCAGCAGTTGTATTAGGCCGATAGTTAGCTATTTCTTCACTTTTGTTTTCTCTGTACAGTTGTACCAACTCTTGGGTTTGCTGCAAGTACACATCAGGGAAGGCATACCCTAAGGCTTTATCGAAAGCATTTTTGAGTTTTTCGATGTTTCGATTTTCACAAAAAACCAATGGTACGACCAACCAATAATTGGCCGTACCTACTTGCCCGTCGGAGCGGTGGTAGCCCATGAATGTCCGCAACTGCCATTTGGATACGTCGGGGGCGTGCCATTGGGTTTGAGGCTGACGTTTTTCGGTGGAGTAGGCTTCAGCTTCATGCTTGAGGTTGAAAGTGGTGATTTGGTCGCCTTGCTGAATCGTTTGGGTAGCTTTACCGACAAGTACGCCATACATAATCACGGCATCGCCTACGGCTAACGATTGGGTAACGAATTTATGCTTAGCGGGAATATCGCGGTTCAACTCAAAACTGGCTTCTTCGATAATGATTTTTGAGCCTTTTGGCAAATCTTGTAAAGCAACCAAGACATTGTCGGCAGGGTGGATTCTTAGAAACGTGTGCATGATTCAAATACGCTCGTTGGTTGTTTTTCCATCAATCAATCGCCAGATGTTCAGTGGGTTATGGTCTTTGAGTTCGTCGGGAAGAAGGCTTTGGGGGAAGTTTTGAAAACTTAATGGCCTTGTGAATCTGTAAATAGCTGCCGTACCTACCGATGTACTTCGTGCATCGGTAGTGGCGGGATAGGGGCCACCGTGCGTCATGGCATGACATACTTCTACGCCTGTGGGGAAACCATTGATGATCAGGCGGCCAACTTTTTGTTCCAATATAGCCAGCAAGTCGGCGTATTCTTCCAATTCTTCGGAGGTGCCGTGTACGGTCGCTGTCAAATGCCCTTCGAGGTTTCGAGCTATATTAAGCAAATCTTCTCTGTTTTGGGTTTCTACTATCACACTGGCAGGACCGAAGATTTCTTCCGACAAAAATGGATTTCCTAACAATGCTTTGGCATCAGTTTTGAACAAAATAGGTTTAACAGCAGTATGGCCTTCTACGGTTTTACCTTCGGCAAAAGTTTCAACAACCTCATGTGAAAGGTGATTTTCGATACCTTGCTGATAGGCTTTTTGAATACCTGATGTAAGCATGACTCCGCCAGCAGTGTTCTGAAATTGGTTAGATACTTTTTCCAAGAAAGGCTGCTGCGCCTCACCATGCCCCATAATCATCAAACCGGGGTTCGTACAAAACTGTCCTACGCCGAGGGTTACAGAAGCGGCGTATTGTTGGGCAATGCTTTCACTTTTTTGCTCCATGATTTGGGGAAGAATAAATACGGGATTGGTGCTGCCCATTTCGGCATAGACAGGGATAGGTTCGGGACGATTGGCGGCCAATCGAAACAAGGCCATTCCCCCTTGATACGAACCTGTAAAACCTACGGCTTTGATGGTCGGGTGCTGTACCAAGCCTGCGCCTACTTCACTGCCATTGCCAAACAACAACGAAAAAACGCCATCAGGCATTCCGCATTTTTGGGCTGCTGCTACGATAGCTCCCCCTACCAATGCCGAAGTACCAGGGTGAGCAGAATGGGCTTTGACGATGACGGGGCAGCCCGCTGCCAAAGCAGAGGCGGTGTCGCCACCTGCCACCGAGAAAGCCAATGGAAAATTACTGGCACCGAATACAGCTACAGGTCCGAGTGCCATTTGCATCATACGAATATCTACTTTAGGCAATGGCTGACGGTCGGGTTGGGCGGTTTCGATACGCGCCTGCACCCAAGAACCTTCGCGCAGAAGCTGGGCAAATAGTCTTAGCTGCCCTGTAGTACGCCCGCGCTCGCCTTGTATGCGTACGGTAGGTAGCCCTGTTTCGGCGGTAGCAATGGCAATGAGGTCATCGCCAAGTTGTTCGATTTCGGTGGCAATGGCCTCCAAAAACGCTGCCTTTTCTATCCCTGATTTTTTTCGATAGATACTAAAAGCCGCTTGGGCTTTGGTAGCTGCAAGTTCCAATTCGCCGGGAGTAGCAAAATGAAAGTGTGTAGGGAGGTATTGGCCGGTGGTAGGATTGAAGGCTTGAAAAGTGGCCGTACTTTCGGCACTGACTTCAAAGCCAATGAGTTGTGTTCCGTTGATGGTCATGAGTTATGATTTTTGACTAACAATGTTGGTGAGTGTTCCGATATGTTCGATGCTGATGCGTACTTCGTCGCCTACGGTCAGCGTAAAGTCGTTGGGTGGTACCAAGCCCGTACCTGTCATCAAGAATACCCCATGAGGAAATGAAGTTTCACGAAAAAGATAGCCGATGAGTTCGGTATGCCGGCGTTTCATGCGGTTGATACTGATGCTACCTTCGAAGGCCGTTTGACCTTGTCTGATGATTTCTAAATGAATTTCAGTATCGGGTTGAATAGCACCGGAAGGTACATATAAACAAGGACCAATGGCAGCCGCTCCGTCATAACTTTTGGCTTGGGGAAGATAAAGAGGATTTTCACCTTCAATATCACGTGAACTCATATCGTTGCCACAGGTATAGCCTACGATTTTGCCACTTGAAGTAGCAAAGAGCGTCAGTTCAGGCTCTGGCACGTTCCAATGTGAATCACGTCGAATCAACACTTTGTCGCCACTTCCTACGGTACGAGCGGCAGTGGCTTTAAAGAAAATTTCGGGACGCTCTGCATCATACACCCGCGCATAAAAGTCTCCTCCCCCAGCATCTTTCGATTCTTCCATACGAGCTTCGCGGCTTTTGAGGTAAGTTACGCCCGATGCCCACACTTCTTGGTTACGAATCGGTGGCAATAATGACGGGAATTGAAGCCAATGAGTCAGCTTTGCATCGGCGGCGAGGCTCTGTAAATCTGCTTGAAGTGCCTCAAAGAGATTGTCACGGTTGATGTACGTATCCCAGTCGGTAGCAGTACTAAGATAAAATTGCCCTTCACTTTCGATGATAATGCCGACTGTGGTATTGTAGAGTTTCATAGAGTCTTCAGCCCCTAAAAGGGTATTTTGAAATGAGTTAGTTGTTAGTAGATAAAGTCCTAAAAGTATTTTTTTACTTTATGAGTTTAAAATCTACCCGACCAAAAACTCATCCTTTCGATAGGTTTATATTTTATGACGCTTCTCCAACCACAAACCCTTATTTGACTGTTGAATTGACTTGGTAGAATTATCCTTAATTTCTAAATTGCTGCGTTTCTTTTACCAAATCTGACAATAGCTGATGATGATTCGAAAATATGCTTTGGTAGCCACTGGCGAGCTACTGGCCGATTTGATTGGTACGGAGTTTACAGACAGTTTGTTTGATACTGAACTTTTTCGTCGGTTGCAAGGCGGTAGTCCTGCCAACTTAGCCGCCAATATGGCGCGTTTGGGCAATGCAACGGCTTTGGTGGCTTGTGTGGGGCAAGACAACTTGGGGAAGTTTCTTGTAGCTAAAGTAGCCGAAACAGGTGTAGATACGCAGTATATCCAACAAAATGATGTCAAGCCTTCCAGTATTGTATTAGTTTCAAGAACTAAAGGAACACCCGATTTTATTGCCTATCGTGCTGCCGATTGTCAGATTCAGTGTTCTTATTTTCCTGATGATTTATTAAAAAATACCTCTTTTTTTCATACCACTTGTTTTGCTTTGAGTCAATCTCCTGCGCGAGAAAGTATCTTGGAGGCAGCAAGTCGTGCAGTGGGCTTTGGTGCGATTGTGAGCTTAGATGCCAACTATGCCCCTTCGCTCTGGCCCGACCGATTGGAAGCATTGGAGGTAGTGAAAAATTATTGTCAACGGCAGGCGTTTGTCAAGTTGAGTGAAGATGATGCCGAGCGGCTTTTGGGTGAAATAAAACCTCCTCAAGAAATCATTGATACTTTCCATGACATGGGCGCAAAACTTGTATGCCTTACGCTTGGCGGCAAAGGTAGTATAGTGTCTGCCGATGGTGAGCAAATCACCTGCCCAGTCAAGCCTATCGAAATCAAAGATGCCACAGGCGCAGGAGATGCTTTTTGGGCAGGCTTCTTGACGGCTTGGCTCGACCAAAAATCGCTGGGTGAATGCGCCCAAGCAGGTGCCAATATGGCGGCTTTGAAAATCAGTACCGTAGGAGGACTCCCTCCCAAAATTGAGAAAATAGCCATTTATGTCTAAACAAAAAACCCGCTTACAGAAGCGGGTTTTTTGTTTGAAAAGTATCAACATTAGTTTACTACATTGATACGATAGAAGAAAGGTGAGCTATAAAAAGCTCCTCCTGTGATATTTACACCTGTATTGGAAGCATTGAAAGCTCTACCATCGGTCAGCTTCATAGTAGCCGTTACTTCAAACCGGTCGCCATTACTGATTTGGTCGGTAGTTACTCTTGTAGCAGTGAGCAATTCTGTACCCGTAATGATCAATGTATGACGAGGATAGCCAGTTTGTGCATCTTTGGTATAAGCTGAAGCAGGAATAGAACGCAACGCTACCACTTGGGTGCTATTGTTACCGTTGGCGGGGGTCGCATCTACGAACCTAACCGAAAGATCATAGGAAGCAAAACGAGCCCCTTTTTCGGGTGTAACTGCTTCGAGTACAGCTTCCATTCTTGTACCAGACATATTGGCTCTACTTACACTAAATGTAGTGGCACTTACTGGGAACGGTGTTACGGTACGCATATAACCGCCTTGCTCTAAGCTGAACTCAGGCAACCTTTCTATCATCTCGGTTTTGCAAGCGGCAAAGAATATGCCTATCGCTAAAAGAAGTGATGAATATTTGAGAAATTTCATATCTTTATCTTAGTTGTTAGTGATTGGTGAATAATATTTAGGGTGATTGATGATTTTTTCCAATCACCCTAAACTTTTTATCGCAACAAACCTGCAGGATTAGTATCCCAAAACACAGGCACAGTCATATTGGGTTTTTGTTTGGCATTGGTATTGCGTGCAATGTAGGCTGTAGGATAATAGAAAGAACGCACGAATGGGCCTGGATTGGGTTCCAAAGCGGGCTGTAATCTTTCAGGCTTTCCTGTACGACGGTACATGTTGTAAGCTTCTATACCATTTCCATGCAGAGCAAACCAATATTCTTGGCAAATGATATTTAGACGCTGGCTATCGTTGGTAGCTTTGTCATAATCTTCCAATACTCTGGTTACGTATCTATTCACCTCTGTTGCCCATACGATGTTGTTGGCAGTTTCAAAGGCAGTGATTTTACCACTTTCTGTAGTTCCCATTGCCAATGCCCTTACGTCAGCCATAGACTTACGTATAGCTCTTTCGAGTAGAGCCTTTGGATCACCTGCCGTCTTCAAAACCAACGCTGACTCCGCCAACATGAAGTCCACAAATGATTGTGTCATAATGGGGTGAATACCCGCACCACCAGCACCCGCTCCCAAAGATACTCCTACACCAGCATTGTTGTCATAAAGACCACCAGCAGGATATAACCCCCAAGCAGTACGAAGCAAACCATCTGGTGGTATCCCTTCGTTGCTCAAATGGTCACGACCCCAATAACCCACCGGAGTTGGCAAACAGAAGAAATCATCAGCAGAGTAATGATTGGGCTTGGGATTGGTAATACAGCGAAGTTGATTGACATCGGTTGTATTGCGAGTAGTCTGACGATAGAAATAGTAACGTATACGAGGATCTTGGCGATCAAACATCAAACCCATGTATTGGTTAGACTGATAATCTCCACCTCCTGTTGGACCATACTGACCGGCATAACGTGGATGGCGGGTATCTGGGTTTGTAAGATTGTTGCCAAATTTGAAGACAAAGTTTTCGGCAGCGGTCGAAATTAATCTATTGCCAGTAATCAATGCATCAATTTTGGTTTTTGTACCTGCCGCATCTTTCAATCGAAGATTTAAAAGCATTTTCAATTTGATAGTATTGGCAGTACGAATCCAACGGTCGGTATTACCTCCGAAATACAAATCACTCGTCAAATTACCTCTTGAGCGAGCACCCATGTTCTCGATTCCTTTATCCAAATCAGCCAATGCTGCGTTATAAATTGATTCACCACCGTCAGCTTTAGGAGCAAAGTTGGAGGCATCAAGAGCCTCCGTAAAAGGTACATCGCCGTAATGATCTACCAATGTGGCTAATACATAAGCTCTGAGAATACGCGCCACACCCGCATGTTGGAATAATTCGGCTCTTTCAGCTAAAGGAATAAGTGTTTTGATGTCGTTCAGTAAAGCTGCATAAGCCGTATTCCAGTTGCCATCCTGACCGCCGGGGGTTACAGCATTGTCATAAATGGCTGCCCCTGCATTCAGCATACGTGTCAAGCGCATGCCTGGGTCGCTAAATCCATTGAAATGAAAGCGAAAATCAAGCTGAATGTTATTCAGCAGGTAGTTGAGGTCGGTACTGCTGGTGGTTACGGCGTTGGGGTTGTCCAACAAATTGAGTTCACACGAACTTACAACGACCGTAAACAGTGCCAACAAGGATATTTTCAGTTTTTTTATCATTGTTGTAATTTTTTTGTGTTAGAACGAAAGTTTCAGAGTACCTCCGATGCGACGAGCACTTGGCCCTGTCAAGAACTCAAAGCCTTGCCCATTACCTACGCCGAGGCCGAGGTTGTCAGTATCGAAATTGAGGTATTTAGGGAAATTTGGCGCACGATACCAAAGATTGTTTCCTGTCAAAGCAATAGATGCTCCTTTGATACCTACTTTTGAGAGCAAGTTACGAGGTAGTGCATAGGAGAGGGACAACTCTTGCAAACGAATGGTAGTTGCATCAAATATACGACCTTCATCACCGAAGAAATAGATATTGTTGAAACCCACGTCTGATGCAGTTACTTGAATATTATTCGGTGAACCATCCGCTTTTACACCGGGGAAGATGAAAGTCTGGGCACGGTCGTAACCATTTTCAAGACCAGTATCTTTGGTCAAACCACGACCCAACAAGGCTCCGGCAGTTGAGGAATACATAGCCCCACCATGGCGATAGGCCCACATCATATTGAAAGTAAATCCTTTATAGCTGAACTCGTTGATGAAACTCAAGTTGAATTGAGGGTTAGGATCGCCCAATACAATAGGTGCCGTAGTGGATTGAAGATAACCACCACCATCTATCAAGAGTTGGCCTTGCTCATTTCGACGGTAGCCTGTCCCTTTGATGATTCCAAATGGCTTGCCAACGATAGCGTAGTTACCCAAAGCAGAACCAAAGCCTGTTACCTGAACTTCTTGGAGCGTTCCTCCCAAATCGAGTACAGTAGGTTTGTTGCGTGAGTAAACGATGTTAGGTTCCCATGCAAAATCTCCACTTTTAACGGCAGTACCTCCCAAGCTCAATTCGATACCCTCGTTACGGATTTTACCGAGGTTGATAGTGGTTGAAGTAAATCCAGTAGCTGCATCCAATGGAGAATTGGTAATCAAATCGCGTGTATCACGGCGGTACAGCGTCAAGTCGAAGTTTACACGGTTGTTCAATAATTTTCCTTCAAAACCTAACTCTGTTTCTGTCTGAAGTTCAGGACGTAAGTTGGGGTTTCCGAGCAAGTTGCTTACAGCATGCGTTTGGACAGCAGCACCCGAAGCATTCAAGAAACCACGTGCGCTCTGGTCGAGTACATTGCGCGTACGATAAGGTGCTGGGAAACCCGCCGAAGTACCAATACCTGCACGGATTTTGAGGAAACTCAAGAAACTGCTCTGCAATCCTTCAAATGCTGACGTAGGTACAAATGAGATACTTCCTGATGGATAGAAAATGCGGCGGTTGGCTGGCTCAACAGTTGAAGTCCAGTCGTTACGAGCAGCAAAGTTCAAGAATAGGTAGTTGCTGTAATCAGCCGTCAATTCACCATAAATACCCATACGTGTTTCTTCTTGAGTGAAGTCGTTGGCTACGTTGTCAATGAAGTTGGTATGACGGAAAAGGTTACGGGCCAACTGGTTTTGGCTGGTTACAAAATTGCCTCTGTATTTATCATTACGGATATTACCACCAATTTTACCAGCAAGATTCAACTTAGAAGTAACCGCCTTGCTATATGACAAAATCAAGTCATTATTCCATATCGTGTTCTGGATATCAAAAGTATTATAAAAACCTGTTACCAAATCAACGCCTCCTTTATTGAATTTATATTCCTGATTTTCAGTGTAAGTATCCAAGCCTACACGATACAAGAGTGCCAAATCTTTAGCTAAGTCCACATTGACAGAGGTAGTAGAAAAGATACGATTGACCAAACCAGTGGTTTTATAATTTTGTAAAATCCAGCGGGGGTTGGGAATATCATTACCCGAACGGAAATAAACACTACTACCATCCACAGGACTCTCAAAAGGCCAACCCATCAGATCCACCTGACGAGGGGTGTACATCACGTTAGCCAATACAGAAGGAAAGCCCCCGAGTGTATTATTGCCTTGTCCGGCATTCAAAGGAGGTGATTTTTGGTCAGTGTTTGCAAAGTTGAAAGTAGTACTGACCGTGATCCTTTTGCTCAAATTAGCATTCAAGCCCAATCCCAAATTCAACTTCTTTAAGTCGTTGTTGGGGATATAGCCTTGTTCATTGAGATAACCTGCGGATACATTATAACTCACTCTTTCGTTCCCACCCGATACATTAAGTGAAGTATTACCGATGATACCTCTACGGAAAAAATCCCGGACATTGTTGGGAAACACCTGCATATTGTAAGGACTTACCGACGCTACATAATCGGCCATTGCATTGCGCAAAGCAGCATTTGTCAAGAAGGCATAAGGGTGATTGGTAAGTGCTGTATTGGTATTTTGTGAAGGATAAATCTTGGCTTCTTCGATAGTAGGTCCCCAGTTGGAGAAGAAATAGCCTAAGTTTTGCTGAAAACCACCTACATAGGAATTTTGATAGGTAGGCAAATGGGCGGTGTTCGTAAATACCGATTGTGTGAGTGTATATTCCGTTTTACGGGCTTTTTTAGTGCCACCCTTAGTCGTTACCAAAATCACACCATTGCGGCCTTGGTCTCCGTACAATACCGTAGCTGCCAATCCTTTCAGTACGTTGATGCTTTCGATGTTGTTAGGGTCTAAATCCAAAAAGCGGCTGGAGGCAGATTGACCTCCACCGGTGAAACCACCCCGAGAGTTGGTATTGGAGTTGAATGGTACTCCGTCCACTACGAAGAGGGGTTGGTTGGAGCCTGTGATAGACGAATACCCACGAATAGTGATGTTGGTCCCAGTTCCAGAAACCCCTGAAGTTTGGGTAATGTTCATACCAGCTACTTTACCTTGCAGTACACGACCTACATCAGCCAACGGGCGGTCTTGGATATTTTTGGATTCTACCGACGTAACGGAATAACCCAAAGCACGCTTTTCACGCACAATACCCTGTGCCGTTACTACCACCTCGGTAAGTTGTTTGGTATCGGCAGCCAGCGATACATTTACGGTAGTACGGTTGCCTACGGCTACTTCTTGGGTCGTAGTCCCCACAAAACTAAACACCAACGTGGCGTTGGCGGGTGCATCTATGCTATATGCACCACTTTGGTCGGTGTTGGTACCTTTGGACGTACCCTTTACTACCACCGACACCCCAGGCAAAGGTGATCCGTCCTCTGCTGCGGTTACTTTCCCGGTAATCTTACGCTCTTGAGCCAAAGCATTGACCCAAACAGCCGCTACCATCAGAAAGCTCAGGAATAGAGATTTCCTCATAAGGATAATTTAGTTTGGTTAGATTAAGTGAAACATGATATAAATAAACAACAGAACAGCTAACTGTCTGAGAGTTTCAAAAGGGATAAATGATTGTAGCAATAATTGTCTTTGCAATTAGCTGGCTACGAAGGAAAGAGAAGAAAAGTATAACTTTGGTTCATATAAGAGTGATTTTAGTTTAGATGTAAAGCGTATCAGTTCGTAAAATAAATAAATCGTTTGCACAAATCAAATAGTCAGTAAATGTTGTAAAAATGATTTTTTACAAAAACATAATCCGTTGGGAGAGGCTATCACAAAAGATTATATTGCCTCAAAAGTTCATTTTAAGCCTATTTCAAGCGTTTTTTGCCGCTTTTAAGTCGGAGTTTATCTCAAAGTTAATTTCAAAATAAAAATTTATTATTTTTTTAAAATTCTTCAAAAAATACAAAAAAAATTTTTAAATGTTATAGAATAATATCAAGAAGAAAGCCAATCGCTGAAATAGAGATTAGGCTTATTTCGCTACTTTTGTACCCACTTTAATTTATTTATTCTTTTATGCCAGTCCATTTTCCACAAATTCCCTCTCCTTGTTTTGTTCTTGAAGAGCGGCTATTACGCCAAAATCTTCAACTCATCAAAAATGTCATGGACGAAGCAGGCTGCCAAATCATCTTGGCATTGAAGGGTTTTTCGATGTTTAGTGCTTTTCCGATTGTGAAAGAATATTTGCCCGGTGCTACGGCCAGTTCGTTGCATGAGATTATGCTCATCAACGATTATCTGGGCTGCCGCGCCCATACCTATATTCCTGCTTATCAAGACACTACGTTTGAAGAAGTAATGCAGCGGAGTAGTCATTTGACTTTCAATACACTCTCGCAGTGGGAGAAATTTAAGAATAAAGTGTTTGCCTTCAATTTACAAAACCCCGAACGACGTATTTCGTGTGGGATTCGGGTCAATCCGCAGTACTCAGAGGTCGAAACCGACATATACAATCCTTGCGTACCCGGCTCACGCTTGGGCGTTACACGTGATCATCTGGGCGATACCCTGCCTGAAGGTATCGAAGGGATTCATTTCCATACCCTCTGCGAAAACGGTTCGGACGTATTGGAACGAACCCTTCATGCTCTTGAAGCGCGTTTTGGTGATTTACTACACCAAGCCCAATGGCTCAATATGGGAGGAGGGCATTTGATGACTCGCGAAGGCTACGACATTCCTAAATTGATACGTCTAATCAAGGGTATAAAGGAAAAATATAAGGTTGAAGTCATCTTAGAACCGGGTTCGGCTATCGCTTGGCAAACGGGCTTTCTCAAATCTACTGTGCTGGACATCATGGATAGTCAGGGGATTGAAGTAGCGATTTTGGATACGTCGTTTGCCGCTCACATGCCCGATACGCTCGAAATGCCCTATAAACCGCGCATCAGGGGAGCATATCAAGAGCCTATAGAAGGCAAACCTACTTACCGGTTGGGCGGTATGACTTGTTTAGCAGGAGATTTTATGGGCGATTATTCTTTCGATGCCCCATTAGAAATAGGCGACAGTATCATTTTTGAAGATATGATTCATTATACGATGGTCAAAACGACTACTTTCAATGGGGTCAATCTACCTTCTATCGGTATTTGGCAAGCAGATGATACTTTTAAACTCATCAGACAGTATGGCTACGAAAGTTTCAAAGACCGATTGAGTTGAAAAACTTTCAAAATATTTTTTAAAATTGCACAAAAATAAACGTTACAACTTGTTTTTCTGAGAGAAAATATCTCTTTGAAAATTCAAAAACTAATGAAAAACTCATGATTTCTAAAAAAGCTAAATACGCCCTCAAAGCTCTCAAAGTTTTGACTGAAGATTATGGCAAAGGTCCTATTCTGATCTCGCATGTAGCAGAGCGTGAAAATATCCCTAAAAAATTTTTGGAGGCTATTTTATTAGAACTACGCAACCACGGTATTTTGTCGAGCCTCAAGGGGAAAGGTGGGGGCTATATGCTACGAGTGCCGCCGGAGCGAGTCAATTTTGCGCAGGTCATTCGGGTCATAGATGGACCTATTGCTCCTACTCCATGTGTATCGCTGCATTTTTATGTCAAATGTGATGACTGTATAGATGAAGCTACCTGTGCTTTGCGCCCTATCATGGAGCAGGTACGAGATGCCAATTTGGGGGTTTATGAAAGTACGACCTTGGCGGTTTTCAGTAAGCCAGAGCAAGAGCAAATATAGCGGATAGATTTGTAGTTGGACTTTACAAGGAGTTCGCCAGCAACAAAGCCATTTTTGGTATCATCAAACTACCTTAAAATCAGCAGTCTTTGGTTATTTTTTCTTGTAGAAATGTCGCTGTATGATTGTTTGTTAGTGTGGTCATTCCTTCGGGCGTTCCTTCAAACGTAATGTACCCTCCCAAATCGCCACCTTCGGGGCCGAGATCTATGATCCAATCAGCACTCTTGATGACCTCTATATTGTGTTCAATCACAATGACAGTATCACCTTGATTGACCAACGCATTGAGGGCTTTGAGTAGTTTTTTGATGTCATGAAAATGTAGCCCCGTAGTAGGTTCATCAAAAATAAAGAGAGAGCGGCCTTGATTGGGATTGGACTTGCTCAAAAAGAAAGCCAACTTAACGCGCTGTGCTTCCCCCCCCGAAAGGGTATTGGACGATTGCCCCAATTTGATATAGCCCAGCCCTACTTCTTGGAGCGGCAGAAGTTTTTCGACCAATTTGGGTTCTTCATTTTTGAAAAAACCAATGGCCTCGTCCACCGTCATATCCAAAATATCAGCAATATCCACCGCGCGTGTATTGTCGGTATTGGGGTATTTGATGTCGAGGATTTCTTGTTTGAAACGTTTGCCTCCACAGCCTTCACATTTGAGATAAATATCAGCCATGAACTGCATTTCGATTTTTATCTGACCTTCGCCTTGACAGGTTTCGCATCGGCCTCCTTCTACATTGAACGAGAAATGGGAGGGTTTGTAACCTCTGACTTTGGAGAGGTATTGTTCACTCATCATTTGCCTGATATAATCGTAGGCTTTGATGTAGGTAACAGGATTGGAGCGCGACGACTTACCAATGGGGTTTTGGTCCACCATTTCGACAAAATCAATACGGTCGAGGCTGCCCGTGAGGTTGTCATATTTTCCGGCTTCTTCGCCATATTCACCTTTTTGCCTTGCCAGAGCAGGATACAGGATTTTGCGAATGAGTGTGGACTTACCCGACCCAGATACGCCTGTTACGGCTGTGAGTACTCCAAGCGGAAACTTGACATTGATATTTTTGAGGTTGTTTTCTCTTGCTCCAGTCAATTGAATCCAATGGGTAGTTTTACGACGGAATTTGGGCAGGGGAATAATTTCTTGACCTGTGAGGAAAGCGAGCGTGTGGGAGAGGGAGTCTTGAGTCTTGACGGGGCCGCCCGGCGGTAATGAGTCTTGGGTAGTAGATTCTAACGTAGCCGTATGGGGGGCTTGAGTATTGCTGATTTTTGACTCCTCATACGACATTTTGAAATGCCCTTGCCAGACTACCTTGCCACCCAAGTTTCCTGCATCGGGGCCGATGTCTATGATGTAGTCGGCGGCGCGCATAACTTCTTCCTCATGTTCTACTACGATGACGGTGTTGCCCAAATCGCGCAGCGATTCGAGTACACTGACGAGTTGGCGGGTGTCGCGAGGGTGTAGGCCGATGCTGGGTTCGTCGAGGATATACATCGAACCTACCAACGCACTCCCCAGCGAAGTAGCAAGTTTGATGCGCTGAAATTCGCCTCCAGACAGTGTACTCGTAAGGCGGTTGAGGGTGAGATAGCCCAACCCAACTCGAACCATGTATTCGAGGCGATTTTTGATTTCGAGCAAAATACGCTTGGCAATGCCATATTCATAATCTGGTAGGCGGAGATTTTGGAAAAAGGCCAGCACTTCCGAAATAGGCATCAATACAAGGTCGGTGATAGAAGCCCCCTCCGATTGAGGGGTAGAAGTTGTATTTGATTGATTATGAGTTGGCAGTTTGACATAGCTGGCATCTTTCCGCAGGCGTGAGCCTCGGCAGTCGGGGCAGGTAGTACGGCCTCGATAACGCGAAAGCATGACACGATACTGTACTTTGTGAGGCTGCGACTCGAGGTGTTGGAAAAAAGCATCTAATCCTTCAAAATAGGAGTTGCCGGTCCACAACAGTTGTTTTTGGGCATCGGTAAGGTCTTTGTAAGGGCGGTGTATCGGAAAATCAAATCTGATGCCGTGGCGTAGCAAAGGCGCGAGCCATTCACTCATTTTTTCGGAACGCCACGGGGCGATTGCCCCCTCAAAGACCGAGAGGCTTTTGTCGGGAATGACCAAGTCGGGGTCTAAACCGAGTATTTTGCCAAAACCCTCGCAGCGTTTGCAAGCACCGTAAGGATTGTTGAAGCTAAAAAGATTGACGCTCGGCTCTTCAAACTTGATACCGTCGAGTTCAAATTTATCTGAAAATTCGCGTGTTTCTCCGCCTATTATTTGTACAAAACAAACTCCCTCACCTTCAAAGAAAGCTGTTTGTACAGAGTCAGATAGTCTGAATTGGGTATCTTCGTCATTTTGTTTTACGGCCAAACGATCAATGACGATTTTTAATGATTGAATGATTGAATGATTGAGAGATTCAATGTCGTTTGACAAAACATCTTCTATCAATTTCACCTCATCATTTACCCAAATTCTGGTGTAGCCTTTTGAGAGTAAGATGTTGAGTTCTTGATGGATTGTTCGATTATCTTTTAGAACTAAAGGGGCAAATACCATCACTCTTGTTCCTTCTTCGAAGCTCAAAATGTAGTTTACGACATCGCTGACGGTATCTTTACAAACTGGTTGTCCTGAAATAGGGGAGTAAGTAACTCCGATTCGAGCGAAGAGTAATTTGAGGTAGTCGTAAATTTCGGTAGTAGTACCCACCGTGGAGCGGGGGTTGCGGGTAGCTACTTTTTGCTCAATGGCTACGGCGGGCGAAACCCCCTTGATATAGTCCACGTCGGGTTTTTCCATACGACCCAAAAACTGCCGCGCATAGCTACTCAAACTTTCGACATACATACGCTGCCCTTCGGCAAAGAGCGTATCAAACGCCAAGGAGGATTTGCCGCTGCCCGATACACCTGTGATGACCACGAGTTTGTTGCGAGGTATGGCGATGTCTATATTTTTGAGATTGTTGGCTCTTGCCCCTTTGATGATGATGAATTTCTTGGGGTCGAGTTCCTCCAAATCAGCGGGGGTAAGTGAGTGGTGGGTAAGCGTCATGAGGGGGTGAATTGCAAAACTCACAAAATTACAAATTTTTTGGGGGTTTTGCTTTCCCGAAATATTCTTTCCCAAATTCAGTGCTGTTCTTTGCGAGGACTTCTTCCATTCCTCTACACTCAAAAACGGATTACTTATTGAGTTTTCGTTTTTCCATTTCTGCCTCATCTACTTCCAGTCCCAACCCCGGACTTTGAGGAATGTATAAATACCCATTTTCAAATTGGAGGCTATTTGTGAAAAAACGGAGTTGGTCTAAGTCAGGGCGCATACCCGAAAACTCCTGCACTTTGGCGGCATTGTTGATGCTCCCTACCAAGTTGAGGCTGGCAGCGGTAGCGAGCGTAGGGCGGGTATTGTGTACCATGATTTCTTTGTCGAAGGCATCGGCCATACTTGCTATTTTCTTACACTCCGATACGCCTCCGCATTTGATGAGGTCGAGATTGAGGCAGTCAGGGTTACCTGTTACGATCAAATCCCGAAACTGCCATTTATTGTACTCGTGTTCGCCGGCGTTTACCTCACAAGGTAGCGCATCTACCACCTGCCTCAGCGCGGGGTAGTTCATGCTCGAAACAGGCTCTTCGATGACCTTGATATTGAAATGTTCGTAGAGTTTGAGTCCGAGTTCGATGGCTTTTCCGGCAGTATAGCCATTGTTGAAATCCACAAACAAATCAGTGCCATCGCCTATGGCTTTACGTACCGCCTTGATGCAGTCGTAAGTGAAGTTGAAAGGAGGGTTGCGGTCGCGATCGTAGAGTTGCATACGGGCTTTGACAGTACGGTAGCCTTGTGCTACAAATTCTGCTCCGAGTTTGGCCATTTCGTCGGGGGTACGGTAGCCTCCTTTTTTGCGTCGTCCATAGCTGCCATAGACGGCCACTTTGTCGGTTTTGTTGGAGCCGAGTAATTTGTGTACGGGCATTTTGAGCAATCGGCCTTTCAGGTCCCAGAGGGCATTGTCAATACCGGCTATGGCACCAGGATTGATACCTGTACTTCCATTTTCAAAGCCCTCAAAAAACATTTCTTTCCAAAGATACTCAGTATCGAAGGGGTCTTGGCCGATGAGTAAGGGTTTTAGTACTTCTTCCAAAAACACGCCCAGTACTTTGGTGGTTTCGTGGTCGCCTTCGCCCCAGCCACTAATACCCGCATCAGTTTCTACTTTTACATAAAGTGCATTAGTGAAAATATAGGGTTTTACGTTGGTGATTTTTACGCCCGATTGAGCGGGTTTGGTTTGCGCATCAGATTGGTGGCTCAAAAGTGTAGAGCCTAAAGCAGTCGCCGATAGGGTTTTGAGGAAGTGGTTGCGGTTCATGGAAGTGTTGATTTTAAACTTTGGCAAAGTACCGAAACTTTGCCAAAGTTGTTAGCGAATCGTCCCGTCGGCATTTTTGCACCAAGTACCGTCGGCAGTCCAGTCGGCGTTGGTCGGTACAGCCCCACGATAGTTGGCTGCCGTAAAAAACGTACCCAAAGTAGTAGGATTGAGCGGCGCAGTAGTGCTTGTACCGACAAAGTTTTGGGTGAGTGGTACGGTAGTAGTGAGGTTGTTGTTGGCGGGTTTGTCGCGCCATTCAGATCGGGTACTGCTATGGAAGTTGTTGGAATGAGTAGGAGCAGCGGAGTTGAGGAAAACGTTGGAATGTGCCAACAAGGCTTGACCACTCAAATATTCGGTATTGGCATCAGCATCTAAACGCACTCCCGATGAAGGGTACTGTGTAACGAGGGCATTGAAGATACGTGCGCGGGCGGCTCGCCGGAGTCGAATACCTATATTTTCAAAAGTAGGGGCAGGTTGAGCAAAGCCCGGGCCTACCAATGTAACGTTTGAAATGGTACACTCACTGACGACAAACGACTGCTGGGTAGTAGAGAAAGTACTTACTTGGATACCCCTATCGCCGGGGCGAGTGGTATGCGCTACCCAAAACTGCCCCAAACCACGCCAGCCACGCTCGGCATAAAACTCATGCGAGGGGGAGTTCATTGAAACGACGTTTCTTAGATTAACTTGCCCACCATTGATATAAAAACCTAACGCCCCGCTGTTGAAACTTTGGACGAAGCGAATCGTAGTAGCACTTCCTACACCATTGAGGGTGATGTTGGCGGGTTCGAGTGCATCGCTCCCTACTCCCCCTCCACCAAACTCTACCCTTACGTATTCGAGTGTACCGGAGTTGTCATTATCAACCGTACCGCCATATCTACCCGTAACGCCCGTAGCTGTAAAATCGGGGGTATTGACTCGCGCCTGCCCATTGATGACCAGCCCGCCCCAATCGCCAGCGGCGGCGTTGTTGGTCAGTACGCGCTCGCTGGTCATCACAATAGGAGCATCTTTTGTACCTAAAGCTCTGATGATGCCTTTTGGTCGTATGCTCAAATAAGAGGGTGTAGTCAAGCCAGTTTTGGCATATAAAATCGCTCCTGGGCGAATAGCGAGCGTTATTCCTTCTTCTACTTCCACTCGTCCATTGAGCAGTACTCTGCCATTGGCGGGAATTTCATAGTCCACATTGAGGATACCCGTAATCTGCTGCATGGTCTGTCCGGCTACGTTTACGTCTGTTATGGTAAAAGTCGAGCCTACCACATCAACGGTGTACGTTACAGGTGCAGAGGTGCGTTCTTGGCGGTCTATGGCCTCTACGGTAAGTGCGATTCTGTTGCCTTGTTGGGCATTGGCAGGTACTGTAAAGTCCACATTGTAAGTCAGAAAAAACTCATCAAGTGGTAGCAAATCTTCACGTTTTATCTCTACTCCATTGGTCTTGAGAACAACAGCCTTCAATCCAGCGGCTGCTTGCAAATTTACGTCAAATCGAATACGACCAGTAGGTATTTGGCGGCGGCCAGTAGCATTGGCATCTACCAGCGATGCTTTCGGCTCAGGCTGGACGTACTGAAAGTCTTTCTTTTCACAAGACGGAAGCATAAGACCAAGGCAAAGCAGTAGCCCCCAAATTTGGGTCAGATATATGGTTGGTTGGTTGATTACTTTTTTCATATTTTTTGAGAAATTGAAGTTTAACTAAAAAGCTATTCACTTACTCGTTCACCTTCAGTGTTTAAAAAGAGTAAGACACTCCAAAGCGATTCCACCAGTCGTAGTACTCGAGATTGGCTACGCGGCTACGGATACCAAAGTACTCTATATCAGGGCGATTGGTGATGTTGATAAGTTCGGCGTAGGCACGAATTTTTTTGGTGATTCTATAAGCAGCCGACAAATCAAGCTGATAGCGGTCGGCGCGCCATGTGTCGAAGTCGCCAGCGAAGATAGTGCCTACGGGTCCAAGGCTGCGAATCAGCCCACCGTTGAAGTTGAAAGCCCCACGAACGGTGAATTTTTTGATGTCATAAGATAGAGCGAAGTTGCCAGTATGCATGGCTTGACCGGGCAAGCGTACATTCTTGCGATCGAAGGTATTGGCTTTGGAGTTAGTGTAGGTGTAATTGGCATAAACGCCAATCCCTTTCAACACACCGGGTAAAAATGTGAGATTGGATTGTAGGTTTACCTCAAATCCATATACAGTAGCAGTTTCGCCATTTTGGGTTTGAGTAATAGTGAAAAGCTCCGTAAATGGCTCAAAAGCACCTGTTTGGTCATTACGAACATTGACGGTGATACGGTCGGTGTAAGTACGAGTAAAATTGAAATCACGTATGGATTTATGAAAAAACCCTCCCGAAATGATACCTACATTTTTGAAATAACGCTCAAACAGTAAGTCAAAGTTGGTGGACGAGGCAGGTTTGAGATCAGGGTTGCCTAAGTCCACGGTCAGGTTGTTGGCATTGACACGCTGCACTGGGGCAAGATCCCCAAAATTGGGACGAGCATAGCTATATGTGAGTGCGGCACGTAGGTTAGTATATTCGTCGAGGCTGTATTTGAGGTGAATATTGGGCAACAGAAAGTCGTAGTCAGTCCCTCCATTTATATCTCGGATAGAGTTTTTGTCAATGTTGCCGTTGGGCAAAAGCTGAAAAGCCCGCGAGATATAATTGACTGATGTATGCTCATAACGCAACCCTGCCAGTAGCATAAACTTCCCAAAATTAAGTTTATTCATTACATACGCCGCAGCCACGTTTTCATCGGCATTGTAGTAAGCAGGAATAGACTCGTTGAGCGTAGCGTTTTCGTCAAATCGCCATACGTTGGGGTTGGCACTTACAAATTGGTCAAAGCCAGCGGCATCGAGGGTAGGACCAAATCTTACGCTACTACGCAAGAACTGTTGATCTTCTCGGCTGCTGGTGTAGCGCGCAAAAAGGCTGTTGATGTTTACACTGCCGTCGTTTACGAAAGCGTAGCGTTGGTTATTGACGATACGCTCGTTGTTGATAGTACGGTATTTGCCACCAAATTTGAGTGTTCCATTGTTGTTGCCTACCAAATAAGGAAGGGTGAAATTGGCTTTGAACGAGGCGTTTCGGCCTTCAATGGTTTGAAATTGATCGGTATAGTTTCGGAAACTACGCATCAGGAAAGGGTCGTGAATATCGCCGCTAGGCAGCGATAGATTGGCAAAGTCAGAACCCCAACCTGTGAAAGTAGTACTTAGAGCAGCACTACGTATGTCATACGTTCGTCCGATGAAGGCTTGATTGAACGAATTTGACCAAAATCCTAAATAATCAACGGTCATTTTGCCGATGATATGCTGGCCTCCTAAGGAGTAGCTATGGTTTCGTACATCGTTGAAGCGGGGATTCATAAAGCGACGTATGGTCGTAGCCGTATTGCCAGTGGGCAGTCCCGTGCTTTCGTCCATCACAAAGCGGGCGGTATTGAAATCAAATTGTACGCGGGCTTCTTCGTCGCGGTCGTAGCGGCGGCTGTACATGTAGTTGAAATAAATTTCGGACTTGGGACTAAACTTGTAGTCCAATGCTACCGTAGCCCCAGTACGGCTACGAAAGTTTTCCAAATCTCGTAGGCGGTAATAAGTGGGCAATACATAGTCGCGGCCATTGATGCGGGTATAGACGCTGTTGTAGTTATAGGTGGTGCGGTCCCGGCCCAAGTTGGAGCCAAAATAACTCCCTCCGATATTCATACCGAAGCGACCTTCGGGCACACGGTCGGAGGGGAGGAAGCGGCGGTTGAGGCCAAACTTACCGATGAAATTGGCACGCTGCACGATGTTGTTGTAGCCACCACCTACTTCGGCTTTTCCTTTCCAGTTGAGTCCCTTGCCCGAAGGCGTGCGGAAGTCCACTGTACCCCCGATATTGTCGCCGTCTTGGTCGGAAGTGATGGCCTTGGTTACTTCGATGGAAGAAAGTTGATCTACCGGAATGAGCGAGAGTTCTTCGTTTCTTACACCTTCGGTTTGAGTGCCGGGGATTTGCTCACCGTTGATATTGATGGTCGTAAACGACGGCGGCGCGCCACGCATTTGTACTACGCCTCCCTCTCCACGGTCGCGCTCGATGTTGATACCCGGAATCCGCTGCAAGGCTTCGGCTACATTGAGGTCGGGGAAGCGGCCAATTAAGTCTGCGGAAACGATATTTTTGATGTTATCGGCGGTACGTTGCTGATTGAGGGCTTTTTGCTGGCCTTCGATAGATCCCCGTACGGTTACCTCACCCAGCGTCGAGCTGGCCGAGGGTTTCATTCTAACTGTTCCCAAGCTGACCGTGCGATTAGCTTGGATTTCTGACGTGATTTCCAATGGGTCATAGCCAAGATAGCTGATGGTGATGGTGCGTTTGCCTTCGGGAATATTGCTTAGTACAAATTCGCCCTTGAGGTTGGTGGAGGTGCCGAAAGTCGTTTTTTTAATAAAAACCGATGCTCCGGGCAAAGGTTCGTTGGTTGAGGCATCAAGGATACGTCCTTGTACACTCCCAAAGGCTACAGTGGCGGGGGATTGGGGCAAGGCAGGAGAAAACGTAGGGAGTGGCACGGCTATTTCGGCTTTGGGAGGGCGCGCTACTATCAAGATTTGCTTGCCACGTTGCCGAAACTCAATGCGTTGGTTGTGAAACAACTCCATGAGGGCAGTAGCTACCGACACGTTTTTGCCAGTATAGGATACTTTACGACTTTCATCAATGACCTCTTGGGTGTAAAGAAATCGAAAAGGCGTTTGCTGCTCTATGGCCTCAAGTGCTATTTTAGCGGGTTGTTGGCGAATTTGCAGCGAAACCATCGCATTGTGCATGGTCAGGGGTTTGGCACCAGTATCGGCCAAAGCTACCTGCATCACCAACAGCATACTCCCGACCAGCGACATTAGAAAAGGGATAGGTTTAATTCTCATGGTTTGAAACGTGTTTTTGGGATTAAAAGTTTTTAAAAGGTGTTCTTAACAGAGTACCATTTAAGATTGCTTTTGTACCAATGACTTTATTGTTTCAAACTTACCCCTACAAGATTTTGAGATATTTTTGGGAATATTTAAGGTGATACCTAAATACATTGTAAAATAAGTTACTATATTTTGTGCGCAGAGAAACTACAGAATTTCACGAAATTTTTCTGTGTACTTCTGTGAGTTCCGTGTGCGGAATAAGTTATAAAAACTTAGTTTACATTTACAGTGTACTAAATCAAAGAGTAGAAAATTAATGGAAATGATCGGGCGCAAACGGTTGCGTTGTAGGGGTAAAGTACCCCAAAAAAAGTCTTTGAATTTGTCAGCTCTAAATAAAAAAACTATGAACTTACAACCCAACTGGGAACTCTTAGCTGCCTATTTGGCCAACGAAACCTCTGCCGATCAAAAGCAGCTTGTCGAACAATGGCTTTCCGAAAGCCCCGAAAATGAGATATTAATCAAAAACTTGACTAAAATTTGGCAAACTAAACAGCCGCCAATAAATCAAAGTTTTGATAGTGATAAAGCTTTTGAAAAAATCCACCTTCAACTCAAAGAAGAAGTGGAAGAAAGTGCTTCGATACGCCCTCTCCACACTATGCCTCGAGTACTTTGGTGGGCAGCAGCGGCTTCTGTCGTTTTATTATTGGGAATTTTTGGTTATTGGCGAATGCAACAAGATGCTACTACGGAGTGGCTTACCAAAACTACCACCCAGCACGAAAAGGTACTCATCACGCTGGCTGACCAAACCAAAGTCTGGCTCAATCAAAACAGTATTTTACGCTATCCAAAAGTATTTGAGGGCGATACCCGCTCGGTATCACTCACGGGTGAAGCCTTTTTTGAGGTAGCCAAAAACCCCAACAAACCGTTCATTATCAGCAGCGAGCAAGTTCAAGTAAAAGTGCTGGGGACAGCCTTCAACCTTCGCACCGATGTCCAGCAGCAACTTTTTGAAACGATAGTGGTCGAAGGTAAAGTGGCTTTTGCGGTGGCATCGAAGGGGGAGGTAATACTTACAGCCAATCAAGCGGGGAAAGTGGACAAAAATGATACTCGTATCGTTACGTCCTTCGTAAATCCCGATGAATTTATGGGCTGGCGTACTGGCAAATTGGTTTTCAGAGATACCGATATGACAAAGGTCATCAGTGAACTCGAAAACTGGTACAAAGTCAAAATAGAAGTACAAAATCCTACGATTTTCAAGAAAAGACTTACAGGCACTTTTGACAACATCGCCCTCAAACGCGCTTTAGACCGCCTAAGCGAACTACTCTCTGTCAAATACGAACAAAAAAGTGAAGAGGTGTTTGTGATAAAGTAGTGGTAGAATCAATTCAAGGAAGCTATCAAGACTATCCATATCAAAAAATTTTCTGTAAACTCATGGTACTCGCTGCTCGACTGTGCGCTAAGAAGTTCGTCGCGAAGTGATTTGAGTGCGCGCCCCATTTGAGTTTCGACGGTTTTAATCGAAAGCCCCAGTTTGTCTGCTATCTCTCGGTATTTGAGTCCTTCGTCGCGGCTCATTCTGAAGATGAGTTTGCACTGCGTAGGTAGTTTTTCGATAGCGGCTTCTACTTTTTCGTATAGCTGCCAGTAGGCCATTTCTTGCTCCGGGCTGGGTGTAGATTCTATCTGCTCATGATTTATCTCCGAAATGTCTAAATCGGGCATTTTGGGCTGGCTTTTTAGATAGTCAAAGCATTGATTGCGCACCGCCCTAAACAAATAAGAATCAAACGATGACTGAATTTCGATACGCTCCCGATTGCGCCAGATTTTCAGAAAAATATCAGAAGCGACTTCTTCGGCGGTTTCGGGGGAGTGTAAAATTTTGAAGGCGTAGTTGCACACAGGACGGTAGTAGCTCTTGAATAGCTTCTCAAACGCTTGGTAGTCGTTTTGACGCTGCACCTTTTCAAAAAGTACGTTTCCGTCGCGTGGCATTGTGGGGAGTTTTACTTGAACGTATCAACCCCAAACGTAATCATTTTGTTGAGAAATCCATCACCTGCTTTATCATTTTTCCTTTGCCGGACTGCTGTACTTATCAATTAACCCCTATTGAGGGACTTTCAAAATCTACTCGAATCATATTGACGCAAACGTACCAGCGTAGTCTTGCTGATGTTGAGATATGAACCGACGATTTGACTTTGATAGGAAAACCTTTTAAGTTTTAAATTGTTTCAATAGAATCAAAAAAAAAACAAAATCTTTGATTAATTATATGTTTGTTATGTTTTATTTCTTTTTTACTTCAAAAAATAAAATTACATTTTTAGAACAATCATACGCTATACTCCAAAAAAAGTACCAAATGTTACTTTTTTTGATGACCAAATGACACCTAAAAAAGAACCAAATGGACTTTTTTGGAAGCGCAACAGGCCACAATTTTGAATCTTTAATCTCAAACATCATGAAAGCCACATTATTTATTTTCTTGGGTTTGTTTTGCGTGGGTGCACACGCCCAGCAAACGCTCGCTTTGCAGTATCAACTTCAAGCAAACGGCTTGCGCCTCAAATATGATTTATATTTCGACGGTACGGCTTCTGCCTTTATTCTACAAGACGAAGAAGTAAAAAAGGCGGAGAAAAACCAGCCGAATAGTCAAAACAGCGACATGGTGAGTGTAAGCGTAAATGACGGTCAAGACTTTGTGCTTTATAAAAACTACCAGACCCTTCAAATGGCTTCGCGTGAATTGGTTTTCAACGGTTCTAAATGCGTAGTTATTGATAGTATTCCTACATTTGACTGGAAACTGCTCTCTGAACACAAAAAAGTGGGAAACTTTAACTGCCAAAAAGCTACAACTACTTGGCGTTGTGCCAACTATGAGGTTTGGTTTGCGCCCGAGATTCCCTACAACTTAGGCCCGTGGAAGCTCAACGGACTGCCCGGCCTCATTGTGGAAGCCCACAACCTGACCGCCGACCACCGATACAGCCTGACGAGCCTTTCTACTACGGCAACGCCCCAAATGCTAAAAGCCATCAAACCTCCCGCTGGGAAAGACCCCGTGCATGATTTTAGGGAGTATGCCCAAATACAGAAAAAAGAACTCAAGAAAATGGAAACTTTCCTGAAAGCAAAAGCAGGAAACCCCGAAAGTGGGCAGTTTAAGGCCAATTTACCCGAGTGTTTTTAATCAAAAACTGAACAATAAAAACATGAGAAAAATATTTTTGTGTTCAATTTTAGTCGCTTGGTCGGTGCTTCCAACAATGCTCAAAGCCCAAAAAACCTACAAGGTCGTTTATAAACTCGCAGGTGCTCAGAGTGGCTGGGGGCAGCTATTAGTTGGCGAAAAAGAAACTTACTATTATCGTCTTAAAGAAAAAGAAACGCCCCCAGAAATCAATAAAACAGAAAAAATAATGGGCTTTGATGCTCCTCAGCCTATGGTGGAGCGCAACGCTTCCAATGCCCAAAATACTCGAGTGGTTTATCACCGAGAGAACAAAAAAGCACTTCGATACGTCGAGCATATAACCGACAATTATTTTAGTGTGTTAGACGACCTGCAAATTGATTGGCGTATTTTGCCCAAAGAAACCAGAAAAATTGGCGGCTACAATTGCCAAAAAGCCCAAGCCCATGTGCGTGGCCGCGACTATGAGGCGTGGTTTACGCCCGACATCGCGGTATCAAGTGGGCCGTGGAAACTCTACGGTTTGCCGGGGTTGATTCTGGAAGCCACTTCGACCGACGGAAAATACCAGTTTTTGTTTGAAAAAATCGAAACTTCTGACCTACCCACCAAGGGTTTTGATTTTGTTTTCAAAGAACCCTTTCTGACCTACAGTCAGTTTTTGATCGAAGTAGATAAATACCAACAGCAGCAAGCAAACAAACTCCACAAAAAGGCTCAAAGTGGTTGGACTTCGGTATTTTCGGACGCAAAAACTACCGGTATGACCCTCAAAACCAACAACATCGAAAAAACCCTTGAAAAAACATACACTGCCGATGTACCCAAATAAAACCGTGCTTTTGGGGTGGCTGGTTTTTTGTTTTGGGGTAAATGTATGGGGCCAAACGGGCAGTATTTTTGGAACAATAAAAGATCAAAACTCACAGAAACCCATTGTGGGGGCTTATGTGATGCTCTGCCAGCGCACCGACAGTAGCATCGTGTTTTTTACGACAACAGACGCGCAGGGCAACTATCGCCTCAAAAAACCAGCCGCTTCTCAAAACCATTTCCTCAAAATAACCTGCGTCGGTTATGCTGATACGTTGCTGGCGTTGCAGCCACAAAACGAGCCTAATCAGATAAATGAGGAAGTGTCGGTTTTGCTTTCAGAAAAAGCGTTTGACCTCAAAGAAGTAAAAATAACAGCACTGATACCCATCAAAGAGCGTGGCGACACGACCATTTACAAGATTGACGCTTTTGCCAAAAACCAAGAACAAACCTTAGAAGAGCTCCTAAAACGACTACCCAACGTGCGGGTAGAGCAAAACGGCGATGTGTATTTCAAAAACAAAAAAATAGAAAAAGTTTTTATCGAAGGCGACAACCTCAGCGGCGACAAATACCAAACCCTCACGCGCAGCATTGACCCTGCACTGCTCGACGAAGTGCAGGCCATCGAGAATTTTTCTGAAAATCCGATTCTGAAAACGTTCGGTGGTCAGAAAGAAACGGTTTTGAACTTGACCATCAAAAAAGAACGAAAACGACTACTTTTTGGGAGTACCGATGCGCGCGCCAGCCTACAACGCGCCGATGTGGCTGCCACGTTGATTTCGTATTTGAAAGGGACAAAACAACTTTTGCTGGGTTCGGGCAACAACGTAGGAAAAGAGCGAGTGGGTGACATCACACCCAGTACTTCGCTTGACCCAAGTTGGAGCGGATTGTCGGTGGCAGGCCAACCTTTGCACACGTCCAACAATTTGTTTTCTCGTTTGCTCAATATTCCGCTCGAACGTTTTAATAATGAGCGTGTTTTGCAGTACAACCTGGCTTCGCCAATGGGCAAAACGCTGAAAGTAAACAGTGGTTTTACACTTCTGAAAGACCAAAATCAAGCCTTCCCTCGACGCGAAACCCGTTTTTTGTCCGACAACCCCTTTGTTTTCAGTCAGATAGACAGCGCGCATCAAACGCGCCAGATGCAAAAAGCACATTTACAGTTTCACCTAATTCCCAACAGTAAAACAAACGTTGTATTGCAAGGCCACTGGCACAGTTGGGACAAAGACTTAGCGCAACAGACACTTTTTTTACAACAGAATAGCGCGCAAAATATCTCCCAAAATTTCCAAGCCCAACAGCAAATGCTGTTGTTGAAAGCCGAACTAACGCGCCATATAAATCCAAAAAATGCGCTTGTGCTTGACCTAAACACCAGCCGCGCCCAAATCAACGACCATTTTATGACCAACGTCGTAGTACCGACGTTGGCGCAAAATATTTTTGGAGAGGTAAATAGCTTCGACAATTTCCGACAAGATTTGCACCAACAGCGAAGCACCAACACCGCCCAACTCAAATGGTTTTATGCCGATTCGACCTACAAATCACAAACTTGGGTGGGCGTAGCGCAACAATTTTTGGATTTCAACCTCAGCTCACTGGCTAAAAGTGCCACAAAAGATAGCCTGTTTAGTAACCTAACTTTGCTAAACATGGCACACGAAGGTATGTTTAGGGTATCAAAAATTGAGTTCACTTACCGACTCATGGGTAGTTATTTAACCAACCATATCAACACACAACCCGCCAAAAGGTGGTTTTTGCAGCCTTCGATTACGCTAAATTATGCCACTAATGGGCGGCATTTTTTGATTTTGAACGTGGCGCGCAAAGTAAATTATTTGGAGGGACTGAATTTGCTAAACGCAACCCTATTGAACGATTTTCGGACAGCGCAAATGGGCAACGCCACCCTGATGCTCAACCCCAGCACGCTTACATCACTATCATATCTGTACAATGACCCCATCAAGCGCAAAATGACTGTGTTAGGAACGCTGTTTTGGAACAAAAACCAGCAACTTTGGGGCTTCAACGACAACATATTCCTGCTCGAATACAGTCTGGTACGCACGGGACAAGTTTTTGGTTTAGACAGTTATGGCCTGAACCTAAACATGGAAAAACTCATTTATGGCATCAGGGGTAATGTAAAAACCGAAGTGGCGAGTATTTGGAGTGAGGGGCAGAATCTTTTGAATGACCGAAATAGAAACACGGTGTCCCACCTTGTTGCGCTGAAAGGTAGCTATTTAAGTGCTTTTGATTTTCCGCTCAATGTTGAATTTATGAGTAGTCATACTCTCAATTTTTTGCGTATCAGCGACCAAAATGCTCCACAACAGACAACACAAATGTTTGCCACCTCTCGTCAAAGTGCTACCTTATTTGCCAAAATCAAGTTCCTATCTTGGCGTTTTGAAGCAAACAGAAACGCAATTAACCAAAACACATTTTGGGTTTTCAACAGCAGTTTTGCCTACGCCCTCAACAAAAAATTGCAACTCAGCTTAGATGGCCAAAATTTGTTTGATACCCAACAGTTTTCTTACTTTCAACTAACTCCACTCAACTCATTTGCTGCCACTTATCCCGTACTATCTCGTTTTGTGATGATTGGTTTGAAGTATAACTTTTGAAAAAACAGCCACCAATTTCGAGCCTGATAATAGATACAGCAGTTAAGTCATTTTACTACCTAAGTTTTCTTCAGTCGGACAGTAAAAAACCGCATAGTTAAGATTCAACTCTACTATGCGGTTTTTTCATCTTAAAAAAAAATGGATATTAACTTTTACGCCTTCCCTTTCAAAATCATGTTCCAGTACATACGTGGAAGCACTTCTTTTTTAAGCATATACATACTCCAGCGTTCTTTGCTTTGATCGAAGGGGAAAGTTTCTTGGGGTTGGTTGTTGTAGTCAAACTCGGCCAGCACCAATTTGCCGTAGCCCGTTACGAGTGGGCAAGAAGTATAGCCATTGTAGGTGCTACTGGGGGTATGATGCTCAATCATGGCCAGCAGATTGGCTACTACTACGGGTACTTGCTTGCGTATAGCTGCTCCCGTTTTGGAGGTAGGTAAGCCGGAGGCATCACCAAGCGAAAAAATATTTTGGTATTTGGTATGCTGCAAAGTATTCTTGTCCACATCTACCCACCCGCCGGCGTTGGCCAATGGGCTATTTTTGATAAAATCGGGGGCAGACTGTGGGGGTGTTACGTGCATCATATCGAACTCTACCCAAGTTTCTACGTCTTTGTTGTCTTCGCCAAATCCTACAAAACGGGCGCGTTTGTTGGGGCCATCTATCTCTTCGAGGCGTTGCATGAAGTTGAGCTTGATGTTGGCTCTTCTGCACACTTGAAGTAACGTTTTTTCGTATTTGGGTACGGCAAAGAGCTTGGCAGCACCACTCCAATATTCAATGTCAATGTCTTTCAAAACGCCATTTTTGCGGAAGTAGTCGGCAGCCATGTACATGATCTTGTGTGGAGCACCGCCACATTTGACAGGCGTGTGAGGGTTGTGGAAAATTGCCTTTCCTTTTTTCATGTTTTTGATGCACTCAAAAGTATAAGGCGCATACTGGAAGCTGTAATTGCTACATACGTTATTTTTGCCAAGTGTTTCGGTCAGTCCTTTTACCGACGACCAGTTGAGTTGGATACCGGGGCATACTACCAAGTAGTCGTAGGTATAAGTTCCTCCGTTGGTCGTGATGGCGTTTTGCTCTGGCTGAAATGTCTGCGCTGATTCCTTAATCCAATGAACGCCCTTGGGCATGACGGCGGCTTCGTCGCGCACTGTTTTGTTGATGTCGTACACACCGCTTCCCACCAGAGTCCAAGCAGGTTGATAATAATGCTTATCGGCAGGATCAATGATAGCGATGTCGAGTTTTGCATTTTTGAGGAGCAGTTGGGCAGCCAACGAGATTCCGGCATTGCCACCCCCTACAATCAGGATTTGATGATGTTTATTCATAGTGATAGGTGATTATTTCAAAAACATCATAAAAAAATGCAAAATCCCCCTTCTTTTCTGTGATAATTGTTACACAACTCAAAATTTCTCAAAGGGAAAAATGAGCTGAAGGTTAGTTGCGAATAGGCTTTTTATATTTCACAAAAAAGTTAATCCAAATCCTTCGAGCTAAACGGTAAAATAGCGGTAACAACAAAATAACGCCCGGTATCACAAAGTACAAAAGCCGAATAGGATCACCACCATAAAAGCCCACATAAGCTATAAAACTCGTAACAATGAAGGCCACATTGAGTGCATAGCTTACATAAGCTGCCCCAAAGTAGAAGCCGGGTTCGGGGGTGTAGCGTTCGCCACATACGGGACACACTTTGTGCATTTCATCAAATTTTTTGGTGAAAGCATGATTACTCACAAAGAAATCGCCTTCATGGCAGCGGGGGCATTTGTTGAATAAAATGCTATATAGTTTCGTTCCTTTGAGCATGGTCTTTTGAAATTAATTGGGCAATTTATCTCTCAAATACCCATACGTCCATGTACCGGCAATAGCACTCAACAGCGTAACGATGACGACCAAGTATCCACTGCCAATTTGAGCAAATAAAGGACCGGGACAAGCACCCGTTATGGCCCAACCTAAGCCAAACAATAGGCCTCCATATATTTGCCCCTTTTGAAATTTTTTGGGGTGAAACTCCACGGTTTCTCCAGCCAACGTTTTGATATTGAATTTTTTGATTAAAAAAACGGAAATCATACCTACCACTACGGCACTGCCTATCACTCCGTACATGTGGAAACTTTGTAGGCGAAACATTTCTTGTATCCTGAACCATGAGATAATTTCGGCTTTGACGAAAACGATACCGAAAAGGAGTCCTACGAATAAATATTTCAGATTTTCAGTCCAAGATTCGCTTTTTTTCATGTCGTTGGGAGCTTCGCAAACAAAGGGCTGCTCATCTTGACCTACTGCGGGGGTATTCAGAGTTTGTGTTGTCATTGTTGTTAAACTTTATTTGTTAAAAAAATTTATTATTGTTGTACCGTGTCCAATCCGTGTTAGATTTAATCAATGGCACACGGATTTGAAAGGATTTGACACGGTTTTATCCGTGTCCAATCTGTGTTTATCCGTGTTCGATTTAATCAATGGCACACGGATTGAAGGGATTAGACACGGGTTTATCCGTGTTCTATTCAAATCATTATCAGACAATTAAAACAGTTTGAAAATATAAGGCAATAGCAGATGTGTCATCAAAAATCCACCGGCCATAAAGCAGCAAGTAGCTACCAGCGACGGCCACTGTAAGTTGGACAAACCCATGATGGCATGGCCTGAAGTACAACCACCTGCATAGCGCGTGCCAAAACCTACCATAAAACCACCTACTACAAAGAAAATCAGCCCCTTGAGCGAAAAGAGTGTTTCGGTACTGAACAAATCGGCAGGCATAAGCCCCGAAAAATCTTGAATACCGAGGGCTTTCAAATCGGTGATAGTAGCCTCCGAAAGTTGGAACGAGTCAGGATTTTCTAAGAATTGGGTAGCTACGATACCTCCCAAGAATACCCCAAATACAAAAAACAAATTCCAAACTTCACGTTTCCAGTCATATTTGAAAAACGGGATATTGGCAGGTACACAAGCCGCGCAAATATGCCTAAGCGACGAAGAGATACCAAACGACTTGTTGCCTATCAGCAAAAGAGTAGGGACTGTTAGACCAATGAGTGGACCAGCCACATACCACGGCCACGGACGACGAACGATTTCGAGGATTTGCTCCATAAGTTGTTTTTGTTGGGTTTTTAATAGTGATAGTTTACGATTAGATTGATATGTGTCATGTTTACTTTATTGAAAACAAAACGCGGGTTTTGATAAGTTTCACCAAAAGGATCTTTACGGACTATCAGGAGTAGAGCATTGAGTCCTTTGAGATAATGGTCAAACTGATACGTAAGCCCCAGATTGATTTGTGAATAGCTGGGCATACCATATTTGTTGAGTTTGAAATTTCGTACATCGGGTAGTTGATAGTATCCTGCACTTACTTCTACTCTGATATGGCTTTCGGGCTTCCAGTAAGTGTTGATGGTAGCGGCGGTTACATCGCCAAAGCCTTCGTTTCGCTCGCGAGGCATAAAGGTATAGAAAGGCTCACGTCCCCATTCGCGAGGCATCAGAAATCTTCCTGTCGAAGCGATTCGAGTAGCATTGACATACCAGTCGAATCGCTGGGATTGTTTGCCTACTCTCCCCGAAAGCACCCACGTACTGCTATTGGGCAGGGCGTAGGCTTTGGCTGGGTCATGGTTGCCTCCTTCACCAATGGTTTGCTGACGAATGAGTTGTCCTCCCAAGAGCCAGTTTTGAGTGGGGGCTATGTTGATACGTTTCTCCATTTTGAGGAGTGCGGTATTCGATACGTTGTCAATGTAGTTGTTCCAAAATTGGGCGTTCCAGCCGTTTCGTTGATAGGTAGCTCCCAAAATGGCCACATATTTTGCTTCTACATGATCTCTGTAGCCAGAAGGATTCCCTTCAGTATCTACTCCTACTGGATAAACTCCCATACTTTGCCCAATCTCAAACCAACGTACCGTAGAGCGTGGCGAAATGGCCCAAAGGTACTGGGCATTGATTTTGAGATTTTTCCATTCGTTCCACTCCAGTACAGCCCCTTCGGTGAGTGTAGGTCGCATACGTCCGTCTTGGGGATTGATGAAAGGGGTTTGTGGGATTTGCCTTCCTATCGTCAGCAGCGATTTTTTAGCGAAATGTACTTTTGCAAAAAGTTCTTCGAGGCGGTCTAAATCTTCGTGGTCATTGGGGCGTTCGATGTCAAAAAGACCTACTTCGTAGCGATTGGATTGGCCCGTAATCGGGTCAGGTTTTTCCAAGTCTGAAGAGGCTAAGTTGAACATAAAAAATCCACTCATACCTACTTGAAAGTGTTTCCAAAACTTGGGAGTTTCGTAGCCGATTCCCGCTCCTATACCCCAAGCGTAATAGTCTGTGAGCTGGCCTTGATTGATAGTTGCCGACCAGTAGTTGCGGGCATGACCATAGAAACGCCCCTTCTCAAAAAAATGACTCAACGTATGGGTATCCTTCTCGGCCTCATGGTGGTGCGAGTGTATCCCTTGTGCGAGCAGCAGACGAGGCATTGTCAATGACAAAAGCAATATGTAGATCCTGACTTGCATCATTTATTATGCTGATAATGACGCAAAAGTACTTATCGAAGAAAGGGGAGTCTGTAACATTTGTTACAATGACTTGGAAGTTTTATAAAGTGTGCTGAAGCGTAAATCTTACAATATCACGATCATACACGATAGTGCTGTTGCGTGAGATTTGATAAAGGTACAAATAGCCAAGTTCGATAGCCAAATGCTTATTAAAGCGTTTTTCGGCACCGAAGTATAGGCGATTTTGGTCAAATTGATTGAAAAGGTTTCTATTGCCTGCATGAAACATGATTTCGTCGCTCATGCGAACCGATAAATTAGATTTCTTGAAGGAGTAGCCTATTTGAAATCTGTATCGGTGTCTAAGCAAAAACGACGAAACCTCCCCATTTTCCATGAAAAATCGCTGGTCAAGCCGAATCCTACAATTTAGATTAATGGCTTTGATGATATTTTTTACAAAAGTAACTTCCTGAACAGGTCGGAGTTCGAGTCGGTGGCCTGTGTTGGGCTGGTCGTCAAATTGACTTCCTTGCAACGAGTGAGTAAAACCTGCCGCTATATTCCAATTTTGATTGATACGATAGTGTAGCCTACTGTGCTGTATGTATTGTTGATGCTGGCTATTTCTTAGAAAATGGCGAGTATCGAACTCATTGTGCCACTCGATTTTTTTGTTGATTTTCCAAATATTATAATAGCGTAGCCAGTAAAGTTGCTGATGATAGGTTTGGCCATAAGCAACTCTACCGCAAAGAAAATAGATGATGAAGCCAAGTTTTTTCATTTCGTTTTTTTAATCCATGTCCAATCCCTGCAAATCCGTGTGCCATTGACGAAAAAAATAGAACACGGATAAACACAGATGGGACACGGATTAAATCTGTGCAAACCCGTGTCCAATCCCTGCAAATCCCTGTGCCATTGACGAAAAAATAGAACACGGATAAACACAGATAGGACACAGAAACTTTATGTGAACTGGTAGTCCACGCCATGAACTTGACTTAAAAGTGTTTGGGGCGCATCTAATACTTTGGCATCTTGGCGCAACGAGGGTGTAACGGGCGAAAAGGCTTTCAAATAATCTTTCATGACAGTATGCAGCGTAAATGCCGTATTTCGTGCATTTTTGACACCTCTCATGCGGCAGAGCATATCTTCGGGGTCGCCGTCACGTTCGCAAGCACATAGCGTATATTCACGCTTGGGGTCTAAAGGTTGCCCTCCGATGGTTACTTTCTGGACACGTTGCCCCATACGTTCAAACGCCTTAAACTCCATTTGCATACCTTTGAAGCGAATGAGCCAGCCCCCAAAGCGTTTGGAAGCATCTTGGGCAAAAACATTCTGCAATTCTTTTTCGAGCCAGTCGAGGATTTGCGCACCGGTGGCTGTGCCCGTCCGAACGGTGGCATCTACGGGAAGCATATCGAATAGATAACCTTCAGTGATGGCCACTTTTCCGTCGTTGCCCGGTACTCTTGGTGGACAAAACCTAAAACCGTTTGATACGACCACATCGGCTTGCACCTTCCATTTGAGGGCATCAACGATGAGGGTATCTATGGTATTTTCGACTACAAAGTTGCGATACAATGGAATCGTACTATAACCGACTATCTTGTTGATTTCGTTTTTGTATTTCTTTTCGGCTTCAGTGATAAGGGCTTCCACTTCTTTGTTGGCAGGATATTTTTGCGGATTTACCTCGACGAGTTGGTATTTTTCGCCCACGATTTTGCCATTTTCTACTTGTATGTCAAGTTTCCCGACAAACGACCCAAACGCACCGGGTTCGACGATTTTAGTATATTCTGCTTGAATGGGCTTACGTACTCGCTCGTGGGTATCGGCCCCGAAAATATAGTCCACGCCTTTGCAGTCGGGGTTGTTGCCGAGGGCTATTTGCTGTGAAAGCCCAATGTGCGATAATATGATGACAAAATCGCATTTTTCTTGCTCTTTCAGTAGTGTAACGTATTCTTTGAGGTTTTTTTCGGGTTTGGTATAGACTATCCCCTTGCTGTAATACGGCGACTGACGAATCGGGACCAAGTGGTCGGTATATCCCAAAAAACCGATTTTCACTCCTAAGCGGTGCATGATTTGGTAGGGTTGAAACACAAAATCGCCCGGCTTGCCGTCGCCCTTATCGTGAAACATATTGGTACAAACTTTGGGAGCGTAGAGGCTACCCATGAGTTTGAGCATATTTTGTTTGTAATATACTACTTCCCAGTTGCCGGGGGTGTAAAGGTCATAATTCAGCGCATTGAGAATAGGTACAAAGGCCGCACCTTCGGTTTTGACCGAAAGCATACTCCCCTGAAACATATCGCCGGTATCAACTGTGATGGTGTTGGCGGGATTTTGGCGGCGGAGTGTTTCGAGAGCCGTGGCTAAATGGGCATAGCCACCTGCTTTGCGGAAGGTGAGTTGATTGTTTTCCCAGAAAAGCTCATCGTGAGCGTGAAGCTGGCAGTGTACATCGGTGGTTTGTAAAAACGTAATCGTACCACTTTTGGGAGGTAGTGGGTATTCTGATGCCTCTACATTATTTGATGAGGCAAGGGTTGTTATTGGGCTTGCCGTAGCAGCGGCAGTAGCCAGCAATCCCGATTGTAAAAAATCTCTTCTGTTGGGCATTGTATTGAATATTTTGAAAATTGTTAGAAAACCCGTGTCTAATCCATTCAAATTTGTTTACCATTGATTGAATCGAACACGGATAAACACGAATTGGACACAGATTTTTAAAATCCTGCTTTCAGATAAGCCCAGCCTTCTTCTTGCTTTGTTACGATTTCGGCAAGACCTACGGGGACAAAAATGGCTTGTTGTAGAATCTGCTCTTTTTTGAGATTTTGTTGCTTAAGAGTATTCTCACAAACGGCAAAAACTACACCTCGGTCTTTGAGAGCTTGTATGTCTTGCTCAAAAATACTTTGGTCTTTACGCATGAAACCAATGCCTTTGTTGTGAATGACTACCTCGATTTGGGCATTATTCCAGTGATTAAGCACGTTGTTGAGTTGGCGAATTACAGCGCGATAGGCAGCAGTATCGGGAGTAGAAAGCTGAAAAACCATACGATGGATTGGCTCTTTTTTGGCCTTTTTGTTCTGCGCTATGCTGCCGGTAGCAAGAGAAAAAGTAAAAAAGACGGTGAAAAATAATTTGAAGGACATAGCGTAGAAGGGGATTTAGCGTTTGGCGATTTGAGGATTGGGCACTTTAAGGTTTTTATTTTTGTCTTTCCATTCTTTGATAGGTTTGAAGGGGCCGTATTTGTGCTGCTGCTCGGAAAAAGGATCTGCAAATGGCCCGAATGGGTGGTCAAAAGGCTTTCCAGCTATGTTAGGCCAGTCTTGGCTGAGGTCTTTGTCTGGCCGTGGCATAGAATTCACAAAAGCGGCTACGTCCCATGCCTCCTCATCGGTAAGTTGGGGGCGTTCGTAGGTAGCACCCAAGGGCATATTGAATTTGGCATAGCCAGCAAAGTTTGAAATACGATAAAGACCCGCTCCGATGTTGTAGCTGTTTTTACCCCAAAGTGGTGGGTAAGTATAGCTTTTGCCGTCGGCGGCCAATACCCCCTCGCCGTTGGCTTGGTGGCAGCTTTGGCATTTTTGCTCATAAACAATGCGTCCTTTTTCGGGGTCAGCGGCACGATTCAAAAATTTGAGTTTATAAATCCCCGAACCTTTAGGAGCAGTTTTTTTAGGTACATCTTTGCCGAGCCACTTGATGTAAGTTAAGATAGCTTTCATCTCACGACTGGTAGAATCTAAGGCTTTGCCGTTGAGGCTTCGCTCGAAGCAATCGTTCACTCTTTTGATTTTGCTCTCAACAGTCCCCGAACGTTCTCTGAATTTAGGATAGGTGCTTTCAACGGCGAGGTAATTGTTTCCCCACGGCTGCGTACCTGCTTTGAGGTGGCAGTTTTGGCAGTTCATACCATTGGATATAGCTCTTACTTTTCCTTTTGGGCCGAGGTACTCGGAGGTATGAGCAATGAGTTCTTGGCCATACCGTACCAATTTTTCCTCCTCGTCGTCGAGGAGTTTAATGCGCCACTCGGCTGGGGCTACCGCCAAACCTGTCAGATTGGTATCAGGTTTGATGTATGATTTCTTTTCTACAACTTCCTGTGTTGCATCAGAATCGGAGGGGTTGTTTCCAAATAACAATACAAAAACAGACAGCAACAAGAGAGCCGTCATCAATGCCATGAAAATAGAGAGAGCCTTGAGCGTTGAGATAAGTTTTGAAGCAATAGATTTTGAGTCGGTTTGTGCCATACGGTGTAAGGTTTGATTTGCAAAACTAATTCCTTGACACTGCTATAATTGTGATAATTGTTACAGAATTGAGGAAAAATTGTATTACTCTTGCAAATATTATGCGAAAAAACGCATTTGAACATACATCTAAAGTTTTGACGGGTCTGTATTTGAAAACTATAAATTTCTCAACTTTGTAGAGATTCAAATCTATGAAGGTCAACTCACAAGACGCTCAAACCCTCTGGCAAGCCTTCAAAAAAGGTGATGTTCAGGCTTATAAGATTCTTTATAAGCAACACGTCAATTACTTGCTCAACTATGGTATGCGCCTGTACGCCGAAAGGGCCATTGTAGAGGACTGTGTACAGGAGGTATTTGTGGACTTGTGGCAATACCGCCAAACTCTCACTCAACCCGACGACCTGCGTTTTTATCTGATGAAAAGCCTTCGGAATCGCCTCGGGCGGCATTTCAGACGAAACCAGCCTTTTGTTTCGGGATTTGACGATGTACAAGACCTCCCCTTTTTGATAGAGCCTTCGTCTGAACAACGCCTCGTTGAATTACAAATCAACGAAGAACTTCGCATGGCTATACAGCAAGCCCTCGACCAGCTAAGCCCCCGTCAACGTGAAATTGTTTATTTACGGTACTTCAACGATTTGAACTATGAGCAAATCTGTCAAATCATGAATATCAACTACCAAACCGCCCGCTCGCAGCATTATAATGCCCTCAATACTCTTCGTAAGTACCTGAAAAACACACGATTACCTCTACAAATGCTGTTATTATATTATTTTTTGTAAAAAAAGTTTTATTTTTTCTACTACAAAACCAGCGGGGGCTTTCTCTATACTTTTAGAAAGCCCCCGCTACTATGAAACCCTATTCTGATTTTGTTTTCTATAAGGTTGATGACTTCTTAGGCGATGCCGAATTTAAGGCATGGATTCGTAATCCAAATCCCGAATATACTGCCTATTGGCAAGGACTCCTGCAAACTCACCCACACTTGCGGGAGTCTTTCGAGCAAGCCCGACTAATGGCCTTGGGAATGGAGGCTTCTTTTATCCCCTTCTCTGATGCCTATCATGAAACCTTGTTTGAGAAAATTGAAATAAAACTTACTCCTCAAATCGTACCAATGCGCAAGTGGGTGATTGGGCGAGTGGCAGCATCTGTAGCCTTGTTGGTCTTTGGGGTAGCAACCGCTTACTGGCTTTTGATGACACCTCGGTATTATCAAACACAATTTAGTCAAACCCAACTCATTAACCTCCCCGACGGCTCAGAAGTCAGACTCAATGCCAACAGCCGCCTTACGGTAGCTTCTTGGTATGAGTGGAGGCAAAATCGCACCTTGAGCCTCGAAGGCGAAGCCTACTTCAAAGTAAAAAAACAAGCCGATGACGATACCAAGCACTATCGGAAATTCACTGTACTGACTAAGCAAGCCAAAGTGGAGGTGCTTGGTACACAGTTTAATGTGTATGCCCGCAATTCACAGACCCGTGTTTATCTTGATGAGGGCAAGGTCAGATTAATTTCACCCAAGTCAAGCTCACCTCTTATGCTTCGGCCCGGGCAAATAGCCACTGTAAGTCCTGCGCAAAAGTCAGTAGCAGTAGCCATTGCGCCCAGCACCGAAATTCAAGAAATCAAAAGCTACACTAACAACCTTTTGGTGTTCAACGATGCCTCGCTCGACGAACTCTACGCTCGGTTCAAAGAGGTATATGGCATTGAACTCGTGCTAAAAGGGGAAGCCTTCGACGGCCAGCAGTTTCGTGGAGAACTCCCCGTTGAAAATCTAGAAGATGCCCTTTTGATTTTGTCGGCTACATTCAATCAAAAACCCCTTCGAGACGGCAATAAAGTCTATTTTGTAAGCAAAGATTAATATCCTAAAACTGAAAACCACTATGAAAAGAAAACTACAATTGTGGCTGCGAACCAAGTGCCTAGTTGCCTTGCTTCTGGCAGTTCATGCAGGCGTACTAGGGCAGATGTTGGCTCGGGCACAACAAACCAACAGTGTTACAGTAAATCAGGCAGGCAGAAAAGTTGAACTTAGAGAATTGCTGAGCCAATTGGAAAAACAATATGGGGTGAAGTTTAACTACAAGCCTTCACTAATCAAAAACAAAGCGGTAGAAGCCACTGACATAACGACCTTCAGTGGGCAGGTAGCCTCGCGGCTCAATGCACTGCTTGCCACTGTCGAATTGCAGTGTAAAGTAATCAATTCCAATAGCTTAGTCATAGCCGAAGCCG
>JBKBKL010000014.1:0-44549 GCA_046294665.1 Runella sp.
CCCCGCTCCGCCGATGATACTGGGATAAAACCCGGAAAAGTAGGTAGCCGCCACAGCATTAATACACCAAGAGCCGCCCCTCAAAGGCGGCTCTTGTGTTTTTTGCCCTCTAATCTACAAACAAGAAGTGCCAAAAATCTTCAAAAGATTAATATGACTCAAAAAAGACAACCTCCCCAAGAACAGAGAGGGAATGACACAGTACTTTGCAAGAAAAAATCAAATCGGATTGCCTTTTAAGTCTAAAAAAAAATTGCTTTATCTACAAAAAAACAAAATCATTCATAGGCACAGATGACATTGAGTAATCGTAAAAATATAAGTCCCAAAAACATCGCTTGCGCCTTGCCACTTTTTGGTATAACTTGCGTTCCTCAAAAATGTCTGAATCATCATGCTAAAACTTGGATTTGTCAGTGCTATTTTGGCCGACTTTGGCTATGAACATGTGATAGACTTTGCCGCCAACCATGGTTTTGGTTGTGTAGAAATCATGTGCTGGCCTACTAGCCATGCCGATACTCGTCGTTATGCAGGTGTTACACACATAGATGCTGCGCGCGTACTGAGCGATACCGCTTACGCTCGGCATATTAGCTTCTATGCTCGCGAGAAAGGCATTACGATTTCTGCTTTAGGCTACTATCCCAATCCCCTTGACCCCGACGCTGAGAAAGCAGAATTTTATAGGGAGCATATCAAGACCGTTATTAAAGCAGCGGCCAAGTTGGGCTTACAAAATGTAAATACCTTCATCGGACGCGACCCTTCTAAAAATATCACCGAAAATCTCAAAACTTTCAATCAAATATGGCCTGAAATTGTGAAATTGGCAGAGGAAAACAATATCAAAATTGGTATCGAAAACTGCCCTATGTTTTTTACCTACGACGAATGGCCGGGGGGTAAAAACTTAGCCACAACCCCTGCGGTATGGGATCGAATGTTTGAGATTATTCCAAGCCCTGCGTTAGGACTCAACTATGACCCCTCGCATTTGGTTTGGCAAATGATGGACGAAGTAAAACCTATTTACGATTATAAAGATCGTTTGCATCATATCCATCTCAAAGATGCCAAAGTCTATAAAGACAAACTCGACCGCGTAGGTATCATGGCCAACCCCCTTGAATATCACAGCCCCAAACTCCCCGGTCTGGGCGATGTAAACTGGCGACGTTTCTTTGCCGCTCTCACCGATGTACGCTATCGAGGGCCGGTGTGTATTGAGGTAGAAGACAAAGCCTACGAAGGTAGTATCGAAGATGTCAAGGCTGCCATTTTGACCAGCCGCAATTATCTCCGCCAATTTTTGGCATAGACATCACCCAAGATGAATCGTAATCTTACCGATGGGTTCAATTTTTTCTCTAAACTTACCTCCAAGCGCGTTTGGAATACCCTCAAGGTATTGTATAGTTTTTATGAATCGAAGGTTACTGGCAAACCTCTCCAGCGGGGTTTGCCGATGAGCATTTCGTTTGAGCCTACGACCTCATGCAATCTCCGCTGCCCCGAATGTCCCAGTGGGCTACGTTCGTTTACGCGACCTACGGGTATGCTTGACGAAGCACTTTTCAAAAAAACCATTGATGAGCTTGCGGATACACTTCTTTATTTGATTTTCTACTTTCAAGGGGAGCCTTATTTACACCCAAAGTTTTTGGATTTGGTCAAGTATGCTGTCCAAAAGCGAATTTATACCGCTACTTCTACCAATGCTCATTATCTCAACGAGGCCACTGCTCGTCGCACCGTAGAAAGCGGCTTAGACCGCCTCATCATTTCAATAGATGGTACTACACAAGAAGTTTATGAGCAGTATCGTGTAGGAGGGAAACTCGAAAAAGTACTCAACGGTACACGCAATATCGTCAAATGGAAGAAACAGTTGAAATCAAAAACCCCATACGTGGTTTTTCAGTTTTTGGTGGTACGCCCCAACGAGCATCAAATCGAAGAAGCCAAAAAGTTGGCCAAAGAGATAGGGGTTGATGAGATAGGCTTTAAGACAGCTCAAATTTATGATTATGAGCAAGGCGACCCGCTCATTCCTACCATTGATAGATACTCACGCTATGCCCTTCAACCCGACGGTACGTATCGTATCAAAAATAGCCTCGACGGCCACTGCTGGAAGATGTGGCATTCGTGCGTCATCACGTGGGACGGCAAGGTAGTACCCTGCTGCTTCGATAAAGATGCCCATTATCGCCTGGGCGACCTTTCGGAAACTTCTTTCAAAACCCTTTGGCAAAGTGAAGCCTATCGGCAGTTTCGGCAGTCGTTGATTCGTTCGCGATCGGAGATAGAAATGTGTAAAAACTGTACCGAAGGTACGCAAGTGTGGGCATAGTGGGGTAAGTATTTTTGATGTTTTTGCTACTTTTGGCTCAAACCCACTTTCCAATGAATCTTCAGCTTAGAGAAAAAGTCATCATCATAACAGGCGGAGCAAAAGGCATAGGAGAAGCTATAGCTCGTACATTGGCAGTAGAAGAGGCCATACCTGTCGTTGTAGGCCGAAATGCTTCCGACAATGCCATCGTCATCGAAAAAATAGAAGCCCTCGGTGGCTTGGCTTACGGCATTGAGGCCGAACTCACTCACCCCGACGAGTGTCAAAAAGCCGTCGCAATGACGATACAGCGTTTTGGTAGGATTGATGGATTGGTCAATAATGCTGGTGTAAACGACGGTGTAGGTTTGGAAAAGGGGAGTTATGAGGATTTTATGGCATCGTTGCACAAAAATTTGGTGCATTACTACCTTATGGCGCATTATGCATTGCCGTATTTGAAGAAAACTAAAGGGCCGATTGTAAACATAGGCTCCAAAGTAGCCGAAACAGGCCAAGGCAATACCTCCGCCTATGCAGCCGCCAATGGGGGGCGCAATGCCCTCACGCGCGAATGGGCCGTAGAATTACTCCCTTACGGAATCCGTGTCAATGCGGTCATCGTAGCAGAGGCATGGACACCGCTCTATGAAAATTGGGTCAAAACCCTTCCTAATCCGGAGAAGACGCTGGCACAAATCAACGAAAGAATACCACTCGGCCAACGCATGACCACCCCCGACGAAATAGCCCAAATGGTGGTTTTTTTACTATCCAACAAATCGAGCCATACCACAGGCCAGTTGATTCATGTGGACGGGGGCTATGTGCATTTAGATAGAGCCATTTTATACAAAGATTAAATTATTTTATCTAAGTAGTTGCTCATATTTAGTTTAGCTTATTCTCTAATTAGTTTATATTATTTAAGCAGAATGGACTACTTCTTACACTAAATAGTTTACATTATACGAAGTTTAAGTATTGATTATCAATAATTTAACGAAAATAATATAAAATAAATTTGCATCAGTACTTATGACCAACGAATAATTGGCTGTGGTATCTATACTTAAACCTAATATGTTTGTGAAAAATCAAAAATATAACCCATTGATTATAAACTGAAACATATTAGGTTTTTTCTCAAATCAATTTTGAATGAGTATAAATCAAGCCTTACGCATATACATGCCATAATGAAAATGTAGGAAATATGTTTTAAGCCAATGCCTTTTGCAAGTAAACCTAGCTAAATCCTTCAATATTTTTATGAAAAAAGCCCCTCTTCTTACGTCTAAATATTTGCCTACCTATGTTTTCGTTACGAGTTTGTTTTTGCTTTGGGGGGTAGCCATCACCATGGGAGATTTACTCAATAGGCGTTTTCAGACGGTTCTCAATGTATCTATTTCTGATTCGGGCTTGGTACAGTTTTCGATTTTTGGGGCGTATTTTGTGATGGGGATTCCGGCGGGGATTTTTATGAAAAAATTTGGCTACAAAAACGGGGTCATTTTTGGGCTGGCTTTGTACGCTATTGGGGCGTTTATGTTTTATCCGGCTGCAGCGGCAGAGTCTTTTGGGTTTTTCAGGATAGCCCTTTTTGTGCTGGCGTGTGGATTGGCCACACTCGAAACTGTGGCGCACCCTTTTTCGGCAGCGTTGGGACATGAAGATACCTCCGAGCAGCGTATCAATCTGTCGCAAACTTTCAATGGCGTGGGGGCTATCATCGGGCCGATGCTGGGGTCTTATATCATGCTTCGCAATGTACCCACAGGCGATACCGCCACGGACTTGGCACCTGTCAAGTACCTGTACTTAGTGATTGGATTAGTGGTACTTTCGGTAGCTATCGCCTTTTGGTTTGTCAAAGTCCCTCCTCTCAATGAAGCCTCCGAAAATGCCTCAGTTGAAGAAAACAACGAAAAAGTGATGCCATTGTTCCAAAATCGGCATTTTATTTGGGCGGCTGTTGCGCAGTTTTTCAATGTGGCGGCACAAGGGGCTACATGGGCGTTTTTTATCAATTATGCTGTAAAGTATATGCCCGATATGACCGATGAAAAAGCAGGCTATTATTTTGCTTTTAGTATGGTGATGCTGCTAGTAGGGCGAGCGGTGGGTACGGTATTGATGCGCTACATTCGGCCCAATGTATTGCTGGCTACTTTTGCCGCTGCTAATATCTTACTGTGCTTAGTCATCTCACAGACTTGGGGTTGGGTATCGTTTGGGGCATTGATCATGCTCAATTTTTTTATGAGCATCATGTTTCCGACGATTTTTGGCTTGGGACTTCGCAATTTAGGCCCACATAAGCCCCGTGCTTCGTCGTTTATTGTGATGGGTGTAGTAGGTGGGGCGGTATTTCCTCCTATTATGGGGGCCGTGGCCGATTATAATGTGGCTTTGTCTTACCTCACACCTATCGTTTGCTATGCTGTGGTGTTTTTGTTTGGATTGGTACTTTATAAACCTAAAAACTGAAAGGCTTAAAGCCTTGGAATAGTCAGCACGAGTCGGAACGGCGAACCGTCAAAGCCTCGCGCTATATCGTTAGTTTTAGTCATTAGTCAATCAAGCTATACTTTTCTCCAAAATTTGCCCTACGACTTGGGGGGTGATGTCAGCGCGTTCGCCAAAATTCATACCTCTTTTCTCAAATCTTTTGACGATTTCGGCTACACTTTCTTGCCCTACGCCATAGTCTTTGGCCTTGGTGGCTATGCCCAATGACTCATAAAACTGTGTGGTTTTTTCGATTGCCGCTGATACGAGTTGGTTGTCTGTGCCGTCAAGTTGCCACACGTTACGGGCGTATTGAATGAGTTTTTGACGTTTGTTGTCTTTTTTGGCTTCCAGCAAATGTGGCAGTACCATTGCCAGCGTTCGGGCATGGTCTATGCCGTGTAGGGCGGTGAGTTCATGGCCAATTTGGTGCGTAGCCCAGTCGGTAGGTACTCCTGCTGCCAGTAGGCCGTTGAGCGCCATCGTAGCGGCCCACATTACATTGGCGGCGGTATCATAATCGGTAGGATTTTGGAGCATTTTGGGGCCTTCTTCGATGAGGGTGAGCAGTACGGCTTCGGCCATGCGGTCTTGCATGGTAGCACGAACGGGGTAGGTCATATACTGCTCCATGACGTGCGTAAAAGCATCGGCAATGCCATTGGCTATTTGGCGCGGAGGTAGTGAAAAAGTGGTTTCTGGGTCGAGGATTGAAAACTGCGGATAGACCAAAGGATGCCCCATGCCATACTTCTCTTGGGTTTCGGTACGACTGATGACAGCGTAGTAGTTCATTTCGGAGCCTGTGGCAGGTAGAGTAAGCACCGCACCAAGGGGCAAAGCAGCGGTGAGTTTGGCACGTTTGACCACCATTTGCCAAGTATCGCCCTCGTAGGGTACAGCGGCAGCGATAAACTTGGTACCATCGAGTACTGAGCCGCCCCCTACCGAAAGCAAAAATGTAACCCCTTCTTTTCGAGCAATTTCGACAGCCTTCATCAAGGTTTCGTAAGTGGGGTTGGGTTCGATTCCCCCAAACTCGATGAGGTCGTAGCCTTCCAATGCTGATTTTACTTGGTCATATACGCCGTTTTTGAAGATACTCCCTCCACCGTAGGTAAGCATGATTCGGGCATCAGTAGGAATTTGTTTGGACAACTGGGCTATTTGACCTTTACCAAAAATAATTCTGACGGGGTTGTGGTATTGAAAATTGTTCATTTTTGAGGTGGGTTTATTGATTGCCATATTTGACCGCCGTACCGGTCATTATAAAACCGTGATAATCTTTGGCTGTGTAGTATTGATATTTTACGTTCACAAGTGCGTGAGCACCCATGCCAATTCCTTGTAAGATGAGTTGGTCGAGGAGGGCTTTTTTTTGTTCTTCGTCGTTGCCACGGTACAACATTCTTCCGCCTTTGGTTTGATGTTGGGCCAGAGGCACTTCTTTTTCGATTTTGACAGGGCCAATGGGTGTATAAACTCGCGAAGTAGGCTCATTTTCAAAAAAAACATCAATAGGATAATCGGCCTTGGCGAGTTTGATAGGGAAACCCATGCCGCCGTCGGTGGTCGTAACAGGTCTTGCACAAGAGGACAATAAACCTCCGAGTACCAAAAAATGGAAACAAATATCACGAAACAACGACTTCATTTTTGGGAAAAATTTAGTGTCTGAAAGGCTCAAATTGGGCGGGTGGGAATGTCATTTGAAAATTTTCGACTACCAGTGTCGCCAATGGTTTCAACGAACTGAGGTCAGGGAAAAGTTCAGGATTGACCGATACTTCTTTCAGTTTTCCCCAATATGCCTTGCCTTTGGCTTGGGGTTGTGTCAATACCCAATCGTTACGGAGGCGTTGGGTAATACGTAGTGGGAAAAAGGCTGTGGTAAGTGGAAACGAAAACTTTCCACGCTCTATTGTAGCTTCAAAAAAAGGACTTTTCTCTTTTATGGCTCTAAAATGTGTTTGTGTAGAAGTTGGGTTTGAAAGTTCAAAATCACATTGCTCTTTGGGTATGCCCCAATTCTCGATGCCATTCCAGACGCTGTCGTGGCTCGAAACATAAATCTTGGAAATCGAAAACGAATATCTTCCATTCCACTTGAAAAGACCGGGTATAAATAGCAATTCGCGGTAAGGCCCTACGGGGGTGGTGTGATAGTCCACGAGCATGACGCTGCCCAAGAAACCTTCAAATCCTGCCAGTTGGTAGTCGGCCAAAAAACCATTGTTCAATATAAATTTTTTCGGAAACCGATAAAGTAATATGCAGCCATTGCCCGTCAGTGTCCAAGGTGGTGGGGCAATGAGGCCTGGAGGAGGCAGATATTCGGTAGAAAGAATTTGCTGATGGAGGTTCATTTTGTGTAAAATTTTGAAGAAATATCTGTATTAAAATTATAACTCAACAGGGCGATGACTTGTTTGGCAAAAAAATTGGTATGAACTTTGCAGCCGCTCATTGCGAATAAGTTTTTATATGAAACAAAAACGCCTTTTTCTTAAAACTACTTCTGCTACATTGGCCATGCTACTGCTTTTGTTGGCTATGGTCGGGCAGTGGGTATCGTCATCGGGGAAGGTGGTTGAAAAACCCAAAGCAGAGCAAAGTCAATCTGACAGCGACGAACAGCCGGTACTCCAAGAACTATCTTTGGAGGCAGTAGTAGCCCCCGCGCTCACTTTTGATTTTGAGCAATCATTTTATTTCTTGCCTACGGTATTAGGTTTTACGACGCTTTCAAGCGGGCTTCTACCAAAACGGTTTGCCGAGTTTTATTATTTCTTCTCTTTTTTCCGAAATGTATTCGGGCATCACATTGCTACCAATGCTCCTTAGGCTTTGGCGTTAAGCTATTTATTTTTTCTTGAGTATCATGCTCGTTTCACAAAGCCGATTGCTTGTAGCAGAGGGCTGTTTTTAATTGTCAATCAATTTATTCATCATTTATCAAAATTATGCAAAATAAACTTGGAATTTGGATTTTGACAGTGGTAGTGGCTCTATTGAGCATTTATTATCTGTCATTTACGTTTGTGGCGCGCAGTATTCGCCAAGATGCTGCTGCCTTTGCTACCAACAAAGACGGTATCGTAGATACGCAAAAGAAAGAACGCTATTTGGACTCTCTACGCCGCGAGCCTGTGTATCTGGGTTCGACTTACCAAGAGGTTACACAGCGTGAATTGGGGCTGGGGCTTGATTTGCAAGGTGGTATGCACTTAGTGCTCGAAGTAGCACCACAAGATATTCTGAAAGGTTTGGCAGGGGGCAATGCACGCAATAGCCAATTCAACGATGCCCTTCGCAAAGCTACGGAAGCTCAAAAGTCGAGCCAAGCGAGCTTTGTTGATTTGTTTGCGACCGAATACCGTCGCATCGCTCCCAACTCACGCTTGGCACAGATTTTTTCCAATAGCACCAACCGTGGCAAAATCAACAGTAGCTCTTCTGATGGCGATGTTATCAAATTTTTGAAAGAAGAAGTAGAAGGGGCTACCAGCCGTGCCTTCCAAATCATTCAGCAGCGCGTAGATAAGTTTGGAGTAGCCAACCCCAACATTCAGCGGTTGCCTGGTTCGGGGCGAATTTTGATAGAACTACCGGGGGTGGACAACCCCGAGCGTGTACGCCGCTTGCTTACAGGGGCTGCCAAATTGGAGTTTTGTGAGGTTTATACCCTTGATGAAGTTTCGCCAGGCCTCAATGCGCTGGGGGCCTATCTTACCCGTCAAGAATTAGAGAAAAAGATTGCTGACAAAAGCAAAACACAAAAGGATACTGCCAAAACGGGGTCAGGACTGGCAGCACAGTTAGCCAAAGGAGCAAAAGCTGATACAACAAAAACCGATACTACGGCCAATCAAACGGGCTTGGCGAGTTTGTTTGTGCCTATCTCTCAAGGTCAGCTTGGGGTATATGCCAAAGATACTGCCAAGGCCAACGAACTACTCCGCCGCCCAGAAGTGCGGGCTATGTTTCCATCAGATGTGGTTTTCTTGTGGGATCGTAAAGGCATTGAAACTACTGACAAGCGTAATGAAGTGGTAGGGCTTTACTTTATTAAAAAATCTGGACAAGCACCGCTCGAAGGTGATGTCATCGTAGATGCCGGCAACGACTACGACGACCGAGGCCGCCCTGAAGTCAATATGCGTATGAACGCCGAAGGCGCGCGCAAATGGCGTGCCCTTACTGCTGCCAACGTAGGCCGCCCAGTGGCGATTATTCTTGATGATTTTGTTTATACCGCCCCCAATGTGCAAAATGAAATCCCTAATGGTAACTCAAGCATAACGGGTAATTTCACCGTAGAAGAAACCAAAGATATGGCCAACGTGCTCAAGGCCGGTAAACTCCCTGCTCCCACTACTATCGTAGAGGAGGCCGTAGTAGGTGCTACCCTTGGCTCGGAGTCGGTGTCGGCAGGGATTATTTCATCGTTGGTAGGTTTATTGGTAGTCTTAATTTTTATGATTGCTTATTACAACAAAGCTGGTTTGATAGCTGATATAGCACTTTTCATCAACTTGTTTTTCTTGATGGGTATCATGGCCTCTTTAGGGGCAGTACTGACCCTACCGGGTATTGCAGGTATCGTTCTTACAATTGGTATGGCAGTTGATGCCAATGTCTTGGTTTATGAACGCATCAAAGAGGAGTTGCAGGCAGGCAAAGATCTTAAATTGGCAATATCTGACGGTTTCAAAAATGCTTTATCTTCTATTCTTGACTCCAACGTTACGACCTTACTCACTGGTATCATTCTATTTTTCTTGGGTACGGGTCTGATACTTGGCTTTGCTACTACTTTGATCATCGGTATTGCTACTTCGCTTTATGCTGCGTTGTTTGTATCGCGGTTGATTTTGGAGTGGTGGGTAAGCAAAGGAAGAAGCGTGGAGTTTTTCTCTCCATTGACCAAAAACTGGTTTAAGGATACCCACTTCGATTTTCTCAAACGCCGCCGTCTGTATTATACCATTTCGGCAGCCATTATAGGCATCGGTATCATTTCGATTATCTTCAAAGGCTTCGGACTTGGAGTAGATTTCAAAGGAGGGCGTAGTTATGTGATACGTTTTGAGCAGCCAGTCAATACCTCTCAAGTACGCGAAGCCCTTACTAATGCGTTTGGGGCTGCTCCCGAAGTAAAAACGTATGGAGGCTCAGGTATTTTGGAAAATACACAAGTGAAAGTTACGACCAGTTATTTGATTGATGATACCTCTCCCGAGTCTGACAAGCAGGCCGAAGCCAAACTCAATGAAGGCTTGGCGAAATTGGCAGGTAACAAGGCTACTATTCAAAGTTCTCAGAAAGTAGGTCCAACCATCGCGTATGATATGATTCTTTCGGCCATCAAAGCTATTTTCTTAGCGTTGATTGTTGTTTCTGGATACATTTACATACGTTTCCGTAGGTTGGCGTTTGTGTGGGGAGCATTGGTCGCTTTGTTCCATGATGTGTTGGTTACTTTGGCTATTTTTTCTGTTTTCAACGGTATTCTCCCCTTCTCCCTTGATGTCGACCAAGCCTTTGTGGCAGCAGTATTGACGATCATGGGTTATTCAATCAACGACACTGTGGTTATTTTTGACCGCGTGCGTGAATACTTACGCGACAATCGCGGCAAAAAAGAGTCTATTCCGACTATCATCAACAATGCCCTCAATAGTACCTTGAGCCGTACTGCTATTACAGGTATTTCGACCATGTTTGTATTGATTATTTTGTTTTTCTTTGGTGGCGAGGTGATACGTGGGTTCTCATTTGCGATGCTGATCGGGATCATTGTAGGTACTTACTCCTCTTTATTTGTGGCTACGCCTATTGTGGTAGATACCCTCACCCGCGAGCAAGCCAAAGAAGAGGCCAACCCCAATACAAAGAAAAATGCGCCCGAACGTCTGATTGCAGACTTCCCTGATGCACCTCGCGGGGGTATGCAGCAAGTAGAAATGCCACAAGAAGAAGAAACGGAGCAAAAGCCCAAAAAAGAAAAAAAAGCACCTTTAATTAAACCTTCGCTCAAGAAGTAAAAAAGGAAGGCTTCCAATCTTTGAAAACAAAAGCCCTGCGATTCGGGGCTTTTGTTTTGTTTAAAAATAACTTTTCGCCGTATTTATTTGGTAAGCAAGTAGTAAGGGCGTATTTTACGAACGTTTTTTATCTAATAACCAAAAATTCAATCATTCTAAATCCTATACAAAATGAATAACTCTATCTGGAGAAAAAAACCTTTGTCAGCCTATGAGGCAGATGTTAAAAACAACCAACTCAAGCGTGTTTTAGGACGTTGGGAACTTACCTCGCTCGGTATAGGGGCTGTTATCGGGGGAGGGATTTTCGTTCTGACAGGTATCGCTGCCAATCAATTTGCGGGGCCTGCGTTGGCGTTATCATTTGTCATAGCAGGGATTGGCTGTACGTTTGCGGCTTTGTGTTATGCAGAGTTTGCGTCTATTCTTCCTGTAGAAGGTTCGGCTTATGCCTATTCCTATGGTACGATTGGGGAGTTTTTTGCTTGGTTTATCGGCTGGAATCTCATTTTGGAGTATATGATGGGTGCTACTACCGTAGCCGTAAGTTGGTCGGGGTATTTAGAAAAGTTCCTTCATTTATTTCACATTGATTTACCTATTTGGTTGGTCAATGACCCTTTCACAGCTGCCTCTAAAGGCTATGACGGAGGTATTGCCTTCAATCTACCTGCCTTTTTGATCGCTTGGGCAGTTACGTTAGTTTTGGTGAAAGGGATCAAAGAAGCCTCTGGTGCCAACAATATCATCGTAGCTATCAAAACCTCTGCTGTACTTTTTGTGATTATTGTAGGAGGCTTTTATGTAGATGCTGCCAACTGGACTCCTTTTATCCCCGAGCGTGTAGTAGATGCCAATGGGCAAGGTCATTACGGGTTGCAAGGGGTAGTTACGGCGGCCAGTATTATCTTCTTTGCTTACATTGGTTTCGATGCAGTTTCGACTTCAGCGGGTGAAGCCAAAAACCCTACCAAAGATGTACCCTTTGCTATTATTGCCTCATTGGTCATTTGTACGATCCTCTATATCTTGGTTTCTTTGGTGCTGACAGGTATGGTACGATACGATCAACTTGACTTAAAAGCTCCTGTGGCACAGGCTTTTGCCGACAATGGTATCACTTGGGCTGTTTATATTATCACGATTGCGGCATTAGCGGGGCTTACATCGGTGATGCTTGTGATGATGTACTCCCAAACTCGTATTTTCTTGGGTATGGCCAAAGACGGCCTTCTGCCCAAAAGTTTTTTTGCTGCTGTGCACCCCACCTTCAAAACTCCTTGGAAAAGTACGCTTTTGGTAGGATTTATTGTGTCGTTGGTAGCGGCTCTGACTCCTATTGACAAAGTATCTGAGCTAACCAGTTCGGGTACGTTATTGGCATTTGCTATGATTTGTGCGGCAGTGCTTATTCTGCGTGTGCGTGAGCCACATATTCCTCGCCCTTACAAAGCCCCTGCATTGCCGTTGGTAGCTACTTTGGGTGTATTGACCAATATTTACTTAATGTACAACCTTCGTACCGATACAATCATCGCCTTCTTTGTGTGGGGGGCTGTCGGTATTTTGGTATATTTTGTGTATAGCCGTAAAACAAGTAATCTCAACAAATAATCAGATTAAAATGGTATTAAAAATGGCGCAGAGTTTCACCCTGCGCCATTTTTGTTTTTATACTTAACCCTCATAGGCTTACGAAAAACAAATGAAATCTATGAGGTTTTTTCGCAAATTAATTTTGAATGAGTATAGCTTGATATTATAGAATCAATCTTCTATTTTTTTCAAAATAATACCTGCCAAAGGAGGCAGATGAAGTGAGATAGAGTGCTGACGGCCATGCCATTTTCGATCTTCTGACTCGATGGCCTGTGCATTGATTACACCACTTCCATAAAAAGACGTGCTATCGCTATTGAAAATTTCAATCCATTTGCCCGAACTTGGTACGCCTATGCGATAGTTGGCTTGGGGTTTAGGGGTCATGTTGAGTACCACTACCAACGAATCTGCGGGGTTGAGTCCTTTACGAATATAGACGACCACCGAATTTTCACGGTCTTGCGAATCTATCCATTCAAAACCATCGGGCGAGAAATTGTAATCATAAAGAGCAGGCTGATTTTTGAGAAGTACGTTGAGTTGTTTGATACATTCTTTCATTCCATGATGAGGAGCAGCCGCCAATAAGTGCCAATCGAGCGACTGCTGGAAGTTCCACTCACGCACTTGACCAAACTCTCCTCCCATAAATAATAGCTTAGTGCCAGGGTGGGTAAACATATATGTAAACAAAAGACGTAAATTGGCAAAACGCTGCCATTCATCGCCAGGCATTTTACCTACGAGCGAACCTTTACCATATACCACCTCATCGTGCGAGAGCGGTAGCATGAAATTTTCGGAAAAAGCATACACCAAACTGAAGGTAATTTGGTCTTGGTGCCAGCGGCGATATAAAGGGTCTTTTTCAAAGTACTTGAGGGTATCGTTCATCCAGCCCATCATCCATTTCATACCAAAACCCAACCCTCCCAAATACACAGGCCGCGAAACACCCGGGAAAGCTGTGGATTCTTCGGCAATGGTCTGAATATCAGGAAATGCTTTGAAGGCAGCTTCATTCATCTCGCGCAAAAGCGAAATAGCTTCTAAGTTTTCACGCCCACCGTGTTCGTTAGGAATCCATTCACCGTGCTTGCGCGAATAATCCAAATAAAGCATCGAAGCGACGGCATCAACGCGGAGGCCATCGGCATGGTAGCGGTCGAGCCAAAAGAGGGCGTTAGAAATCAAAAAAGAACGTACTTCATTGCGTCCATAATTGAATATATAGCTTTTCCAATCGGGGTGGTAGCCTTTGCGTGGGTCGGCGTGTTCGTAAAGATGAGTACCGTCAAACAAAAATAGACCGTGGGCATCACCCGGAAAATGCGAAGGTACCCAGTCAAGATATACTCCGATACCCGCTAAGTGGAGTTGTTCGATGAGGTACATCAAATCTTGGGGGTTGCCCATACGCGAGGCACAAGAAAAATAACCTGTGATCTGATACCCCCAAGAGGGCGGGTAGGGAGCCTCCATGATAGGCATGAACTCAACGTGCGTAAAGCCCATTTCTTTGACGTAAGGTACGAGTTTGTCGGCTATTTCTCTGTAATTGAGAAAACGTTCGGGGTCGGCAGGATCGCGCATCCAAGATCCAAGGTGTACTTCATAAACTGATATGGGGGCATTGAGGGCGTTATGTTTGCGGCGTTCGCGCATCCAGCCCTCATCTTGCCATTCGTACCAGTTGTCCCATACGATAGAGGCCGTTTTAGGAGCAACCTCACACCACAAGGCAAAGGGGTCGGCTTTTTCAAGTTCGAGGCCGTGATGATTGGAAAGGATAAAATATTTATAGATTTCGCCTCGTCCAATATGAGGAATAAACCCCTCCCAAATACCCGAACCGTCCCAGCGTGCGCTCAATGGATGGTTGCCACGATTCCAGCCGTTGAAATTGCCTATAACTGATACATACCGGGCGTTGGGTGCCCAAACGGCAAAATAAGTGCCTATCGTACCCTTGTATTCAACTACGTGCGAGCCAAGTTTTTCGTATAGTTTGTAGTGTTTCCCTGATTTGAAGAGATAAATATCAAAATCTGAAAAGCGAGAATAAGGAGCTACGCCCTCGGGTGCTATTTCCTCGACCTGGTGTGTAACAATAGGTTGGGCGGCTTTACGGCTTTTGGGAGAGGAGGGCTTTGCACTGACCTCATCTTTTTTCGTTTTTGCTGACTTTGCCATAATATTGGTTCATGATAGGTTTGTAGGGTGCAAAATAGATTTTTTTATGTCAAAATAGCACTATTTAATTGAAAAACTTTGTCGAAGTTAAAATTTTAGAAAGCATGAATATTTTTAGTATAGATAGCTTCTTCTTTGAACTTTGGGGCTATAAGATGAGCTACTTAGAGTTTTGGGCTACCATTACGGGAGGAGTGGCGGTATGGCTATCGGCGCGTGAAAATATATGGAGCTGGTTATTGGGGTTGGCTAATGTGTCGTTGGCATTTGCGATGTTCTATCAAATCCAGCTTTATCCTGATATGTTTTTGCAGGTGTTTTTCTTCATTACCAACATCATCGGCTGGTGGCAATGGAAATACCCTAAGAAAGAAGAAGCTAACCAAAAAAACGAGCTTAAAATTAGTCAATTATTACCCAAACAATGGTATCTGCTACTTGTTGTGGGAACAGGCCTAACAGCCTTGATGGGTACTTTTGCAAAAAACTTGCATGATTGGATTCCTACGATTTTTGCCAAACCCAGTGCTTTTCCTTATTTAGATTCGTTTACGACTGTGATGAGTATTTTTGCTACTTTCTTGCTCATTCGTAAAAAAATAGAGGCTTGGTACGTTTGGCTTTTGGTGGATATGATTGCTACCTATATGTATTATGTCAAAGAAGTGAAGCTGTACGCGCTCTTGTATTTGGCCTTTTGCTTCATCGCGGCTTATGGTGCTTACGGCTGGACCAAGGAGTACAGGAACTACTAAGAATGGAGTGCCGGGGTGCTATCCAACCTCAAAGCAATGGCTTCGGCCAGAAGGATCGCTTCAAGCATGGGGCGGGTGTCCACATGGTCGAGGGTGTCTTCGGGGCGGTGGATATTGGGCATAGTGCCTTGTGTATCAAGTGCCGCCAGCGTAACACATGGGTAGCCATCTCGTACAAACCACACGCTATCAAAATCGGCGGTATGCCATACACCTGTGGTTACGTGGTTAAATTTTTTTTCCTCTCGTATGATTTTTTGCGCCGTTTCGGTAACAACATTGTTGTACTCAATCAACGACATACTGCCTGTTTGAGTGATGAGTTTGAGATTGCCATTGCCAAGCGTATCGAAGTTGATTAAAAAAGTACGCTCTTTCAGTATGATAGGTTTTGATTTTTGGAGGTTTTTCCAATAATGATATGCCCCAATCATACCTGCTTCTTCGGCACTGGTGAGTACTACTTCGAGTTGTGTATGCTGCAAATGAGGGCGGAGGCGTTGGGCAGTAGCAAGGGCAGCTACTACACCGGTGGCGTTGTCGCTGGCTCCGTTGGTATAGCCTTTTTGCCAATAACCAATCGTACCCAAAATGGCTTGGGCTATAAAATAAAAGGACAGTAAGCCCTTGATAGTGAGCAAGTAAATATTTTCGGGTAAATGAAAACTCAACCCTGCTACTACTACAGCCAACGCCATCAATAGCATCGAGAGTCGAATAGTGTTTCGGAAGCTATCGGGAGTTTGACGGCGATACAGTGCCGATACAGGGGCAGTATCATAATGTGCCATCAAAATCAGCTTTTGCTTGGGTTCTTTCAAGCTATCGGCTTTCCCGATGATATTGTGGGATTTGACCAAAGGCGGCAAAAAAATCAACCAAGAAGGCCGCCAGTCGAAGTAAAGAAGTCCGTTGATAGCAAAAAAGGCAGTAATCAAAACCGCCCAGATACCAAGCCATTGTACCGTCAAGAGTCCACAAAGTAGCCCTCCAATCAGCCAATAGACAATCGAAACATAATTGGCAGGTGTAGAAAAAGGCTGAAAATCTACTTTAAATCCTTGTCCAATGAGTTCGTTTGAAATGATTTTAGCTGCTTTGGGTTCATACTTACTTCCCGCTCCACGATGTGGGAAAGCCGTCAGTTGTTGGAGAAAAGTTGATGAGGCTGAATCCATGCTAAACAAAAGGCTATCTGCTGATTGCTATTTGCCGATTGATTTTTGGGAAAAAGTTGAAGCGAATACTCAAGCCAGCGTTGAAGCCTGAAGTATTACTTACAAATTCGGCGGTTTCGACAGGCAATTGGTTGTTGCGAATTGATACATTCATTTTGGCTACATTCATCAGCCCTATCATTTGCCGACCATACACGCTCATCGTCCAACGTTTGGACATAGCCCAGTTGAAACTTATACCTACTTCGGCATTGGCAGCATGGCGGCGTGTTACGCTTACTCCTCCCGAATATGTAAGTGAATCTTTGCGAGCATGAGCAGGTGTCGTAATAAGTCCTCCAAAAGGCTTTTCTATCATTTCTCCCCCTGTCCAAACATAATGAACCCCACCGCTTAGATGTGCTTCAAATTGCTCATGGAATACCCTTGTTCGCCAGTTGAATCTTAGGGGTATCGTCAAAAAGTTGAATTGCTTACCCCCGATAGCTTTATCGGTTTGGTAAAGATAGACCAGATTGAGCGGCAAGGAGTAAACACCTGTTTCGACCGAGGCGTAGGGGGCCAGCACACGCCCTACGCGCAGACCATATATAGGCATGATGCCCGAGTTGCCAGCAGTGTATTTGCCCAATTCGCCGGCGATCATACGGGTAGAGTTACTGAAAATGCCTACATCGCTACCAACGTACCAATGGCGACTGAAAAGAGAAGTTTGCCCTCGCCCCGCCAGCGAACCCAAACAACACAGCATAACGAGTGTGTAAAAGTATTTCATAAACGGAACGAGGGGTTAAGGCATTGAAAACGTGGCTAATTTACAAAAAAATTAAAACCAACCTGCACCGAGATTGCGGAATGGCCACGGAATAGACAACAAAATAATCAATAAGCCCACGGTGTAGTAGGTGAAAACTTTACCATGTTTAAGTTTTTTGGCTTGGCTATGACCTATGGTAATAAGTGCTATGGCGATAAGCATACCTACCAAATGCTCTATGGCATAAAAACGATAAAACTTATCGCTCATCATATCGAAGCGCACTTTTACGCCCCAGCCCAGCGCGTAAAGTACCAGTCCAATCAACAACTGCGTGTGAGTGGCTATCATAGCCCACAAATACATTTTAGAATAAGGAGCGTTGTTTTGAGAGCGTTTTTGGAAGGCTACTACGATAGCAGCTACCAAAAGCCCCAGTACTACATAACGAAGCCCAGAATGAGCGCGAACGAGAATTTCCATTTTACTTATTGGTTTGTTTAGAGTTTAAATTATTTACCACAGAGGGACACAGCCAAACACAAAGATAAATCTCCTATCCACCTTGTAAATGCTGCCAGCCTTGCGCTTTGATGGCAAACCTCCCTCCACCTTTTGTTACCAATTCTATTTCTTGGGGTCTATCAGTCATAAATCCAATAAAACTAATTTTGGCTGAATTTTTGATTTTTTCATAGTCGGCCTGCCGAATCGTGAAAAGCAACTCATAATCTTCTCCTCCATTCAAGGCCACCGTCAGTGGACTTAATCTGAACTCGTCAGCGGCCAAAAATGTTTCGTTGGCAATGGGTAAATGTTCTTCAAAAATTTGTGTGCCTGTACCCGACTGACTACAAAGATGTAAAATTTCGGAGGCCAGCCCGTCAGATACATCAATCATCGAGGTAGGTACAACTCCCGCTTCTTGTAGTTCATAAACGACATCGGTACGGGCTTCGGGTTTGAGTTGGCGGCCTACGACATAATCCTTGCCTTCGAGTTGAGGTTGCATTTCAGGATTGGCCAAAAACTCTTGTTTTTCGCGCTCCATGACTTGAAGCCCCATATAAGCTGCCCCCAAATCACCTGTTACGCAGACGATGTCGTTGGGTTTGGCGGTATTTCGATAAGCAATTTTATCTTTGTTTACTACCCCCAAAACCGCAACCGAAATCACCAATCCCACCCGCGACGAAGTAGTATCGCCTCCCACCAAATCCAGTCTGTAGGCTTCACAGGCCAATTTTACACCCTCATAAAACTCCTCCACGGCCTCAACCGAAAACCGATTGCTCAACCCCAAACTAATCGTTATTTGACGAGGAGTACCATTCATGGCAGCTATGTCCGACACATTGACCGCCACGGCCTTGTAGCCCAAATGCCGCAGAGGCACATACGTCAGGTCAAAATGGACACCTTCTAAGAGCATATCAGTCGAAACAAGTGTACATTCATCTGTACCATTATCTATCACGGCGGCGTCGTCGCCTATGCCTCGTAGGGTCTGTGGTAGCGAAGGGGTAAATGCTGATTTGATTCTCTCAATCAATCCAAATTCTCCTAAGGTCGAAATTTCGGTGCGTGTCATTGGCAGGGGTGTCGGCTGACCGACATTTCGTAGAATCAATAAGTCCTATTTTTGTTTTTGAAAACTTTTTGCTGCAAAGTTCGTTAAAAGAAAGTCTTTTATCGTATATCTGGGCGAATCTTGGCCATCATTTTTTTGTTGAAAACTTATGAAAGCAATCACTTTTTTTGTCGTCGTGCTATTATGCTCGCTATCTTCGTGCGGGCAATCACCCAAAAAAATCAAACTTATGGAAGAAAAAGCAAAAACCATGACAGGTTTAGCAACGGCCACCTTTGGTACGGGCTGTTTTTGGTGTACCGAAGCGGTGTATCAAGAAATGAAAGGGGTAGAGTCGGTAGTGTCAGGTTATTCGGGCGGCTTCATCGAAAATCCTACCTATGAGCAAGTATGCAGCAAGCAAACAGGCCATATCGAATGTGTCGAAATCAAATACGACCCCAAAACGGTAACATATCTCGAACTCCTCGAAGTGTTTTTCCGTATCCATGACCCTACTTCCAAAGACCGCCAAGGCAACGACATCGGCCCGCAGTATCGGTCGGTGATATTCTACCATGATGACCAGCAAAAAGAACTGGCTCAAAAAACCATTCGCGAGCTTGATGCTTCGGGGGCCTTTGGCAAACCTATCGTTACGGAAGTCAGAAAGGCCGAAAAATTTTATGTAGCCGAAGATTATCACCAAAATTACTTTGCCAACAACCCCTCACAAGGCTACTGTGCCTTTGTTGTAGCCCCCAAGGTAGAGAAGTTTCGGAAAGTGTTTAAGGAAAAGTTGAAGAATTGATTGGCGAATTTTTGGCTACCTTTGCAGCATAAAACCTACATTTTATGCCGTATTCATCAACAGCTATTGATACGACAACACTGGCATACGAAGCCATTGATTTGTTGAAAAAACTCATCGCTACCCAATCCTTTAGCAAAGAAGAACAGCACACTGCCGAGTGGATAGCACAATTTTTTGAGCAAAAAAAGATTCCGATACACCGTAAAAAGAACAACGTTTGGGCGTACAATCGGTACTTTGATGAAGCCAAACCTACCGTCTTACTCAACTCTCATCATGATACCGTGCGGCCCAACCCGTCGTGGACGCTCAATCCTTTTGAGCCATTAGAAAAAGACGGCCGGCTTTACGGCTTGGGAAGCAATGATGCTGGTGGCTCACTCTGCTCGCTCATCGTTACATTTTGTTATTTTTACGACAATCCCAATCTCACTTACAATCTTGTGCTGGCAGCCACCGCCGAAGAAGAAATCTCCGGGCGCGATGGCCTCGAACTCATTGTACCCGATTTGCCTCCTATAGACTTTGCCATCGTAGGCGAGCCTACCGAAATGCACTTGGCCGTGGCCGAAAAGGGGCTGTTGGTGCTTGACTGTATCGCTCACGGCAAATCAGGCCATGCCGCCCGCGACGAAGGCGAAAATGCCCTCTACAAAGCCATAGACGATATTCAGTGGATTCGGAGTTTTCAGTTTCCGAAGGTTTCGCCTACGTTGGGGCCTATCAAAATGACCGCTACCATCATCAATGCCGGTACACAGCACAATGTCGTGCCGGATAGTTGTAAGTTTACGATTGATGTACGCGTAACTGACCAATACACCCTCGAAGAAGTCATCGAAGTGATTCAGCAAAATATCCAATCCGAAATCGCTGCTCGCTCGGTACGTTTGCGCCCTTCGAGCATACCTATTGAACACCCGATAGTACAAGCAGGGATACGCTTAGGGCGAAATACCTACGGCTCTCCCACCACCTCCGACCAAGCCCTCATAGACTGCCCTTCGCTCAAAATGGGGCCGGGACATTCGGGCCGCTCCCATACCGCCGACGAGTTTATTTACCTACACGAAATCCAAGAGGGCATCGCCCAATACATCACCATGCTCGAAGAAGTGATACTCGTTCAAAATTGATTTGTGAAAAAATCTCATAGATTTCATTTGATTATCAAGTGGTTACATCGTTAGTTTTTCAAAAATCTATGAGTTTCAAGTATATTTTGATAGGTAAAGATGAAAATTTATAAGTTCAATTCTTCCTTGACTACCCCTGACTCAAAAAAATGATGAACTCCCGCCAAGACCAACTCGCTGCCTTCGACCGTCTGCTCAATATCATGGACGACCTCCGCGCCCAATGCCCGTGGGACAAAAAACAAACACTCCAAAGCCTGCGGCATCTGACGATCGAAGAAACCTACGAGTTGTCTGATGCTATTCTGGAGAATGATTTGAGCGAAATCAAAAAAGAACTCGGCGATATTATACTGCACATAGTGTTTTATGCCAAAATAGCCTCCGAAACCCACGCCTTCGACATCGCCGACGTACTCCATGGCATCTGCGAAAAACTCATCGTGCGCCACCCGCACATCTACGGCGATACCAAAGCTGATACCGAAGAGCAAGTAAAACAAAACTGGGAGCAAATCAAACTTAAAGAAGGAGGAGGGCAAAAGTCGGTGCTGGGTGGAGTGCCTACTTCGCTACCGGCACTGGTCAAGGCCATGCGTATCCAAGAAAAAGCAAGAGGGGCAGGCTTTGACTGGGAAGAAAAACAGCAGGTTTGGCAGAAAGTAGAAGAAGAAATGCAGGAGTTTAAGGCGCATTTCAACGCCGAAGACGATAGCCTTATGGACAAAGAAAAAGCCGAAGCCGAGTTTGGTGATTTGCTTTTCTCGCTCGTCAACTACGCTCGCTTTATAGACATCAACCCCGAAACTGCCCTTGAGCGCACCAACAAAAAGTTTATCAAACGTTTCAATTACCTCGAAGCACAGTCGCGTGCTGATGGCAAAAAGCTCCACGAAATGACGCTCGCCGAAATGGACGAGTATTGGAACGAGGCCAAAAAGTTGTAACTTACGACAAAAATTTGAGCAACCATGATAGCGGAAAAGAGTCCAAAAAGCATACCCCGACAAAATAGACCGCTGAAGCGTCCTCCACGCTCTTTGGTTTATGAAATCATCAACGGACAACCGGTATATTACAAAGGCTACCAAGAAGTAATGGCAGGTAGCAAAAAACTCGAGGACATCATGGGAGCAAGTGCGTTGCAAGCAGTGATTATTTCGTATATTTTACAAATTTTATTTAGGTTTTTGGACGAAAAAAAGTATCTAATTTTAACGAACGAGCCGGGGCTACACCTCAACAAGCGCAACAATCTCTCAGGCGATATTCTCATCTATGACCGTTCGATTTTTTCAGTAAAAACCGCCGATAAACATTACCTTTTGTTGCCTCCCAAAATACAAATCGAAGTAGATACTAATGCTGATTTAAAACATTTTGGGACAATGGAAAATTATCTAACCCTCAAAACTCAAAAACTTCTCGATTTTGGAGTTGAAAAAGTTATTTGGATATTATCAGAGGAAAAAAAAGTACTGATTGCACTTCAAAAGGAAGACTGGTTGATGATAGATTGGCACAAATCTGTCGAAATCTTAGACGGATTTTCGTTCAATGTTGGGCAATATCTCAAAGATGAAGGTTCGGAGTTTGCTTAAACGTTTGTTTATTCAAACTTTTGTTTAGATTTGTCTTTCTACAATCTCTACCAAACGATGCTGAAAGGGTGGTACTATATCGCTATCATCTTTGTGTTGCCTTTGCAGGCTTTGGCACAATCTCCCTTTGTAGCAACATGGAATTTCAATAACAGTACTCCCAACGGCACAAGCAACAACCCCAATGTTTCGACGGGAGGGGCATCGTTGGTCAATGTGCAGGAAGCAGGCTATCCGAGTGGAGCCATCAGTATTCGCTTGTGGCCTTCAGAAGGTTTTGACGGCAACAAGTACGTAGAAGTGTCGGTATCGCCGCAAAACTATCAAATGACCGTATCCTCCATTTCGTTTCAGCACAATCGTTCCGAACAAGGCCCTACCCAAATTTCGGTTCGCTCCAATGAGGACAATTTTGGCAGTGATATCGGAAGTGCAAGCGTAGGAACTTCATTCAATACCCATACGGTCAATGTAGGCTACTCCAATAGAGAAAACCCTGTAGTTTTTAGGATTTATGCCCACTCGGCACCGAGCCATCTCGGTACGCTGCGTTTGGATAATATCAATATCAACGGTACAGTTACGTTGATTCCTTTGCCGGTAGAATGGACGTATTTTCGAGGCCAACACTTTGAAAATCAGGCCCAACTCTCTTGGGAAACCGCTTGGGAGCGAAATGCTTCCCATTTTGAAGTACAACGGAGCAGCGATTTGAAAGAATTTGTAACACTCGACATCATCAAAGCTAGCGGTGATACCCGCACCCAAAGTCGCTATGTTTATACCGATGTTTCGCCTTTACCGGGATTGAACTATTATCGCCTCCGCCAAGTGGATAAGGACGGGGCGTTTAGTTTTTCAAAAATCATTGCCGTCAATATTGACTTACAACAGCCCCAAATCTGGGTGTATGGCAACCCTACCTCAAAGCATAGTTTAAAAGTAAGACTTCATTTGCTCCAACCCGATGATATTCAACTTTTCAACACTTCGGGACAGCGATTAGATTTTACGTATAGTTTGCTGGGGGCAAATGAGTACCAAATTTTTGCTCCTACACCGTCAGGTTGGTATTGGCTTGTGGGTCAGAAAGATACCCAAAGAGTTTCGCAGAAAGTTTTGCTGATAGACTAAGCCAAAATAGGCTCAATGACTTTGCCGGCTACATCAGTCAAGCGGAAATTGCGCCTTTGAAAAGGATAGGTGAATTTCTCATGATTGAAGCCTAAGAGATGTAGAATCGTGGCCTGCAAATCGTGTACATGAGTACGGTCTTTGACGCCGTAATATCCGAGTGGGTCGGTTTCGCCGTAGGAAACCCCTTTTTTGACTCCTCCACCTGCCATCCAAACTGTAAATGCCTCCAAGTGATGGTCGCGCCCCGAATAGGGCAGTACTTGGCCATCACGGTTTTCTTGCATGGGAGTTCGGCCAAATTCTCCACCCCATACTACAAGCGTTTCATCGAGCAACCCCCTCATTTTTAGGTCTTTGAGTAAGGCTGTAACGGCTTGATCGGAGGCTTTACATTTTTTGAGTAGCCCGATTTCGAGCGCGCCATCGGGACTGGTGCCGTGGGTGTCCCAACCCCAGTCAAAAAGTTGAACAAAACGGACTCCATTTTCTACGAGTTTACGCGCCAAGAGGCAATTCATCGCAAAAGTCCCTTCTCCGGGTTTTACGCCGTACATATCCAAGATAGACTGTGGTTCTTTGCTCACGTCCATTACTTCTGGTACCGACATTTGCATACGAAAGGCCATTTCATATTGACTGATGCGGGTCAAGATTTCGGGGTCTTTTACTTCTTCGTAAGATTGGCGATTGATTTCGTTGATGGCTTCGATGGTATATTTTCTAATATCTCGATTCATTCCATCGGGATTGGACACATACAGCACAGGGTCGCCACCTGTACGGCATTGAACTCCTTGATAAACAGTAGGCAAAAATCCACTCCCCCATACCGACTTGCCTGCGTCGGGTTGTTTGCCGCCCGATGCCAAAACGATAAATCCGGGTAAATTTCGATTCTCAGACCCTAAGCCATAGACTGTCCAAGCTCCGATGCTGGGACGACCCAAACGTGGGCTTCCTGTGTGCATCAACAACTGCGCTGGGGCATGGTTGAATTGGTCGGTGTACATGGCTTTCAGAAAAGACACTTCATCGGCAACAGTCTGTAAGTAAGGCAAATAGTTGGATATCCATGCTCCCGACTGGCCATGTTGGGCGAATCGTCCTTTAGGGCCAAGCATCTTGGGTACACCTTTGATGAAAGCAAATTTTTTGCCTTCCAAAAACTCCGCTGGGCAGTCTTTGCCGTGGTATTTTTCGAGTTCGGGCTTGTAGTCGAAAAGTTCTAATTGCGACGGTGCCCCCGCCATGTGGATATAAATCACTTGCTTAGCTTTGGGGACAAACTGCGGGATACGAGCAGCCATCGTATCTGTGGCTTGAAGGGTAGGAGCATTGGTATTGCTTCCCAAACCGCAGCTTCCCAACAAAGAACCTAAGCCTAATGTACCGAGACCATTGCCTAAGGTCTGCAAAAAATAACGCCTTGTTTGACTTTCTAAGTATGCGCTTTGGAGTTCTTTAAGTAGTTTTTCCATACTTATAAAAGAAGGTTACTTACGAAAACTACCATGAATGCGCTTTCTAAACTCTTGAAAAATAAGACTCTATCTATTTTTTGAATAACGAATCAACGAACTGCATGCGATCGAATACCTGCAAATCGTCCATTTTTTCGCCTACTCCGATGTATTTGACAGGTATCTTAAACTCGTCCGAAATCCCGATAACTACACCCCCTTTGGCTGTACCGTCGAGTTTGGTTATGGCCAAGGCGGTTACTTCGGTGGCTTTGGTAAACTCACGGGCTTGAATGACGGCATTTTGACCAGTACTACCGTCAAGGACAAGTAATACTTCGTGGGGGGCTTCGGGTAGTACTTTTTGCATCACTCGCTTGATTTTGGAGAGTTCGTTCATCAAATTGACTTTGGTGTGCAGCCGCCCTGCGGTATCTACGATTACTACGTCGGCGTTGAGTTCTACTCCTTTCTTGATAGCATCGTGTGCTACGGCAGCGGGGTCAGTATTCATACCATGTTCTATGACTGGTACGCCTACACGCTGCCCCCAAGTTTTAAGTTGATCTACGGCAGCAGCCCGAAAGGTATCGCCCGCACCCAGCACTACTTTTTTGCCTCTTTGGTTGAACTGGTGTGCCAACTTGCCTATGGTGGTCGTCTTGCCAGCCCCATTGACACCTACTACCATCATGACGTAAGGCTTGGGCAGATTGTCGGTCTCGAAGCTGTCTTTGATGTCTAAAGAGCGATTTTCGGTAAGCAGAGCAGCGATTTCGTCACGCAAAATGCTGTCCAACTCACTGGTACTGGTGTATTTGTCGCGAGCGGCTCGGGCTTCGATGCGCTTGATGATTTTGACGGTAGTACCTACGCCTACATCGGAGCTGATGAGGATTTCTTCGAGTTCGTCGAGTACTTCTTCGTCCACGGTGGACTTTCCTACAATAGCGCGGCTTAGTTTACCAAAAAAACTTTCTTTAGATTTTTCCAGCCCTTTGTCGAGCGATTCTTTCTTTTCTTTCGAGAAAAAGTCAAAAAGTCCCATATCTTAGAAAATATATCAGGTGAGATTAAAGTAGAGGAGGTACAAAGGTAAAAACAAAAAAGTCCCTTTTAGGGGACTTTTGAAGAACATTTTATGCAACGGTAAAACCAGCGACAAGCCTTTAGTTTTTCAAAGCGGCTTGTACTTCATCGGTCGGAACAATCACTTCTTTGAAAGTGTAGGCACCAGTGACGGGAGATTTGACGGCTTGCACCACTTTGGCGTATGTTTTACCACCTTCTTTTTTTAGGGTTGCAACTACTTTCTTTGCCATAGTCTTGAGTTTTAAATAGTTAGTTCAAAAGCTAATTACTTTAAGCTAACAACTAACTACTATGAATGAATTACTTGATTTCTTTGTGAACCGTTACTTTTTTCAAATAAGGGTTGTATTTTTTCAGTTCCATACGACCGGTGGTATTTTTACGGTTTTTGGTCGTAATGTAGCGCGACATACCCGGAACACCCGATGTTTTCTGCTCGGTACATTCCAAAATTACTTGTATTCTATTGCCTTTCTTTGCCATTGCTTTAGCGGTAGTTTCAAAAATGGAGTGCAAAGTTACAGATAGTAGCTTATATGACAAAACATTTTCTTAAAATAATGACTCAAATAATTTAATTACTTTTGTAACTCTTATTTTTTTGTGCCTTTATGCAGCTCAATCCTCGTGTTACAGCTTTTTTGGTGGCAGTTTTGGTTTCGGTCATTTCAGTAACTTTCTTGTCGTTTGTCAATGGTATCAATCGCAATATGCTTTTTGTAGCTGGCATCGCCAGTTTTGCCAGTTCTTTTTTTTTGGTGATGGTAACTGTTGAAATCTTAGTTTTCAGGGAAGTAACCAAATTGCAAAAAATAATAGAACGCTTGAAAATCAAGGATTTCAACATTTCGCGCAAGGCAGTCGTCAAAAACCCTAATCCCCTCAAAAAACTCAACCATGAGATTTTTGTGTATGTATCTCGAAAGCAAGATGAGATAGAGAAACTCAAAAAATTGGAATTGTTTCGCCGTGAGTTTTTGGCCGATGTATCCCACGAACTCAAAACGCCCATCTTTGCAGCCCAGGGATTTATTCATACCCTACTCGACGGAGCTATGGACGACGAAAAGGTACGCGGTAAATTTCTTCAAAAAGCAGCCAAAAGCCTCGATGGCCTTGATGCTTTGGTCAAAGATTTGATGACACTCTCTCAGATGGAAATGGGAGACATCAAGATGCAAATCGAAAAGATAGACTTGCGCCTCATTACGCTCGAAGTGTGCGAACAACTCGAAACCAAAGCAGCACAACGTAACGTAACGCTCAAAATCAAGCCTGACACACAGCGTGAAGTATGGGTCAAAGCCGACCCCCAACGTATGACGCAAGTCATGACCAATCTTATCGAGAATGCCATCAAATATGGCCATGAAGGAGGTAAAGTAATCGTACATTTCGACGAGCAGAAAAAGGGGTATATCGTATCAGTACGCGACAACGGCCCCGGAATCCCAGCCGACCATCTACCTCGTATCTTTGAGCGGTTTTATCGGGTGGACAAAAGCCGCTCCAAAGAAAAAGGGGGTACAGGGCTGGGTTTGGCCATTGTCAAACATATTCTTAGTGCGCATGGAAGCAAGATTTCGGTAACCAGCAAGATGGAAAAAGGTACTACTTTTACGTTCAAACTTGACAAAGCCGAATAATAAAACACTCCAAACGAAGTAGGCTGATTGAACTTTTTTGATTTATTTTACGCCTTCTCAATAAAAAAATAGAAATTTTCTAATAACTCATTTACTCTATACAACCCACATTTTTGTATGAACATTGCTTTAGTTACGGGGTCAGCAGGACTCATTGGCAGTGAATCGGTCGCTTTTTTTGCCGATAAATTTGATTTAGTGATAGGCTTGGACAATAATTTGCGTCAGTATTTCTTCGGTCAAGATGGCAATACTGACTGGAATCGCAATCGCCTCCAAGATACCTATCCCAATTACAGACACTACAGCGCAGATATAAGAGAAGTAAGTCAGTTGGAGCCTATTTTCAAAGAATATGGCAGCGACATCAAGCTCATCGTTCATGCTGCCGCCCAACCCAGCCACGACTGGGCTGCTCGTGAGCCTTTTACGGATTTTGGTGTCAATGCCGTCGGTACGCTCAATATGCTCGAAATGACGCGCCAGCACTGCCCCGAAGCAGTGTTTATCTTTACTTCTACCAATAAAGTCTATGGCGACAACCCCAACTACCTGCCATTGGTAGAACTCGAAACTCGTTGGGAAATCGCCGAAGACCACCCTTACTATAAAAATGGCATAGACGAACACCACAGCCTCGACCATACCAAGCACTCTATTTTTGGGGCATCGAAAGTAGCCGCCGACATCATGTGCCAAGAGTATGGCCGCTATTTTGGCATGAAAGTAGGGGTATTTCGTGGAGGCTGTCTTACTGGACCCAACCACTCGGGGGCGCAGTTGCATGGATTTTTGGCCTATTTGATGAAATGTACCATTACAGGTACGCCTTACACTATTTTTGGCTACAAGGGTAAACAAGTACGCGACAATATCCACAGCTACGACTTGGTAAATATGTTTTGGCACTACTACCAAAACCCACGCCCCGGCGAAGCCTACAACGCAGGCGGTGGCCGCTACGCCAACTGCTCTATGCTCGAAGCGATTGCGATTTGTGAAAAAATTGCTGGAAAAAAACTGACATACCATTATTCAGAAACCAATCGCATCGGCGACCATATCTGGTATGTGAGCGATTTGACCAAATTTAAGTCGCATTACCCCGACTGGGATTGGACATACAACCTTGAGCAAACCTTAGTGCAAATCCACGACGGTATAGCCGCTCGCTTGGCCGTGTTGAGTTAAAATGACTTCAAAAAATATCATTCTCATACCACAATACAACGATTGGGAGGCATTGAGCCTACTGATTGAACGTATCAACGAAGACGTAGCCCCCGATGTACTGGCGGCTACGTCTTTGGTAATTGTAGATGATTGTTCAAGCCAAGAACTCAACTTAACGACTCCATTTCAGGGACAACAAGTAAGGATAGTACGATTGTATCGCAATCTGGGGCATCAACGGGCCATTGCCATCGGGCTTTCGTACATTGCCAAAGAGTTGGACTGTGAGCGGGTTATCGTCATGGATGCCGATGGCGAAGACGCTCCCAAAGACATCAATGCCCTTCTGACGGCTTCCTACCAAGCCCCCGACAAGATCATCTTTGCCCAGCGTACCAAGCGACAAGAAAGCCTCACCTTCAAGATTTTTTATCGTGTCTATAAGTTTATTTTTAAACTTTTGACCAACAAAGTCATCACATTTGGCAATTTCTCGGTGATACCGCAGCGACGTTTGCAAAACATCGTGCGGGTTTCGGAAATCTGGAACAACTTCCCCGGAGGAGTCATCAAGTCGCGTTTGCCCTACGATTCGGTGCCTATCGCTCGTGCTAAACGACTGGCAGGGCAGAGCAAAATGAATTTTCCTTCGCTGGTCATGCACGGGTTGAGTACGGTGTCGGTGTTGATTGATGTAGCTGCCGTCAGAATATTGATTTTTTCGGTCGGAATGTCGGTAGTGGCCTTGGGGGTGATTTTGGTGGTATTGTTTCTCAAATACATCAACAATGCCTCGCCGGGCTGGGCTTCTACATTGGCTTCTACGCTGCTCATTGTCGTACTTCAATCGTTTTTGATTTCGCTGTTTTTGGTGTTTATGGTGCTCCAATACCGTACTCAGCAGCAGTTTATCCCTGTGCTTCAGTACCGTGAGTTTATCGAAAATGTAGAAACGTTGTGATGAGTTTTGACGATTTTCCGGTCATTTACTTCGCGCTGGGCTATTCGTTGGCGGGGGTGATGCTATGGGTATTGTGGAAACAAAATCTTCCCAAACAAAAAATGCTTTTCTTGATATTGGGGGCAGTATTATTGGTTTTGATGCGATTGCCCATAGTGGTTTTCAATCAAGAAATCAACCCCGACGAAAGCCAAATGATAGCTCACGCCCTGACACTGTGGCAAGAACCCACGTACTGGCAATCAGTGGACGGTACGACCATCGGCCCGTTGGATATTTATATTTTGTGGCTACCCAAACTCTTCGGCCTGCCCTTCGATTATATTTCGATGCGATTGGTCGGTTTGGGGTGTGTATTGGGAAGTCTTTATTTTTTCTATCGAAGTCTTCAAAATTTTTTTGGCGAAGCTACCGCGCAATTAGGCGTTTTTTTCCCTTTGCTGCTATTGGCCTTTACCCAAAATGGCGATTTTGTGCATTATTCGAGTGAGCAAGTGCCGTTGCTATTGCTCAATATTGCTTTGTGGCTTTTTTCGAGCCTCCAACTTACCTCAACTTCTCGGCTTTTTTGGCTTGGGCTGGTACTGGGTATGATTCCTTTTGCCAAACTACAAGCCGTGCCTTTGGCAGCAGTAATAGGCTTGTGGGCATTGATGAGTAGTTGGCGGCAACCTCATTTTTGGGCTAAAGCAAGTTTTTTGACAGGAGGCAGCCTGCTATTTCCGCTGCTGGTCGTCGTGTGGGCGTGGGCTGAAGGTGTTTTGGACGATTTTTGGCAGTTTTATATTCGAGGCAATCTGATTTATGCTGGAGGCAGTAGTTTGTGGCAAGCTACTCTACGAATCCCCACTTTTTTTGCCAAACACCCCGATTTTTTACGGTTTTTAGGGAGTGTAGCTTTGGGAGTGGTAGCGGCATTTTGGGGTCGCTCCAAGTCAAGGCAAAAACCGAACACTTTTTTGGCTTTTTTTACCTTGCTGTGGCTGTTGGCTGCCTTATATGCGGCTACCAAATCGGGCAATGATTTCGGGCATTATCTCAACTTTTGCATTTATCCGTTTGCATTGCTGGGAGCATTTCTTTTTCATCAATTCAATCGTTCTTTTATTGGACTTGCAGCGTTGGTAGGGCTTTCATGTTGGGGGGGCTTGTTTACATACCATGTCTTACAGCGTCGGCCTTTGAATCAGTACGTTTCTACGACAGACCACTCTCTGCCTCAAAGTGCCGTAACCCAACTCATCAAACAACACGCCCAAGCAGGGCAGCGGCTGGTGGTGTGGGGCTGGAGGTGTAAGTATCACGTAGAAACGCAAATGCCGCAAGGGGCCGCCGAAACGCATTTTGAACGCTGCATCTATACACACCCCATGCGGGAGATGTACTATCGGCGATTCCTCGACGATTTGCACCACCACCGCCCCGAAGTGTTTGTAGATGCCGTAGGCCCCAATAGCCTTTGGCTCAACGACCGCCCTACACAAGGATACGAGGCTTTTGCTGAACTACGAGAAATCATCAAAAATCAATATACTTTTGTAGGCGAAGTAGAACACACACGGGTTTTTGTGAGGAAATAAATGGGAATTGATATGTCCAAATCTCTCGATTTATCGGAAAAAATCACCATATTACTTAATGAAGCTCGGCAAGAAGTTGTCCGAAATATTAATTACACAATGGTTTTTACCTATTTTGAAATTGGACGCTTGATTGTCGAGGAAGAGCAAAATGGTAAAGAGAGAGCGGACTATGGAAAAAAACTGCTTATTGATATATCTCAAAAACTAACTGAAGATTTTGGAAAGGGCTTTTCTGTAACTAACCTACAACAAATGCGACATTTTTATCTTGTTTATTCAAAACAACAGACACTGTCTGCTAAATCTGAAAATGTACGTTTTAAGTTGAGTTGGTCACATTATTTGAAGCTAATGAGAATAGATAATGAACTTGAAAGACAATTCTATGAAATAGAAAGCTACAAGCATAATTGGAGTTTGAGAGAATTGAACCGCCAATATGACTCCGCTTTGTTCACCAGACTCGCTTTAAGCAAAGATAAAGAAGAAATATTAAAACTTGCACAACAAGGTCAAGTCATTGAAAAGCCCCAAGATGCAATCAAAGACCCTTATATCTTGGAATTTGTCGGCCTTCCCGAACAAAATGTTTATTCAGAAAATGAGTTAGAGCAAAAATTGATTGATAAACTTGAACACTTTTTGCTGGAATTAGGAACTGGTTTTACGTTTGTTGCGCGTCAGAGTAGAATTAGTTTTGACGACAAACATTTTAGAATTGACCTGGTGCTTTACAATCGAATTTTGAGATGTTTTGTTTTAATTGATTTAAAAGTGGGCGAATTGAAACACCAAGACATAGGTCAAATGCAGATGTACGTAAACTATTACGACCGAAGAGTAAAACTTGAAGAAGAAAATAAAACTATAGGCATCATACTCTGTCAAAATAAAAATCAATCAGTTGTTGAGTTCACTCTTCCGGAGAATAATACACAAATTTTTGCAAGTAAATATCTTACAGTTTTACCAAGCAAAGAAGTACTAATAAAACTGCTCGGAAATGAGATAAAAAATTGAAAATTTTAGCACTCCCACAATGACACACAACGAATTTATACAGTCGCTGGTTTGTCCTAAGACCCAGCAACCACTCCAATTAGCCGCTGACGGCCAATCTCTTATAGCCCCCGACGGTACGGTTTACCCGATAATCGAAGGACGTATCATAGACTTGGTGCAGCCACGCGAACTACTCGAAGAAGATGCCCGCGAGCAGTATCTCTACGACCAAGCCTACCAACGCTACGATCGAGGAGTGTCATGGGTATTTGAAACGCTCAATCATTCTGACGAAGCCGCTACACGCCGATTTATGATTGGCTTGATGAATCTCCAGCCTGGCCAAACAGTGCTTGAAGTAGGGGCGGGTACAGGCAAAGACTCGGCGTTGATTATTGAGCAGATTGCACCGGCAGGTACGGCTGTATTGTCCGATCTTTCGCCCAATATGCTGCGGCTTGCTACCCAAAAACTCCAACCCAATGACGTGGACGTACACTTTTTCTTGGGCAATGGCTCCTACTTACCCTTTGCCGACGATACGTTCGACTCGGTGTTTCATTTTGGAGGTATCAACACTTTTTCGGAGCGTAAAAAAGCCTTTGCCGAACTGACGCGCGTCGTAAAAGTAGGGGGTAAAATCGTAATCGGCGATGAGAGTATGGCTCCTTGGCTGCGCCAAGAACCCACCTACCAGATTTTGTGGAAAGCCAATCCGCTCTTTCATGCCGAAGTCCCTCTGCAAGATTTGCCCAACAACATCGAGAATTTCAAACTGCATTATATTTTCGGCAACTGCTTCTATGTCTTAGAGTACACCAAAGCAGCCAAAGCCCCCGAAATAGATGTGGACTTACCGATACCGGGTAAAGATTTTGTGGACAACTGGCGACTACGGGCAGCCAAAGCATAAAAAAACCTTCCGAGGTATTGAAACTTCGGAAGGTTGATACAAAAACGTGACGAAGGCGAGACTCGAACTCGCATGCCCGAAGGCACACGCACCTGAAACGTGCGTGTCTACCAATTCCACCACTTCGCCAGCAGATATTAAGTGCAAATATAGGCTAATGTAGCCCAAGTACGCAAGCCTCGTAAGCTAAAGTTTTTTATAACTCAAATGCTTCATAGTGAGCTGGGATTTCTACTTGAGTAAAACCTTCGGCTTTAAGTTTTTCCTTAAATTCTATTTGGTTTTCGTACTCACCATGCACCAAAAATAGCTTTTTTACATGGGTGGGGTTTTGACATTTCAAAAAACGAATGATTTCGAGATAATCGGCATGACCCGAAAAGGCGCTCATTACTTCTACACGGGCTTTTACGGGGTAGGTTTCACCAAAAATCCTGACTTCGGCATCGCCACGCTTGAGTGCGCCACCGAGGGTATCGGGTGAGCAATATCCGACCAACAAAATCGTGTTGTCGGTATTGAGGATATTGTTTTTGATGTGATGCTTGATACGCCCGGCCTCGGCCATACCCGATGCCGAAATGATGATGCAAGGTTCTTTGAGGTCGTTGATGGCTTTCGATTCGTTGATGTCCGACACATACCGCAGATTCGGGAAATCGAAAGCATCTCCATCTTTTTCGATGTATTCCAAAATAGCGGGGTTGAAATACTCGTCATGTCGGCGCATGATAGACGTAGCTTTGACAGCTAATGGGCTATCTATAAACACTTTGAGATGTGGGAGCAGTCCTTCGTTGGCCAACTGGTCGAGGGCATAAATTAGTTCTTGGGTACGGTCTATGGCAAACGCCGGAATGATGAGTTTGCCTCGGCGCGTTACGCAGGTGTCGCGTACGATACGTAGCAAATGCGCCTTCATATCAGGCTCAGGTTCGTGGAGGCGGTTTCCATAAGTGGACTCGCAAATGATATAGTCTGCTTGTGGGAACGGCTCGGGGCTACGCAAAATCTTATCGTCGGGGCGGCCTATATCTCCTGTGAAGGTCAGTTGAGTAGTTTTGTCTTGCTCATGGATGGTCAAATGAATGGCCGCGCTGCCCAAGATATGCCCTGTATCGGTAAATTGAGCTTTGACTTCGTCGCGGTTGAGCCAAAAATCTTGATGATAATCTATGGGTACCAGCATACTCAACGTCTGGCGTACATCTTCTTCGTTGTATAAAAGTTCGAGTGGTTTTTCGCCGCGCCGCTCACGTCGCTCGTTTATTTGTTGTAAATCTTTTTGTTGAATATGCGCACTGTCCAACAACATGATTTGGCATAAGTCGGCAGTAGCAGGGGTGCAATATATCGGCCCCCTGAATCCTTTTTTGACCAATCTTGGCAGCAGCCCTGTATGGTCAATGTGTGCGTGTGAGAGAATCACATAATCTATTTCGCTGGGCGTAAGTCCGAAAGTTTGGTTGAGTTCTTGGGTGTTGATTCCTTGAAACATACCGCAATCGAGCAAAATTTTTGTGCCTTTGTGGGTCGTAATCAAGTGCTTAGAACCTGTAACACGGCGCGCTGCACCGAAAAATTGTATTTTCATCTGACTTTTGGGAAAAGTTATTCTTTGGTTACTACTTCGTCCAGATTGAGCATGGCATTGGCTGTAACGGTCAAGGCAGCGAGTTGGGGGGTAGCATCACCATCGTTGGCCAATAGTTTTTTGGTGGCTACTGGGTCTTTTTGGTACTCAACCAATGCCTTTTGATATAATTTTTGCAACACTTCCAAGCGTTTCGAGGGAATATTGCGATAAGTAAGCAAACGATAGGCTTCTCGGATTTGCTGGTCTGGATTTTTGTATTTATGGTAGATATTATGGGCAAAACAATGAGCCGCTTCCATATAAACGGGATCATTGAGCGTAACCAACGCTTGCAGTGGTGTATTGGTACGAATACGCCGTAGCTGACAAAACTCCCTACTGGGCGCATCGAAGGCCATCATTGAAGGATAGGGGGCGGTACGTTTCCAATACACATATAAAGCTCTTCGGTAGCGGTCTTCGCCAGCACTAAGTTTCCAACTTTCACCGTTGTAGGGCGAGAGCCAAATGTTGTCGGGTTGTAGCGGCATCACACTCGGCCCATACATTTTGGAAGAAAGTAAACCACTGACGGCCAATGTTTGATCGCGAACTTGCTCTGCCGAAAGCCTTACACGCGGGCCACGAGCCAGCCATTTGTTGTAAGGGTCGGCTTCGAGTTTTTCGGGCGTAGCTACCGAACTTTGACGATATGTAGCCGACATGACGATGCGTTTGAGTAGTTTTTTGATGCTCCAGCGGTCGGTTTCCATAAATTCTACAGCCAGCCAGTCGAGCAGTTCTCGATGGGTGGGAGGCGTACCTTGAGAGCCGAAGTCTTCGACTGTTTCGACGATGCCCATGCCGAAAAGTTGCTCCCAAAAACGATTGACAGCCACACGGGCTGTGAGCGGATGCTCACGGGAGGTCATCCAACGAGCCAAATCGAGTCTATTTTTGAAAACAACTGTTGTAGAATTTTTCAACTTGTGAGGTACATCTGGTTGTACTTCCTTGCCTTTGAGCGAAATATTCCCTCTTTCAAAAATATGGGTTTTCCTCACTAAATCGCCTTCGCCCTCCCAAAAGATAGGGGTGTTATCTACATAGCCTGTCAGTAGGTCGGCATAAAGTTTTTCGATTTCGGCAAATCCCGCTTCATTGGAGCCGGGTAATGATTCTTGAAAAGCAGCCCATTTGATCATCGCAAATTCCAATGGATTTTTGGAGTCTTGGAGTTTCCAGTAGAGTGTTCTTTTGCCGGTATCAGGTTTGACAGGTACGATGATGACAGTATCGTTCCAATGGCTATTGCGTACAGGTACTTGGATTTTGGCCAAAAGTTTGCCCTGAAGGCTATCTTGACGAAGTTCGAGGACAGAGTTTTTAGATTTAGTGCCGAGTGCCAGTAAGAGTCTATTCTTATGGGTGAGGGTTACGTTGGGCCAGCGGGCTGTACCGTTGTGTTGTATGCCGAAGTACTTGGCATCGAGCAATGAAGCATGATCGTTGTGTTGGTCAAAATCATGGGAATTGACCTTAGGCTCCATGATTTTGATAAATTGCCTAAATCTCAATAAAGATGCATTGGTATTTTTTTCATGTTTTTGAATCCATTGTTCGATAGTGGCTATTTTCAAGGAGTCTTCTTTTTTATAAAATCGTAGGGTGGGGGTGTCGCTGGTTACGTCTTCGTCGCGGGTGTTGTTGAAAAACGCCATGTACTTATAGTACTCGTCGTGGGTGATAGGGTCGTAGGGATGGCTGTGGCATTGGATACAACTAAACGTAGTCCCCTGAAAAACGTCCCAAGTCGTATTGACACGATCCATGACGGCAGCGAGTCTAAATTCTTCGTCCACTGTACCTCCTTCATCGTTGTTCATGGTGTTGCGATGGAAGCCCGTAGCGATGAGTTGATCGTCGGTGGGGTGTGGAAGGAGGTCGCCGGCTAATTGTTCGGTGAGAAAGACATCGTAGGGTTTATCGTCGTTGAAGGCTTTGATGAGCCAATCTCTATACCGCCAGATGCTTCGCCCCGGGTCGCGTTCGTAGCCTTTGGTATCAGCATAGCGGGCCAAATCGAGCCATGTAGCCGCCCACCGTTCGCCAAAAGCAGGGGAAGCTAGCAGAGTATCTATCAAATTTTCGTAAGATTTGGGTGAAGTATCTTTCAAAAAACGCTGTACTTGGGCATCGGTAGGAGGTAAGCCTGTCAAATCTAAACTTAATCTTCTGATAAGTGTGGCACGGTCGGCTTCGGAGTTGGGTTTTAACGAATGTAAACGTAGTTTTTCGAGTACAAAGTGGTCTATTTCATTGTTGGCCCAGCGAGTTTCGTGGTCATCTGTCAAGCCCAGACGCGTCCAAAAATTTCCGATTTTGGGGACAGCAGGGCGTAGGGGAGAAGTGTAAGCCCAATGGTTGCCCCAGCGTGCGCCTTGATTGATCCATTTCTGAAGTGTTTTAATTTCTTTATCGGATAAGGGAGGGCCGTCTTTGGGCATTTTGTCTTCGTGGCCTTCGGGCAATAAGATACGCCGCATCATTTCGCTATCGTCAGCATCGCCCGCTACGACTGGGGGCTTTCCCGACTTGGCGGGCTGGTACATATCTTCTTCAAACAAAAAACTTACGCCTCCAGCTTTTTTTACGCCACCGTGGCAAGCCATACAATGTTTGTTGAGTATCGGCTTTACCTCTTCGTTGAAATCTATGCTTTTTTCAAAAAGTCCTAAGAAAGAAAACGAACTTAGCAAACCTATTGCTGCCGTGCCTATCAATAACCATTTTGTTTTCATCAAAAATACAATCTCTTTTAAATCAACATTTTGTAAAGATACGTATTGTTTTGATTTACCTAAAATGATATAAAATTGACAAGACAACTAAAAAATGAGCCTAAAAATGTCTTTTACCAGAAAACTCTATCTATGAATATCGTTTTTCTTGATGCCCGTACCGTTGGCACAGAACCCAATTTGGCGCGTTTTGAAGATTTTGGATCGCTGACCCTCTATGCTGATACCCAATCCGACCAAACCCTCGAGCGTATCAGTGAGGCAGCGGTAGTGATTACCAACAAAGTAAAAATCACAGGGGATATGATGCGACAATGCCCCAGTTTGAAGTTGATTTGTGTAGCGGCAACAGGTACCAACAACATTGATTTGGAAACGGCAAAACAGTTGGGGATTGCGGTCAAAAATGTCAAAGGCTACTCGACCGACAGCGTGGCACAAGTTACGGTTTCGCATTTATTGACCCTTTTACATTCGCCAGCTTACTACGATGCTTATGTCAAAACGGGCGAATATTCCAAAGAAACGATTTTTACCCATTATGGCAAACCTTTTGTAGAACTGCGAGGCAAGCGGGTGGGTATTTTGGGATTGGGCGAAATCGGGCGGCAAACGGCATACATTTTGGCGGCTTTCGGGGCAGAGATTGTGTATTTTTCGGCCTCCGGCCAGTCGCAAAATGTCCCCTACCAACGAGTAGAACTTGACGAACTGCTGACTACCTCCGATGTCTTGAGTATTCATGCGCCACTCACTCCCCAAACAGCAGGCATCATCGGCTACGCCCAACTTCAGCAAATGAAGCCTACGGCCCTGCTACTCAATACCAGTCGCGGGGGGATTGTGAAAGAGGCCGATTTGGCCAGAGCATTGGACGATGACCTTATCGCAGGAGCGGCCATAGATGTTTTCGAGCAAGAGCCAGTGGCAGCCAACCACCCCTACCTACACCTCAAAAAACCCGAAAAATTACTCATCACACCGCACATAGCATGGGCAAGCGTAGAGTCGCGGGGGAGGCTTGTGGAGGCGATTTATCAAAATATTAAGTCGTTTTTGGAAGAATATTCTTTTTGATTTTGGGCGAAAACATCATCAAACTATTTCCGCTTCGGCTGACCAAAATTTGTGAGCCTTGAGGTGTTTTGATGGGTTTGATGTCGCGTACTTCGCCTGTTAGCAATAATCCCGATTCGGTCGGAAGGCGTGGAATGAATTTTTTGGTTTGCCCCGAAAAAGCATTTTCAAGAATCAATCCATAGCTGGCATCATAGCGGCCCTGGTAGGTGCTGACATTGTAGAAATTGCCTCCTAACAGAATATCAGGTTTACCGTCGCTGGTTACGTCTTCGATGTGCAAAGCAAAAACCTTGGATACTTGTGCCAAAGGAGGAAGTCGGTGGATTCGGAAAGTACCTTTTCCCAAATTTTCGACCCATACACTCTCAAACATATCCACTTCATGAAACAAGGCTGCTTGAAGCTCGGCAGATTTGAATATTTTCTCGATGGTTTTGCCCGCGAAGTCCTTGTTGTTGGGAAATCGTTTATTGACAAAAGGAAGCGTCTTGCCCAATTCGTCGCGGCCAGCTACGGGGTAATACGCATCACCTTCGGAGTAGGCCAATATTTGGTCAAACTTAGTGCCACCGCCCAAAAAATCGGCTGTGTACATTCTAAGTTTTGCGTCTTCGCCGCGTCTTAGTTTGGAGTTGGTGCCCAAGTTGCCCACCACAAAATCCATGTCGCCGTCGTTGTCTAAGTCGGCGGCTTTGATGGTTTGCCAAAATCCCGTTCCTTTTTCTTGGTCTAAAACAGGCGAGTTTTTAGAAAACTTTTGCCCTTTATCGTTTTTGAAAATCGTGATAGGCATCCAATCGCCCACTACTATCAAGTCAGTGTATTGGTCGTTGTCAATGTCTGCCCAGACAGCATCGGTAATCATGCCCGCCTTGCGCAATGCGGGAGCGATTTGGTCGGTTTTATCCACAAATTGACCTTTCCCATTGTTGATAAGTAGATAAGAGTCGGGGATTTGGCCGTATCGGTAAGCCACCACACGCCCCCCGACAAACAAATCTAAGTCGCCGTCTTGATCAAAATCGAAGGACTTTACACAGCCTTTGTTTCCATAAAAAGCAGGGAGAGATTCTTTTTTTCGGACAAAATTCCCTTTGCCGTCGTTGAAGTACAGTCGGTCGAGGAGGGGTTCGTCTTGTGCAAAAAACTCATTGCCACCACTTACTACATACAAATCCAAGTCTTTGTCGCCATCGGCATCAAAAAATAGGGCATCAACATCTTCGCAAAGGGTATCGGTCAAAAAGGCCGGCTGTGGCAAGTTGTCAAACTGCCCGTTGGGGCGTTGTACGAAAAGCTGCCCGGCTTGGTATTTGGCACCACCCACATAGAAATCCTCCAGCCCGTCGCCATTGACATCTCCTATAGCCATTTTGGGGCCTTCGGTTGAGATTTTGAAAGGCATCAAAGGCTCGCGTGTAAAGTCGTAATAAGGATTCTCTTGGTGTGTAAATTGGGGGGCAGCTACTTGTTCAAAAAGCTGATTTGGGGGAGAAGTCTTGAACTCATAGCGTTGATTGGCTTCTTTTTGAGTGAGTGTGAGCAACTGGTTTGGGGCGACATTGGTCAAGATTTGGGCTTTTTGATTAGGCCATACCACAATCAATGAATCTATTTGAGGGGCTTTCCCAATGCCAAAGGTCATTGTCGGCTCTACCGACGACATGAAGCCCCGTGTAGGCATATTGTGCTGGTATATCCATTGATTTTGGGATTTGAGATAGACTTTTGCTCCAATGCCAAAGGTGTTTTTATCGTCGCCTTTGAGTTTGATTTTCAGGTAGTTGTTCTTGAAAAGTGCCTGGGCTTTGTTTTCATAAATAGCGGCAGGGGCGTTGAGATTGTTGGTAATGAGGTCGAGGTCGCCGTCGTTGTCGAGGTCGGCATAAACAGCTCCATTGGCGCAGTTGACATCTTTGAAACCCCACACAAGCGACTTGTCCACAAAAAACAGGCTATCCGTCCCTTTGTAAAAATAATTGTGCCAATGTCCCTGTGGCATTTTGGAAATCGCTTCCGAATCGTTCTTTTTACCTTTTTCGAGCATCATTTCGACCATTGGGTTGGATACATACTTGAGGTATTCGAGGTCGTTGGGGCGGCGTTCGATGCCGTTGGTGATGAAAAGGTCTTTGATGCCGTCGTTGTCGAAATCGGCCAATAGCGGCGACCAACTCCAATCAGTGGCCGAAACGCCCGCCATGGCACCAATATCGCTAAAACGCTCTCCTCCCAAGTTGAGTTGGAGGGTGTTGCGGGTGTATTGGTTGTAGTACCCAAACTGCAATTTGTAGAGGTAAGTGTCCAAGGGGTCTTCACCCATAGAAGATTTTTCGACTTTGGGGTCTTGGGGATACATATCTACGGTGATGATGTCGAGCAGGCCGTCGTTGTTGATGTCAGCCATGTCGTTGCCCATAGAAAACTTGCTGGTGTGCATCAAATGCTCCCGCAGAGCCTCTTTGAATGTCCCATTTTTTTGATTGATATAGTAGTAGTCGTCTTCGTGGAAGTCGTTGGCTACATAAATATCGTCCCAGCCGTCGTTGTTGAGGTCGCCTATCGAAATGCCCAGTCCATACCCTTGAGGAGCCGCAAAAATGCCTGCCTGCACAGAAACATCGGTAAACTTTGGGCCGTCGTTGCGGTAGAGATAGTCGCCGGCGAGTTCATCGCGGTCGAGGCCACGTACATTGACACGGTCGTAAGAGAGCGATGTATGCACAGCGTGTGTGAGCAAATACAAGTCTAAATCACCGTCGCGGTCATAATCAAAAAAAGCCGCTTGGGTGGAGAATCGCTGAAAATCAAGGCCATAGTCTTTCGATTTTTCGCTGAATGTACCGTCTTGGTTGTTGATATAGAGGAGGTTGTGGCCTTTGAAATTTTTGTAGTTGCTCACGACACACACATAAATATCAAGCCAGCCGTCGGCATTGACATCGGCCATGGTTACGCCTGTTTTCCAAGCACCAGCCCCCAAACCCCCGTTGGGGGCTTTGAATGCCTTTTGTGTACAATCCTCAAACTTCATGCCTCCTTTGTTGAGGTAGAGTTTGTCTTGGCCGAGGTTGGACACAAAATACAAGTCCGTTAGTCCGTCGTTGTTGAGGTCGCCGGCGGCTACGCCTCCACCGTTATAAAAATAGAGATAATCCAAAATGTTGAGTTGAGGCGTATCGGGGACTCGATTTACAAAATTTACGCCTGTTTTTTCGGTAGATAAGGCTTCAAAAAGAGAAGGCTCATCAAAAAAACCAGAAGAGCCTTTGCAGGCTATTAAGAGGAAAGCAAAAACTATAATGGTGAAACACGAAGAACTGACAAGATTTTTTACTCGATTCATCATAGGTTAGAATTGTTTGTTGAAATATTCAACGTTCAAAACTCAAACACTTGTGCTTGGTCTTTGTTTTTGGCTAAAATCAAAAAATGTTTGCCATTAGAAGCTCGTGCTTTGGCCATACGTCTTGTTTGGCCGTCGGCTACGAAGCCTGATTGCGTAGCGGGTATTACCTCAAAACGTATCTTACCGTCGGACTCTATGCCGCTGTTTGTCAGTACCAAACCACGTAGGCCATCATAACGACCTAACTCTGGCAGTACATCATAAAAATTGCCTGCTAACATTAAATCTATTTTTCCGTCTTTGTTGTAATCGGTAGCGACAATCCCAAAGACAGGACTGAACTGTGCTTCGAGAGGGAGAGGTTGAAAGTCAAACGTCCAGTTGCCATTGTTGATGAAAACCCCGCTTCTGCTTTCGTGTACTGTTTTTTTCTGCACTCCAGCCATTTGTTCGGACGTAAAAATAGCTTCAATAGGCCGCCCGGCGTAATCGGTATGTTTGACAAACTTTTTCTTGATGACGGGCAACACTTTTTGCAAATCAGGCTTGAGTACCATCGGGTAAGCCTTGCCGTCGGGGTTGTAGCATACGATGACCTGATCTACCGTGCCGCTCCGGTCGAAATCGTTGGCATACAGCATGGCTGGCTCGTCGGAGGAGCATTTAAGTTTGGTATTTTGACCAAGATTGCCGACGATGAAGTCCAAGTCGCCGTCATTGTCGAGGTCGGCCAGTTCGAGCCTGTTCCACCAGCCTTCCGATTTTGGGATTGTGGAGTTGGCAGTAAGTAGCTGACCTTTGTTGTTTTTGAAAACCCGCACAGGCATCCAGTCGCCTACGACCACAAGGTCAGGGTAGCCGTCTTTGTCTAAGTCAGCCCAATGGGCATCAGTTACCATACCGAGCAATGGCTGTGGCAACACTTGTTTGGTAACATCTCTGAAATGCCCCTTTCCGTCGTTTTGTAAAATATAACTGGCAGGTGTATAGCCGTATTGGCCTGAAATCATACGTGTACCTACAAACAAATCCAAGTCGCCGTCGCGGTCGTAGTCGTCAGCCGTTACACAAGAGCCGTTTTCAAGGATTTGGGGAAGCCCACCTCCTTCCACGAAATTGCCTTTGCCGTCGTTAATGTAAAGTTTATCTTGCAGTAGGGCGTTTCCTTGTAAAAATTCATTTCCGCCCATGACCACGTACAAGTCCAAATCACCGTCGCGGTCAGCATCAAAAAAAAGCGCGTCAGTTTCGTCGGCAGGTGCAGGTATGTCAAAAGCGGGTTGTTTTGAACGAACAAATTTACCGTTGGTTGTTTGCAAAAACAATGCTCTGGGCTGCCCCGCACCTCCTCCGATGTAGGCATCGTCGAGGCCGTCGGCATTGACATCGCCCACGGCCAACGCTGGCCCTTGGGTAGAGTACATTTGTTTGAGGAGGCCGTCGCGGTTGTAGTCCACAAAATTGTTTTCTTTATGTAAAAAATCAAAACCCGAAGTCGCAGTAATATCCTTGAAAATCAAAGATTTATTATTTTTTGGGGCCGAATAAGTCCAAATTTGATTGGCATTTTTGAGGTTAAGGGTGAGTTCGGTATCGGCTTTTGGATTTTGGAGGGTTAGCTTTTTATCATTGGGCCAAATCACGACGAGCGAGTCTATTTGAGGGTTTTGTGCCAAACCAAATACCAACACCAAATCGCTTGATGATTGAAAACCGCGATTGGGCATTTGTTGGAGGTACTGCATTTGGCCTTTTTGATACACATACACTTTAGCCCCTATGGCATGAGGGTTGGCCTCTTCGCCTTTGAGTTTTACACGTAGGAAATGCGTATTGAGTTTTTCTACGGAGTGGTTGCGGTACACGCCCAACGGGGCGTTGTTGTGATTGACAACCAAGTCCAAATCACCATCATTGTCCAAATCACCATAAGCTGCGCCGTTGGAAAAATTGGGGTCGCCTAATCCCCATGCATCGGCTTTATTTTCAAATTGAAGATTCCCGTTGTTTCGGAAGGCAAAATTGGGGATAGGCGTACTTGGAATCATATCAACGAACGGCCGATAGTTAAATTTCATACGTCCTTCAATCATGGCTTGGATATTTTTTTCATCGGCCAAAAAAGCCACATAATCTTGGTCGGTCAGGTCTTTGACGATGCCGTTGGCTACGAATAAGTCTTTGAGGCCGTCGTTGTCCATGTCAAAAATCAACGCCCCCCAACTCCAATCGGTAGCATGAACGCCTGCTATTTGACCTACTTCGGTG
>JBKBKL010000015.1:0-30549 GCA_046294665.1 Runella sp.
AGCCAATCGTTTTCCTTGCTCACCGTGAGCAGACCACTACGTGTATGAAAGTGAATTGTGGGCTGTGCATAATTCTCCAAATAGAATAGTACATAAGCCGCTGCTAAGGTGGCATGACCGCACAAGTCCACCTCGACAGTAGGCGTAAACCACCGTAAATCAAAACCATCGGCGTGGGGTACAAAAAAGGCTGTTTCTGATAGATTGTTTTCGGCGGCAATGGCTTGGAGCGTATCGTCAGAGAGCCATTCAGTAAGCGGTACTACGGCAGCAGGATTGCCCCCAAAAATACGATGGGTGAAGGCATCTAATTGAAAAATGGGGAGGGTCATCGCTTATTGCGCTTTCGCAGTGTATTTGGTGGGATACGTTTGAGTCTTAAACTGCTCAAAAGGCTCTTTTTGGTAATGATTATCGCCAAAATAAGCCAATATTTGATGAAAAACCCGTGGCTCTAAATAGCCCGCAATGGGTTGGATAAGATTCATTTTTTCGTCAAGAAGTACCGTAGTAGGGTAGCCTGTTACTTTGCCATTCATCATACCTCTAAACGACACATTACCAAAAAGCACATCGGCATCTTTTTCGGGGTTGTATTTGACGGCATAAAATTTCTTGTTGGCCAAACTTATTACTTCTTCATTTTTGAACGTGTTTTTATCCATGACCTTACACCAGCCGCACCAATCGGTGTACATATCTACAAACACCTTGCGCGGTTGTTTTTGATTGAGTTTATAGGCTTCCTGAAGCGACACCCACTGAATTTTAGCTTCCTCTTTGGGAGGAGAGGGATTATGGAAGGCGACCAATCCAACCGTGAGAATAACGGCAAAAATGAGGATAAGGCTATTTTTCATGATGATCTGAACGTTTATTTTGAAAACGAATTTAAGGTTTCAAACGTTCCAACGCAAATTTCAGGCCATTTTAAGCCCCTCAAAAGAAAACTTTTACTTGGACCTTATAGGTTTGCAAAAAAATATAACCCATTGATAATCAAATAAAACATATTAGGTTTTTTCGTAAATCAATGTTGAGCGAGTAAATTACTGGCTGACCGTGAGATTCAACTCTCACGCCTTACCAGAAATTGAGCGAACTCTATGAGTGGCTCTTTGCGGGTAGTGGCTACGGGGAGTTTAATCAGTGCCTCAAACCCCCGCTCAAAGTACTCGTTGGCTTTGGCAGCAGCAATACGGTCTATGCCCAAATTGGTATAAAGTTGCGTAACGGCTGCTACTTTTTCAGAAGGCTGATAGCTACCCCAAGGCAAACTTAGCCAGCGGTCGAGTTGTGTTTTGGCATCACCTTTTGCACGATGAAGGGCTTCGATGAGCATGAACGTTTTCTTATTGGCCAAAATATCGCCGCCTACCTGCTTACCAAACTTTTGGGGGTCGCCATAGACATCGAGCCAATCATCTTTGAGTTGGAAGCCTAAGCCCATATTCACGCCTATTTCGTAGAGCGTTTGAGTGATTTGGGCATCGGCCTCAGCGATGATTCCGCCCAGTTCGAGTGCAAACCCCAACAGCACAGAAGTTTTGAGGCGAATCATGTGCAGGTATTCTTCTTGCGTTACATCGGAGCGATTTTCAAAGTTCATATCCAACTGCTGCCCTTCGCAGACTTCGGCAGCGGTGCGGTTGAAACGTCGCAGCACTTGGGGGAGTAGCTGGGGTTTGATGTCGAGCATCAGTTCGTAGGCATTGACCAGCATGACATCGCCCGAAAGAATGGCAATGTTAGGATTCCATTTTTCATGCACAGTCGGTTTGCCACGCCGCAGGGGAGCTTGGTCCATGATGTCGTCGTGCATGAGCGTAAAATTGTGAAAAACTTCTACGGCTACGGCAGGTTTGAGGGCTTTGTGCCAATCGTCCGTAAAAAGCTGGGCAGAGAGTACCGTCAATAGTGGGCGAAGCCGCTTCCCTCCCAGCGACATGATATAGCGTATCGGGTCATAGAGTTCGGCGGGAGATTGTCCGTAAGTAGTACGTTTGATTTGTTGGTTTACGGCTTCGAGATAAGGCAAAAAAATCATAAGGGCAGATCGCAGGGGTGGGTTTTGAGCCAAAAATAACAGAACTATGTTCAATAAACTTACTCTCTGGAAAAAAGTTTTTTGTATTTTGCGCTATGCTTATCGTCAAAACTCAAAGCCTTTAGACCTTTTATTGTTTGAATTTTACCCAATCTACTTCTCAATGCGTTTTTATCAAGTTCTTCTTATCACTCTTATTAGTTGCTTATTATTAGCCGGTTGTGCTACCTCACAGCCCGTTGTATCGGTCAATCCTTGGGCTGACTTGGTAGCCAAATCACCCGTATTTCGCCAAAATCACACAGGTTTTGCGCTTTATGATTTGGAACAAAAACGCATGGTAGCCGAATACCAATCTGACCGTTATTTTACTCCTGCCTCCAACACCAAACTTTTCACTTACTATGCAGGTCTGTGTATGCTGGGCGACTCCGTACCGGCCCTTCGATATACTACTGTTGGCGATTCTCTCATTTTTTGGGGAACTGGCGACCCCAACTTGCTCCACCCCGATATGCCTTCGAGTCAGGTTTTGTCGTTTCTGAAAAATTGGAACGGACATTTGTTCTTTTATCCGCACAATTACACCGGCAAACGTTTTGGCGCAGGCTGGTCATGGGCTGATTATGAAGACTACTATCAGTGCGAGCTTTCGTCTTTGCCATTGTATGGCAATGTGGTCAGATTTAGGAATCATTCCGTAAGCCCTCGCCTCTTCAAAGATAGCCTCGGTGCAGCCCAATGGACAGCGGAGTTTAAACTCACACGGGAAGAATTTAACAATCGTTTTTATTCGACAGGCTGGCCATCGAAGCCTTTTGTGGAGGATAAACCTTTTCGGATTTCGGCAGTAGTACAAGCTCAAATCTTAGCCGACACCCTCAAAAAAGAAGTCAGAATATTGCCTTTTCTACGACCACGTACTGCCTACAAAACCCTCAAAGGAATAGAAGTAGATACGATGTACAGGCGGATGTTGCAGGTAAGCGACAATATGCTGGCCGAGCAAATCATGCTGCTGTGTGCCTCCCAACTCGATACCTTCAATATAGGCTTTGATACAAAAATGGCAATAGATTACGTCAAAAAGAATTTTCTGGCCGACTTACCCGACGAGCCTATTTGGGAAGACGGTTCGGGGCTTTCGCGCTACAATCTTTTCACGCCACGCTCTATAGTGAAACTACTCGAAAAAACCTACGCAAAAGTGCCACAGCGAGAGCGGTTATTCGGTACGCTGGCTATCGGTGGCAGAGCTGGTACGATTCGCAACCAGTACAAATCGGTACAGCCTTTTGTTTTTGCCAAAACGGGTACATTGGCCAATACTTACTGCTTGAGTGGATATTTGGTTACAAAAAAAGGTAAAGTGTTGATTTTTAGCTTGATGAACAATGCTTACACCCGCCGCACCGCAGAAATACGGGCGGAAGTGGAGCGGATTCTGACACAAATACATGAAAAATATTGACCCTTTTGGTTGATTCCAAAGCTACCAGTTGATGCTCCTTCCGAAACTATCTTGGGTATGGATTTGTATTATCATTATAGTGTTTCACCCCAAAAACGATAATAAATGAAATTAGAAATAGAGCAACTCCGTCCCTACTTTAACGGCCTATTTGAGCAAGGACTCCTACAAGAACTTTCCCAATATGGCAGCTTTATGGACGTACCCGAAGGCTTTGTATTGATGCGTCCGGGAGGGTATATTCGCTCGGTACCTATACTTATCAAGGGTTCTGTCAAAATCACCCGCTCTGATGCCGACGGGCGCGAGGCGTTGTTGTATTATTTGGGGGGGCTGGATTCTTGTGCTATGTCGCTTACGTGCTGCCTCAACCGCCGCCAGAGTGAGATTACGGCCATCACTGACGAAAAAACCCAAATGATACTCGTACCCGTCGAAAAAGTAGAGGAGTGGGTCAATAAATTCCCTTCTTGGAAACAGTTCGTATTTGCTACTTATCAAAAACGTTTCGATGATTTGCTGGGAGCCATAGACCAAATCGCTTTTCATAAATTGGACGAACGTCTTCTGAATTTGCTCCATAGAAAGTCAAAACAATGCGGCTGTACGGTTTTCAACGTTACGCATGAAGAACTTGCCAACGAATTGGCGACATCGCGCGAGGTCATTTCGAGACTTCTCAAACAACTCGAACGCATAGGCACAGTCAAACTCTCTCGAAATAAAGTAGAACTCCTCAAAAAATAAAAAATCCTAAAATTTCTCATTTCTGTAACAACTATCACAGATTTGCCCCACTAACGACAGCTACCTTTGTGATGTAATTTGTAAAACATTCAAAAATTATACGCTTGTCATAATATGGGTACTACCGAAATTTTAGGATTTTCAGCCTCTATTTTAATCGGAGTCAGCCTCGGACTCATCGGAGGAGGGGGCAGTATTCTTACGCTTCCTGTTTTAGTGTATTTGTTAGGCATTAATCCAGTCGTTTCTACCGCCTATTCGCTTTTTGTAGTGGGTACTACCTCTCTGGTAGGTTCGTTCAATTTTATGCGGAAAGGATTGGTCAATTACAAAGCTGCTTTGGTGTTTGCCATTCCTTCGTTTATTACGGTTTATCTCACTCGTAAGTATTTGGTGCCAGCTATTCCCGATTCACTCTTTACGATTGGCGGCTTTGAAGTAACCAAAAATATCGGCATCATGATATTTTTCGCGCTTATCATGCTGGCCGCTTCTTATTCGATGATAAAAGATAAAAAGTCGAATGGCCAGCCAGAAGAAGGCGAGTTGAAGTTCAATTACCCGATGATTGCCCTTGAAGGCGGAGTAGTTGGGGTTTTGACAGGTATCGTAGGAGCCGGAGGCGGATTTTTGATAATTCCGGCCTTAGTATTGTTGGCCAGATTGCCTATGAAAATGGCCGTAGGCACCTCGCTACTCATCATTGCTGCCAAATCGCTCATCGGGTTTATGGGAGATTTATCCAACTTGACTATTGATTGGACTTTTCTACTCGAATTTACAGCCTTATCGGTACTGGGTATTTTTGTGGGATCTTACCTCTCCAAATTCATTCCCGGCGAAAAACTCAAAAAAGCCTTTGGCTGGTTTGTGTTGGTTATGGGAGTGTATATCATCGGCAAAGAGCTTTTCTTGAAATAATCTTCAAAAAAATCTTGGCTTTGTAATAAAAGTTACAGAGTGGAGGAATGGTAAACTATAATTTTGAATCAACTAATCATTCATAACATTAAACCAATTTATAACCATGTTTTTTCAACATATTTATGACAAATCGTTGGCACAGGCCAGCTACCTTGTAGGATGCCAGAAAACAGGAGAATCTATCGTCATTGACCCCAAGCGCGATGTGGACACATATCTTGAAATTGCCAAACAAAACGGCCTTAGAATTACCCACATCACCGAAACCCATATCCACGCCGATTTCCTTTCGGGTGCTCGCGAGTTGGCCGCTCTTACAGGGGCAAAGCTGTATCTTTCTGATGAAGGTGGAGAAGGTTGGGAATACGAGTTTGAACACATCGGCCTCAAACATGGAAGTGTTATCAAAGTCGGAAATTTGACCCTTGAAGTGCTTCATACGCCCGGGCATACCCCCGAAAGTATCAGCTTTTTGCTCACCGACCACCCTGCTTCGCCCAATCCTGTCATGATTTTCACCGGCGATTTCGTGTTTGTGGGCGATGTGGGCCGTCCCGATTTGCTCGAAAAAGCAGCCGGTATCAAAGGAACACAAGATGCAGGGGCATTGCAGATGTACAAATCACTGCAAATGTTTGCCAACTTGCCCGACTACGTACAAGTATGGCCTGGACACGGAGCCGGTTCGGCTTGCGGTAAAGCCCTCGGTGCTGTGCCAAGTACTACCGTAGGCTATGAAAAAACACGCAACTGGGCCTTCCAGTATGGCGACGACAAAGAGGGTTTTGTCAAATATCTGCTCACTGACCAGCCCGAGCCACCCAAGTATTTTGCGATGATGAAAAAACTCAACAAAGTGGATCGTCCGCTGCTTACGGAAGTACCCAAGCACAAAAAATTGAGTGCTGATGAGGTAAAAGAAGCCATGGCTAAAGGCGTAAAACTAATTGATACCCGCAACAAAGCTGACTTTGCCAAAGGATTTGTACCTGGTAGTTTGAATATACAGGGCAATAACTCTTTCGCTACTTGGATGGGTTGGTATCTTTCTTACGATGAGCCTTTTATGCTTGTAGCTTCTGAGGCCCAAATCGAAGACCTCACACGCAAACTCATGCGTATCGGCCTCGACAACGTGATGGGCTACATCACCGACGTAAACGAGCTGGGCGTAGAACTTCAAAAAGTAGATTTGATAGACATCGAAGCATTTAAGTCTTACCTCGGTCAAGACGATGTACAAGTCGTGGATTTGCGCGGAGTAGCCGAATACAATGCAGGCCATATCGAAGGCACCGACAATGTGTTTGTAGGTACACTCCCCGACAACCTCGACAAAATCAGTCGCGATAAGCAGGTGGTCATACACTGTCAAGGTGGCGACCGCGCCTCCATAGGCTATTCGGTTTTGGTCAAAAACGGATTTGAAAATGTGAAAAACTACTCTCCGGGTATGAACGAATGGGTGAGCAAAGGTAACCCCGTCGTAGCAGAGTTAATAGAAGAAGCAGTTTGCTAAGCTACCCATTAAACTTTGACAAAGCCGCGCGGCTTTGTCAAAGTTTTGTTTTTTTGACGATTCACTATGGAAAAATTATTGCTGGTCAGTTTCCTAATGTACGGATTTGTACTCACCTCCTCTCTGAAAGCCTTAGATTCAAACGATGACATCAAGAAAAAAGGTGATGAAATCGTACAAGTAAGCAGTCAAACGTTAAGCAAAGCCGTCATGCAAGCGATGGCCAAAGGAGGGGTAGAGCATGCTGCCAAATTTTGTAATACCGCCGCTTATCCTCTGACAGACTCACTTTCATCGGTGTATGGAGTCAAAATCAGACGTACCAGCCATCAATGGCGTAATCCTAAGAATAAACCCTCTAAGCAGGAAAGAGATTTGTTGGTACAATTCCTAACTCAACAAAAAAATGGCCAGCCACTCGAAGCCAAAATAGTTCAACTCAATAACAATGAGTGGCTTTACGCCAAACCTATACTGCTTCAGCCCCAATGCCAAGTATGTCATGGCAAACTGGGTGAAACAGTTACGGCCGAAAACTATAAAATAATCAAAAAACTTTATCCAAGCGACAAAGCTGTGGGATTTGTACCGGGCGATATACGAGGAATGTGGGTTTTGAAATTTAGTAACCAATAAACTTAATCGAAGATGAAAACAGAATCAATCATGGTAGAAAACCTCAAATGCGGAGGCTGTGCCAACACTATAAAAACACGCCTGCAAAACCTTACGGGAATTTTTGGCGTATATGTGGACAAAGATAACTCAGTCGTAACTGTGGAACATAGCGGCTCTATTAGTCGAGAGAGTATCACCAATATATTAAAGCAGTTGGGGTATCCAGAAGCCGATACTACCAACACTATTTTGGACAAAGCAAAGTCGTTTGTCAGTTGTGCGGTAGGGCGTATGTCGGCAGAAGCATGAGAGTAAAATGAAGGGTTTGGAGTAGTAAAAGCACGAGGCATTTTGTTTCGTGCTTTTTTGTTTTCCGTAACTTTTGTTACAGTAAAATGATTCATTGGAATGTTCTTTTGCATAACAAAACAAATCACACACTCACTATGGAAACACAAGTAACACAAATGCCAAGAATAGGCGACCAAGCCCCCGATTTTGAGGCCATGACCACTACCGGCAAGCTAAGATTTTCAGAATATAACAAGGGTAGCTGGGTCATTTTCTTTTCACACCCTGCCGATTTCACACCAGTTTGTACTACCGAAATGAGTGGTTTCGCGGTTGAGCAAGACACCTTTTTTGCCGAACGAAACACTAAACTACTCGGCTTGAGTATTGATAGTATTCACTCACACATTGCATGGGTGGACAATGTTCGCAAAAACACAGGGATTTTGTTCAAGTTTCCGATTGTAGCTGATATAGACATGAGCGTATCGAAACTTTGGGGAATGTTGCAACCCGGAGAAAGCGAAACAGCCGCAGTGAGGGCAGTATTTTTTGTAGATCCCAATGGCAAAATCCGACTCATTATGTATTACCCCATGAACGTAGGACGCAACATGGAAGAAATCAAACGAGTATTGGTAGCACTACAAACCGCTGAAAAACATCAGGTGGCATTGCCTCTCAACTGGCAGCCCGGCGACAAAGCGATTGTCCCTCCTCCCAAAACCCTCGAAGCTCTTCAGGAACGTTTGGAAAGCGATCTTGAAATGGTGGACTTTTATTTGGCAAAAAAACAAATCTAAAAACCCCGCGAGGCACTCCCAAGAGTGCCTCGCTGTTTATTTCAACAAAAGTTACGTAAGATTTTAAATGACTTGGTTATGGACGTAACATTGCTTTCGCGCATACAGTTTGCCTTTACTGTGGCGTTTCACTACATCTACCCTCCGTTGAGCATTGGCCTGGGGGTAATACTGGTCATCATGGAGGGGCAGTATTTGCGTACAGGCAACCCTATCTATGAGCAAATGACCCGTTTTTGGATTAAAATTTTTGCATTAATATTTGGCATTGGCGTAGCCACCGGAATCGTCATGGAGTTTGAATTTGGCACCAACTGGGCCGTTTACTCTCGCTATTTAGGCGATATTTTTGGAAGTGCGCTGGCTGCTGAAGGTATATTTGCATTTGCCCTTGAGTCGGGCTTTTTGGGGGTTCTACTCTTTGGCTGGAATCGTGTAAGCCCCAAAATACACTTCATTTCGACAGTAATGGTGGCTTTGGGGTCTATGTTTTCGGCGATATGGATTGTAGTGGCCAACTCTTGGCAGCAGACACCCGCTGGATATCGAATCGAAGGGGAAGGTATGAATGCTCGCGCAGTCATTACAGACTTTTGGGCTATGGTTTTCAATCCCTCGAGTATGGATAGGCTTTCGCACGTGTTAATGGGTTCATTGTTGGCGGGAGCATTTTTGGTGCTGAGTGTCAATGCGTATTATTTACTCCGAAATCGCCATGTCGAAATTGCCCGTGCTGGCTTCAAAATAGCACTCTCCGTAGCTACGATAGCAGCACTATTACAGTTATTTACAGGGCATCGCTCTGCCGACGGCGTAGCGGTCAATCAACCCGCCAAACTGGCTGCCCTGGAGGGTCATTATGATTCATTGGCGGTAGCCGATATGTATCTGATGGGTTGGGTCAATGATAAACAGCAAAAGGTGGTCGGACTGAAAATCCCCAAAGGACTTACTTTCTTACTTCATCAAGATTTTACGACTCCCGTAACAGGGCTTAATGCCTTCCCAAAACAAGATCGACCTACCGCTGTCAATTTTGTTTTTCAGACATATCACATCATGGTAGCGATTGGTATGGCACTCATTGCGCTGACGTTGGCGGCATCTTGGTTATGGTGGCGCGGCAAGTTATTTCATCATAGATGGTTATTGCACATTTTTGCATGGTCGGTATTGTTGCCTCAAATCGCTAACCAAATGGGCTGGTATGCCGCTGAAGTAGGCAGACAGCCCTGGGTAGTGTATGGGCTGCTCCGTACCTCCGATGCCCTCTCCCAATCACTCAAAGCCGAGCAAGTGATTTTTTCATTGGTTCTCTTCACGATAGTCTATGTAGTGCTTTTTTTATTGTTTTTGTATCTGCTCAACAAAAAAATAAAACATGGCCCTACTGATCAAAAGGGGCATTTGGAGATAGTTCCTGTTTATTCAAAACGTGATAATCCTATCTTGTAAATTTTATGGAAACGATATTGGGAATAGACCTTGCCACTTGGTGGTTTTTGGTGGTAGGAGGTGTATTTAGCGGTTATGCCATACTCGACGGCTTTGATTTGGGTGCGGGGGCGTTGCATTTGTTTTTCAAAAAAGAAGAAAGCAGACGGATCGCACTCAATGCCATAGGTCCCGTATGGGACGGCAACGAGGTCTGGCTTGTCATCGGTGGAGGGGCATTGTTTGCGGGTTTTCCGCTGGTATATGCTACCGTTTTTTCGTCTTTTTACGAGCTTTTCATGGTTTTTTTGGTGATGTTGATTTTTCGTGCTATTTCGATAGAGTTTCGTTCCAAAGAACCCATGCGCTGGTGGCGACGTATGTGGGACATCAGCTACAGTCTTTCTTCGATTTTGATAGCCCTATCGCTGGGTTTGGTATTGGGCAATGTTATTTTAGGAATACCTTTCGATAAAGACTTTATTTTCAGAGGGCATTTTAGCGATTTCTTCAACCCATACGCATTGCTTATAGCCGTTACATCGCTGGCACTGTTTATGATGCACGGAGCCATTTACTTGGTTATGAAAACTGAAAATCGCCTATATACCAAACTAACCATATTGGTAAAAAATACCACCATATTTTTTGTGTTGATGTTTGCCCTTACGTCAGTTACTACTTTGTTGTATGTACCACACATGGTCAATCGTTACAAAGAAGTACCTTATATGTTTGGGTTTCCAGTATTGGCTATTTTGGCTGTGGCCAACATTACGAGGCAAATTTCCAAACGAAAATACCGTTTGGCTTTTGCTTCTTCCTCTGTTGTAGCTGGTTTGTTGCTTGTCTTGGTAGCCGTGGGACTCTATCCCAATATCCTCATCTCTACCTTAGACCCCAATTTTCATTTGACGGTCCATAATAGTGCTTCTACGACCAAAACCTTACGAATATTGCTTACTATTGCAGCTATTGGAGTCCCTTTGGTAGCGGTTTATACTTCATTTGTTTTTTGGACATTCAGAGGCAAGGTGAAACTGGACGAAAACAGTTATTGAGCCATTGACCAAAGTCATACTTTGGGCTGATGACAATCAGTTTTTTGTGTAGCTGATGTTACAGATTGGGAGGCTTTAGGCAACTAATTTTGTACTATCAATCAAACAAAATTTTTGAGGATAAACACCTCACATGTTTCACCTAAAACCATTTAAATACCCATGAAAGTAGAACAAATCTACACAGGCTGTTTGGCCGAAGCTGCTTACTACATCGAGTCTAATGGAGAAGCGGCGGTTATTGACCCACTTCGCGATGTCAAAGCATTTATGGAGCGTGCGGCACAATCGGGGGCGAAAATTAAGTACGTTTTTGAAACCCATTTTCACGCCGATTTTGTATCAGGGCATTTAGACCTTTCCGAAAAAAGTGGGGCAGACATCGTTTTTGGTCCCAATGCTAAGCCCGCTTATGCGGCTATCATTGCCCAAGACGGTCAGGAGTTCAAAATAGGTAACGTTACGATCAAGGCCATACATACTCCTGGCCATACGATGGAGTCCACTTGCTATTTGTTGATTGACGAAGAAGGCCAAGAACATGGCATATTTACAGGCGATACCCTCTTCATAGGCGATGTAGGTCGGCCTGATCTGGCACAGCACGTCATCAGCGATTTGACTGAAGAAAAACTCGCCGGGCATCTCTACGAATCACTTCACAACAAAATCATGCCTCTCTCTGACAGCCTCATCGTTTATCCCGGACATGGTGCTGGCTCGGCTTGTGGCAAAAAAATGAGCAAAGAAACCACCGATACACTCGGCAATCAAAAACATACCAACTACGCCCTCAATCCCAAACTAACTAAGGAAGAATTTATCAAAGAAATTTTGACTGGCTTGACTCCACCTCCAGCATATTTCCCTCAAAATGTATTGATGAATATTCAAGGTTATGAAAGCCTTGACAATGTCATGGAGCGTGCTGCACAAGCACTATCACCTGAAGCATTCGAGGCTGCTGCCAACGAAACCGAGGCACTTTTGCTTGATGTCAGAACGGCTCAAACTTTTGCACAAGGGTTTGTTCCAAATTCCATCAATATCGGCCTCGACGGGCAGTTTGCCAACTGGGTAGGTACACTCATTCCTGACTTGAAACAACCCATTTTGTTAGTCTGCGATTTGGGCAAAGAAGAAGAAAGTATCATCAGGCTCTCTCGCGTAGGCTACGACAACTGCATCGGCTACCTCGAAGGGGGTTTTGAAGCATGGCAAAAAGCTGGTAAAGAAATAGACACTGTACAATCCATTTCGGCTGACAAATTTGCCGATTTGTTTTTACAAAACCCCGAAATCAAAGTATTTGATGTGCGCCGCAAGAGTGAGTATGATTCAGAGCATGTAGTAGGAGTCGAAAACTTACCGCTTGACTTCCTCAATCAAAATATGGCACGTATCAATCCCAACGAAACCTATTATGTACACTGTGCAGGTGGGTATCGCTCGATGATAGCGGTTTCGATACTCAAAGCTCGAGGCTATCAAAATCTGATTGACATAGCAGGGGGCTTTGCGGCTCTAAAAGCTACCGGAAAACTCCAAATAACAGATTACGTCTGTCCAACGACATTGCTGTAATCTACCTTTAATACTATGAAAGAGTTAAGACAATGAAGTATTCGCTTATTGATTCTTAACTCTTTCATAGTTTTTAGAGGTTATGTAACAATTATCACTTCAAAGTTGCGTCCAAAAGCCGAACTTTGTAATATCACTTTTAAACATTTACGACCATGTTTGGATTATTCAAAACTAAGAAATCTTATGAAAGCCTTTCGGCACGTGATCTTGATCAATTTTTGAGTGAAAATCCTGATGCAGTACTACTCGATGTACGTACCCCAGCGGAGCATCGGCAGCATGCTATCAAAAAATCTATCAACATAGATTTGATGAGTCCCGATTTCATGTCAAAAATCAATAAATTAGACAAAGAAAAAACGTACGTCGTTTATTGTAGAAGTGGCAACAGAAGTGCGAGTGCTTGTGGGGCTATGGCTTCCAATGGCTTCACTTCTCTCTACAACTTGTCGGGGGGAATCATGAGTTATTGATGTCTAAAAATCACAAAGGACTAAATCATTTGATGCCATGATAAACACTCTTTTGCAATCTTGGGATTTGATGCGTATCTTACGCTTGGTAATGGCACTGTGGCTCGGATATAGTGCCTTTGCTGATAAACAACCACTTTTTGGATTGATAGCAGCCATTTTTGCTTTGCAAGCCATATTCAATGTAGGTTGCTGTGGAGCCAATGGCTGCTCACCACAGAAACCTACCCATACCAAACAAAGTGTCGAAGAAATATCTTATGAAGATGTTAAATAAAACCACATTGACCATAGCAGGGATTGTGCTGGGAGGCATCGGTGGCTATATTTATTGGAAAGAAGTAGGCTGCCTCACAGGTACTTGCCCTCTGAAAGCCAACTGGCAAACAATGATACCTTATGGTATGCTCATAGGCTATGTAGTAGTAGGATTTGTTGAACCTATTTTCAGAAAAAAGACAGATGAACAGTAAACAAGAATCGTTTCAACAACTCATCAACGGTGAAACCCCCGTGCTGGTGGATTTTTTTGCCGAATGGTGTGGCCCTTGCAAAATGATGGCTCCTATCCTCAAGGATTTTGCTACTCAGATGGGCGATAGAGTGAGGGTCATCAAAATAGATGTGGACAAAAACCCCGCAGCGGCTCAAACCTACCGCATACAAGGTGTGCCTACGTTGATACTTTTTCAGAAAGGACAAATCAAATGGCGGCAGTCGGGAGTAGTACAGAAAAATCAGTTGGTCAATATCGTCAACCAACTCACTTAAGCCATGCCATTGCCTACCAAAGACAAAGTACTCGTAGGCATACAGGTAGTGCTGTTGATCGTTTATATATTTCCGCTTGGTGAGCCATTGGGGAGTTTTGAAATTTTGGGTACATATCGCTTTATGGCCTTAGCAGTCAGTCTTTTGGGTTTGGCAGTGATGTCGCTGGCATTGATACAACTCAACCAAAACCTCACTCCTTTCCCAACCCCCAAGCAAAAAGGGTATTTGGTTAATACAGGTCTTTACAAATACATCAGACACCCTGTCTATACTGGAATTTTGATTTTTGTGTGGGCTTGGGCGATTTACAGAGGAAGTTACTGGAAACTTCTCATCAGTTTTATTTTAACGATATTTTTCTATTTGAAATCAATCTATGAGGAGGCCTTGTTGAGCAAAAAGTATTCTGATTATAGCCAATATCGTCATAAAAGTGGTCGGTTTTTACCAAAATTATGAAGTCCAAACTTTTCAAATTGATTATAGTTTGTCTATTGTGTACATTGTTATTTGTGGCTCTTTACTTTGTTGTTGATTTCTTTAACCATTAACCTACTCCAAAAAAATGAAAAAAAACATGGGTTCTCTCGACCGAGCCATTCGGCTTATTGTAGCAGTCATACTGGCTTTTTTGGCCTATAATGGCACCATCACAGGTACTCTGGGTATTGTAGCTTGGGTAGTGGCAGGCGTATTTACCCTCACAAGTTTGGTGAGTTTTTGCCCACTTTATACCTTAGTAGGGCTGAATACTTGTACCAAAAAATAACATAAAAATCCAATCAGGATTGGCTGACAATGCTTTGGCCTTAGTAGGGCTGAATACTTGTACCAAAAAATAACTTTTTTTTATTCCGTTTTCTTGACAAGGCACTCTTGGCCTTGTCATTTTTTTATCAAAAAACTTTGATTAGAATCAGTCTAAATATATCTTTGTGGCATGTATTATTTATATTAAGTCTAAATAAAATATTTTATGAAAAAAGCTACCTACTTGATTTTTGGCTTGTGTAGTTCAATATGCCAAGCGCAAATGCAGCCCAAAGACAGTGTGAATTTATTGACTGAAGTAACGATCATCGGTTCAAGGGCGTGGTCGTTGCCTGGTTCGGGCGAAATCATTTCTCCCAAAAAACTGGCCTTACTCAACCAGCCCGATGTCAATAAAGTATTGCGCATCGTACCGGGTGTAAATATTAGAGATGAAGAAGGGTTTGGACTTCGTCCCAATATCGGCCTCAGAGGTACTCCTGTAAACCGCAGTGCCAAAATTACTATCATGGAAGACGGCGTACTGATGGCCCCAGCCCCTTACGCCGACCCAGCGGCTTATTATTTCCCTACGATGGCACGTATGAGTGGAATAGAAGTACTCAAAGGCAGTAGCCAAATCAAGCATGGCCCCTATACTATTGGTGGGGCAATCAATTTACTTTCTACGCCTATTCCTACGTCATTTCAAGGTTTTGCCCAGCTTTCGTATGGGAGTTTTGGTACCAATCAGCAGCGTATATGGGTAGGCGACAGCAACCAAAACTTCGACTATGTATTTGAAGTAAACCGCTGGGCGAGCAATGGTTTCAAACAACTGGACGGTGGTGGCAATACAGGTTTCGACCGCCGTGATGTGATGGGCAAATTCCGTTGGCATAGTGCTGCCGATGCCAAAATACCCCAGTCGCTTACTTTCAAGTTTGTCAATATGACCGAAGACGGCAACGAATCGTATTTAGGGCTTACTTTTGAGGATTTCGTAGCCAATCCCTACCGCCGCTATGCCGCTACCCAAAGAGATATTTTGGACATGAAGCATACTAATTTGTCGCTCAATCATGCCATTAACTTTACCAAAAAACTCGGCCTCACGACCACCGCCTATTATGCCAATACTTTTAGGGATTGGGCACGGGTAAACTCCATAGGGGGGCAAAGCCTCAATAATATTTTGGCCAATCCTATCCTGCACGCTACCCCTTATCAAATCATGACAGGGCGAGCCAATGGCAACATCGTTTATCAAAGTGCCGCTCGCGACTTCAATGTGAGAGGAATACAAAGTAATCTAAAATTCGATTTCAACACAGGCTCTATCGAACACAGCCTCCAAGCTGGTATTCGATACCACGAAGACGAAGCTGACCGCTACGCTACTCAATCTACCTTTGCGATGACCAACGGCCAGATGATATTGACCACAGCAGGTGTAAAGGGCAACAACGAAAATCAACTTCGCTTGGCCAATAGCATGGCTACTTACCTCAACTACGAAATCTCGTACAAGGGATTCACCCTTAGCCCGGGTTTCCGAACAGAAAATATCAATCTCGAACTTCAAAACTTCGGCAACGCAGACAATGCCCGCTTGGGTAATAACCTTCGAACCGCTACAAATCAACTAACCGTCTTTTTACCGGGTGTCGGATTCAATTGGGATTTGAACAAAACTACCCACATTTTCGGCGGTGTACATAAAGGATTTTCGCCTCCCGGTATGCCTTCGGTTACTTCGATTACCCAAGCCAAAACCGAAAAAGCACTCAATTATGAGTTAGGATACCGTTTCATAAACGACCATTTCAAAACACAAATAGCCGCTTTCCTCAACGACTACCAAAATATCCTCGGCTCTGATGCTATGTCGTCAGGGGGGCTGGGTACAGGGGATATGTTCAATGCAGGCCGCGCCAAAGTTCAAGGTTTGGAAATGAGCGTAGAATATGACCTGCTATCGTGGTCAAAAAATGAGTCGAAACTAAAACTCCCCCTCAACATCGCTTACACATACACTTCGGCCAAATTTCAAGAAACATTCATCAACGGCGGTGGCGACTGGGGCAATGGCCAAATCAACAAAGGCGATTTTATACCGTTCATTACGCCGCATTTGTTTACTGGTATCCTCACCCTCGAACACCCAAAATTTAACGTATCGCTGGTCAGTCGTTTCACAGGCGATACCCGCACACGTCCCGGTCAGGGTGAGAGAATTATTCCTGCCGATGGCGTGAGATACAGCGATGTGAACACCATTGCCCAATATTGGGTATTTGATGTAAGTGCCAACTATCGCCTCTGTCGTTCGTTGAGTTTTTATACGATGATCAATAATCTTTTCAACAAAGACTACATCGTAGCCAACCTGCCGCAAGGCTACCGTCCGGGTATGCCGCTTGCGCTTAATTTGGGCGTGAAGGTGGAGTTATAAAGTTTCTCATTTACAAATCAACATGGCCTCTGGCAAAGTTCAACACTTTGTCAGAGGTTAAATTTTTGTTATTCTATTGAATTTATAATTATCGGTTTGATAACAATCTCTTGACCCCAAGCACCAGCACTAAGCCGTACTTTTGTGAGTGAATACTTCCTCTTATATAAATGACATTACGGTTTATTGTTTTTCTTCTTATATGGGCTAATTGTTGCTATGCCCTCAATCTGCGTGGTACTATACTTGATGCTAAAACCAAGGAAGCACTCATCGGTGCAACCGTTTATGTGAAAGAAACGGGTAAGGGTACTACCACCGATTTGGACGGTTCTTTCTTGCTCAAAGACCTCCCAAGCGGCAGAATACTTACATTTGAGGTGAGTTACATAGGGTACAATACACGTACCGTTACACACACGCCCTCCAGCGAGCCACTCGTTATATTACTCGAAGAAAACCAACGATTGCTGACAGAAGTAGTCGTAAAGGGTAGCTATCAAGTAGAAACTGACGAAAGTGCCCGCAGCCTCGAACGCCGAGCCGACAATGTACTCAACGTAGTGGCTGCCAAAGCCATACAAATCTCGCCCGATGTAACGGTGGCCAATGTAATCCAAAGGGTGTCGGGTATCTCCATAGAGCGCAACAGCAACGGCGACGGCCAGCACGCCATAGTGCGAGGCATGGACAAACGCTACAATTATACACTCGTCAATGGCGTGAAAATCCCCAGCCCCGACAACCGCTACCGCTACGTTCCGCTCGATATTTTTCCAGCAGACTTGCTCGACCGCCTCGAAGTCGTCAAATCGCTCACACCCGATTTGGAAGGCGATGCCATTGGGGGAGCTATCAACTTAGTGATGAAGAATGCCCCGCAACAGGCTTATTTTGCCGCCAACATCGCCACAGGTTTCTCCGAACTATTTACCCAGCAAGACTACGCCCGTTACCCTTATCGGGGTATTGTGTTTCGGTCGCCCTATGAAATCAACGGCAATGGCTATAACGCTACTCTTTCGGACTTCAACTTCAACCGCCTCAATATCAAAAACCAAACGCCCCCGCCCAACTTGGTAGGAAGTTTGGCTTGGGGACGGCGTTTCTTACGAGATAAGCTGGGTGTTTTGGCGGCAGCCAGTTATCAAAATACATTCAGGGGAGTCAATAGCCTGTTTTTTGAAGCCCAAAACGTGGATACCGACCGCACCTCTACCATTACGAAGATGAACGAGCGGCAGTTTTCGGAACAACAAACCCGCTATGGCATACACCTCAAAGCCGACTGGCAACTCAGCCCACAGCATCGCTTAGAATGGTACAATGCCTTCCTAAACCTCGACAACATACAAACCCGTGATACCAAAATCACAGAGTTTTCTTTTGGGTATTTCCCCGAAATGGGCAATTACAACCTCGCCTTCAACAAGCGTCTGCGCCTAACCCGACAGCAAATCTTGAACTCCACGCTCAAAGGCGAACACGCTTTGGGGCGTTTGCTTTTCAAATGGGCGGGGGCGTATTCATTGGCTACCAACGCCATTCCCGACAACACCAGTTTGCAACTTTTGGGCAACAGCCAGAACTTCGTGGAGCGCATCACCTATCCCAACTCACTCAATCGGCGGTGGGAGCACAATTCCGACCAAGACCTTGCGCTATACCTAAACTTCATTCTCCCTGTACAAATAGCCCAAACCCGCCTCGAACTCAGTGGCGGAGGACTTTACAGGGACAAAACCCGCAACAATTTTTACAACAACTACGCTTTTGCTCCGAGTAATCCGTTTGATGTATATGGGGTTAATTATCAGGGCTTTACAGATATTCGCTGGCGTTTAATCAATCCTCGTGGGGCTGTGGCTACGGCATTGTCTTACGATGCGACCGAGCGCATTGGGGCGGCTTATGGGCAGTTTAAGTTTACGAAGTGGAATACACAGTTTGTAGGTGGGCTTCGGGTAGAGCATACAGACCAAGGCTATTCGATGCTCTTCCCAATTGGCGAAGACCGCCCTGTTGGCTCTCAGATTTATACTGACTTTTTGCCCAGCTTACAAGCCAAGTTCATGCCACGTGATAGAGTTAATGTCCGATTCTCCTACTTCCGCTCTATCAACCGGCCGGGCTTCTTCGAGATTGTGCCTTATCGTATTATCAATGAGGAATTTACCGAACGAGGCAACCCCGATTTGCGCCGTGCCATAGCCGACAACCTCGATTTGCGATACGAGTTTTTCCCCCGACCCAGCGAGCAAATCATGGTGGGCTTGTTTTATAAATTCATCAAAGACCCTATCGAATACACCCTCCAAGCCGATGCCAATCGTGGCCAGAGTATTCTGTACACCCCCGGCAATTTTGGCAACGCTCAAAACTACGGCCTCGAACTTGACTTTATCAAATACATCGGCAAATGGGGACTGAAAGCCAACTACACTTTCACCAACTCCAACATCACTACCCTCAAAACCATACGAATAAGAGACACCAACGGCGACTTGAGAACCGTCCAGCAAAACCAAACTCGCCCACTCTATGGCCAGTCGAGGCATATTTACAATGCTACTTTGCTTTACAAAAATACGGCCAAAACACTCGATGCCCAATTGGCAGCCTCTTACACTGGTAAGCGTATTTTCACCGTGTCGCAGTTTCTCGACAATGACCTCTGGCAGCAGGGATTTGTGCAGGTAGATGCCTCGCTCGAAAAAGGATTCGGCAAAAAATGGGTGGTGTTTGCCAAAGCCAACAACCTACTCAATACCCCCTTGCAAGTGTATATCCAAAACGTTAATCCCAAAAATGAAGGGCTACCTTACCAAGAAAACAGCCTCCAACAGACACTCGTGCGGCGTGATTATTACCAACGAGCCTATTTATTCGGTCTTCGATTCAAATTATAGCAACCAATTTAATTTTATAGTACAATGAGAAACAAGTTTTCAATCTTTGCATTTATCGTTGCTGTTGCCATGCTCAATGCCTGCAACAAAACCAACGAGCCAGCCCCTGTCAATGAAAGCGTAGCGGGCGAAGTATCGGGTGTGTGGACAAAAGGCGGTACTTACACCGTCAAAAACCACCTCATTATTCCCGAAGGTAAAAGCCTCACCATTGAAGAAGGCGTGAAGGTGATTTTTGCCGATTCGGTCATCAAGCCTGAGGTAATAGTTAGAGGCAACTTGTTTATACTTGGTACGGCTGCCAATCCGGTACAACTCACTGTACCTGATGCCTTCAAAACTGCTGCCAACAAGTGGGGCCGTATGTGGGGTGGTTTGATTTGTGCCAAAACTTCGCAAGAATTGCTGATTCAACACGCCGTGCTCGAATACGGGGGTGCTACCACTACCGAAGCATCACCTTCGGTAAAAGCGGGTTTGTTCAAAGCTGCTGCCGGTGAGGGGGTACCGGGTATCAACTTCATCAACGAAAACGGTACGTTTGTGATTCAAAACTCACGTATGAACAACTTTGCCGAAGACATCATGTACATCGAGGGTGGCAAATGTATCGTATCGAACAACTTGTTTTATACATCGGGTCAAAACGGTGGCGATGCCGTAAACATCAAGTCGGGCGTACTGGCCGATGTGGCTTTCAACGTGATTTACAGCCCTAATACCAACGCCATCAAACTATCCAATGCCGGCGAGAAATCACCTCAAATTTATGTAAAAGCCTATAACAATACGTTCATCAACGCCGGCTGGCGGCGTCCTACCATCAAAGGCGGCTCAGTATGGGTAGAAACCAGTGCCCGTGCCGAAGTTGTAAACAACTTGTACGTAAACAACCGTTTTGGCTTCAAGCGTGATACCAAAAAACCCGAAGACAGCCGTACTTTTGCCAGCAACAACTTCTTCTATGGTTTTACCGAAACGTGTGTGAAGCAATTCCAGCCTGACAAAGAAATCATCGCCGGCACCAACGATATTCGTGGCACAAAAGCAGGCGAAAACGACCCCAAATTTGTAAACTTCCCTTTGAACAATCCCGAAATGTCGCCCGATTTCAATACAGCGTGGGACTTTAAAGTACAAACCGGCTCTCCTGTATTGGGCAAAGGTCGTACTGATTTTGCACCACACTTTACAGCAGGTTTAACGCTCGGTGGCAAAAGCTATACCGCCCCTGCCCCAGCCAGCTACATCGGTGCCAAAGGCACAAACTAATTGTTGATTTTTACTCAACCATTAAGGAGTTAAGAAGCATTAAGAGTGTTCAATCTTAATACCCTTCACTTCTTAATGGTTTAATTTTCTTGATAACTTATGCCCAAAAAAATATCATTCCTCTTTCTGATTTGTTGTTCGGCTCTAAAAGCCCAAAATGTACCTGTTTGGGAAGCCAAGCCCGTCGTCATCACTGATACCGTGCGCTACGATACCGACGACCCCGCTATTTGGTATAATGCCCGACGGCCTAAAAAAAGCCTCATCATCGGTACCGACAAAGGCGGCAAAAGCGGCGACGGCGGCATTTATGTTTTCGACCTCAACGGCAAAAACCTCAAAGAAAAAAATATCTTGGGTATCAGCCGCCCCAACAACGTGGACATCGCATACGGATTGAAACTCCCCAACGGTAAACAAGCAGACATCGCCGTATGTACCGAACGAAACACCAACAAAATCAGAGTCATAAGCCTTCCTGATATGAAAATCATAGACGGAGGCGGCATCTCGGTCTTTGAAGGCGAAGCCGAACGGTCGCCGATGGGGATTGCTCTTTACACACATAAAGGAGAAATTTATGCCATTGTCGGGCGTAAAAGTGGCCCTGCCGAGGGGTATTTGTTTCAGTATCAGCTCAAAGCCAATGCGCAAGGTATAGTCGAAGGTCAATTGGTCAGAAAATTTGGGAAGTATTCGGGCAAGAAAGAAATCGAATCAATCGCTGTGGACAACGAACTCGGCTATGTCTATTACTCCGACGAAAACATCGGCATACGCAAATACTACGCCCACCCCGACAGTTCAAGCACAGAACTGGCACTTTTCGGCACGGAGGGCTTCAAAGACGACCACGAGGGTATTTCGATTTATAAAACCTCGGTGGGTACAGGCTATATCTTGGTGTCTGACCAACAAGCCAATCAATTCCGAATTTTTCCCAGAGAAGGCACCCTCACCAGTCCTAACCAACACCCGCTGCTGGGGATTGTCAAAACCCAAACCCAAGAGAGCGACGGCAGCGACGTTACGCATCTACCATTAGGTAAACGCTTTCGGCGAGGGTTGTTCGTGGCTATGTCCACTGACCGCACTTTTCAGTATTACCGCTGGGAGGATATTATCAAAGGGTTGGAGAAAAAATAATGAAGGCTAAACTCAAAAATTTTTAGGAGTTTAAAAGTTTTACGAACCATTTTAAACCTTTGGGTGTTGGCACAGTCAAAGCAAAAAAGGCTTCCATTCTCTAACAACGGAATTTTCGTGCTTGACCCAAAGCTAAATAATGCCCCAAAAACGGACGATGCTCTGGAGAACATTGTCCGGAATAGTATGATATTCATACTGTACTTTTGGTTTTTTAGCTTTTTGGGTGGCATTGAGGCTTTTTCAAATACTACAAACCACACCGCTACTTTTCACCAAGCTCACTTTTGTAGCCATCAAGGTTGTTCTCATACCCAATCCTCCTGCTCCTCGGCACTCGTCGCAACCGTCGAGCTTGAAGAAACCGATACCGATGATGACACCAACGAGGACACGTCTTTTCTACATTTAAGTACACAACTTCCCACCGAAAAAGTACCCAACGCTACCTTTTCGCTCTATTCGCTTCGGCTACACCAATACTCGCTTTTTATCGAAAACCTCCCCGGCGTGCCGCTTTTTGTGCTGCACCACGCTTGGCGGAGTTTTCTATGCTGATTTACCACTGTATAAGCTAACATAGCTTGACGAGCGCAGACCCATTCGTCGGCTCAAGTCCTCTTTTTGTATCATTCAGTAAATCAGCAATTTCATGAAAAATATAATAGCTCTCACGGGCTTGGTGTTACTATTGATCACCTCCTGCCAGCACCACGAAAAAGAATCGAACGAGGAAATAACACTTCCCGTAACCAAAATTATCAAAAAAGATACCACCTTCAACAAAGAGTATGTATGCCAAATCAGGGCTATACAGCACATCGAACTGCGTGCTCTCGAAAAAGGCTACCTCCAAAAAATCTATGTGGACGAAGGCCAAAGAGTACGCAAGGGGCAGTTGTTGTTTCAAATCATGCCTTTGGTCTATAATGCCGAAGCCCAAAAAGCCCAAGCCGAAGTAAATTTTGCCGAAACCGAATACCGCAATACCAAGCAGTTAGCCGATAGCAACATCGTTTCGAAGAACGAACTGGCCCTCATCAAAGCCAAACTCGATAAAGCTAAGGCCGAACTCTCCTTGGCGCAGGCTCACTTGGGTTTTACCGAAATACGAGCCCCCTTCGACGGTATCGTGGGTCGCTTCAATGACGTGCGGCTCGGTAGCTTAGTGGACGAGGGCGCGCTTCTCACCACTCTCTCCGACAACAGCAAAATGTGGGTGTATTTCAACGTACCCGAAACCGAATATTTGGACTACTCCAATCGTGCCAAAGCCGGCAATAAAGTGGCCGTGCAACTCCAAATGGCAAACCACCAACTTTTTGACCAACAAGGAATTATCGAGACCATTGAAGCCGACTTCAACAACGAAACGGGTAACATTGCTTTCAGAGCGACTTTCTCCAATCCACAAAACATACTGCGTCATGGCGAAACCGGTAATATTCTGATGCCGGTATCGCTCAAAAATGCCCTTCTCGTGCCTCAAAAAGCTACTTTCGAGATTTTGGAGAAAAAATTTGTGTATGTAGTGGGCAACGACGGCACACTCCGACTGCAAGAAGTCAATATAGCAACCGAAATGCCCCACCTCTACGCTACTGTCAGTGGCTTGAAGGAAGGAGAAATGGTACTGGTGGACGGGCTGCGAAAAGTGAAAAACGGCCAGAAAATTCATTTTACAAACGCCTCACTCCAAGACGTGCTACAAGATTTGGCACACTTACACGCCGAGTAGTTTTCACCTCCAAAATTTTGTTGTTATGTTTCAGAAATTCATCGAAAGGCCAGTATTGGCTATTTCCATATCTATTGCGTTGGTATTTGTGGGCATATTGTCTATCAACCGAATGCCCATATCGCAGTTTCCCGACATCTCGCCGCCTCGTGTCAATGTGTTCATAGCGTATCCCGGAGCGAGTGCACAGATTTTGGTTGAGTCCACACTCATACCCCTCGAACGTGCCATCAATGGGGTGCAGGGTATGCAGTACCTCATCTCCGATGCCACCAGTGCTGGTGAGGCTACTATCCAAGTAGTGTTTGAACCCGGTACCGACCCCAACGCCGCCGTAGTGAACATCAAAACCCGTGTGGACCAAGTGATGAATAACCTCCCGCTTTTGGTGCAGCGGGAAGGGCTTATCATCACACCCATACAGCCCAGTATGTTGATGTACCTCAATATTTACAGTACCGACAAACACGCCGACGAGAAGTTTCTCTACAACTACGCCAACGTACACCTACTGCCCGAACTCCAGCGAATATCGGGTATGGGTAGAGCGCAAAACCTCGGTAGCCGCCAGTACGCCATGCGGGTGTGGCTCAAACCCGACCGTATGCGGGCTTACAACATCTCGACCGAAGAAGTGATGAAAGCCATGGAAGAGCAGAGTGTCATCGGTCGGCCCGGAAGGCTGGGCTTGAGTTCGGGCAAGCAGGTACAATCGCTCGAATTTACACTCACCTACAAAGGACGTTTCAATAAACCCGAAGAGTACGAAAACATCATCGTAAGGGCCAATGCCGAAGGCGAAATCTTAAAACTCAAAGACATTGCCGAGGTGGAGTTGGGCAGTGAGTTTTTTGACATTTACGCCAACAAAGACGGCTACCCGTCGGCATCAATCGTACTCAAACAAAACTTCGGTACCAATGCCAGCAAGGTCATCGAGGCAACGAAGCTGAAAATGGCAGAACTCGAAAAAGACTTCCCGCCGGGTATGCACTACGAAATCAACTACGATGTATCGAAGTTTGTCAATGCCTCTATCGAGCAAGTACTGCACACCTTGTTTGAGGCATTTGTACTGGTGGCTTTGGTGGTATTTTTGTTTTTGGGCGATGTCCGCTCTACCATTATCCCACTTATTGCGGTGCCGGTTTCGTTGGTGGGAGCGTTTTTTGTGATGCAATTTTTTGGACTTACCCTCAACCTCATCACGCTGTTTGCCCTTGTATTGGCCATTGGTATTGTGGTGGACGATGCCATCGTAGTCGTAGAGGCGGTACACGCCAAAATGGAAGCCGAACACCTCTCGCCCTATCGAGCCGTACAGAAAGTTGTAGGCGAAATCGGTGGGGCTATCATTGCCATTACGCTCATCATGACGGCGGTGTTTGTGCCTGTTTCTTTCATGACTGGGCCGGTAGGGGTATTTTATCGGCAGTTTTCAATCACCATGGCCAGCTCTATTGTGCTGTCGGGGATAGTGGCTCTTACGCTTACCCCCGTGCTTTGTGCCATGATTCTCAAAAAACATAACCCACACCAACACCGTCGAAAGTCGCCCGTTGCGATGTTTTTGGATTGGTTCAATCGAGGTTTTGAAAAACTTTTGGGGCGATACACCCGTTTGCTCACTTACATTGTCAATCGGCGGGTCATCACGTTTGGGGTGCTGATAGCGTTTGCCTTTGGTACGTGGAGTCTTACGCAGGTATTGCCGTCGGGTTTTATTCCCAACGAAGACCAAGGGCAAGTGTATGCCATTATCCAAACGCCTCCCGGCAGTACCCTCGAACGCACCAACGAAGTAGCCCGCCAACTCCAGAAAATCGGCGAGGAAATCCCCGATGTGAAGTCAATCACTTCGCTGGCCGGTTACGAAATTCTTACCGAAGGACGTGGGTCCAATGCCGGCACTTGCCTTATCAACCTCAAAGATTGGCACGAACGCCACCATTCGGTCAAAGAGGTCATCGAAGAATTGGAAGAAAAATCGAAAGATTTGGGGGCGGTGATTGAGTATTTTGAGCCGCCTGCCGTACCCGGCTATGGTTCGTCCGACGGCTTTTCGCTGCGTTTGTTGGACAAAAACCCTACGGTAGATTACCAAGAGTTCGACAAAATCAACCAAGAGTTTATGGAGTCACTCCGCAAACGCAAAGAACTCACCGGCTTATTTACGTTTTATGCGGCCAATTACCCCCAGTACGAACTGGTCATAGACAACCAAGCCGCTATGCAAAAGGGCGTTTCGATAGGCAAAGCCATGGAAAACCTCAATATTCTCATCGGTAGTACTTACGAGCAAGGGTTTACTCGTTTCAACACTTTCTATAAAGTTTACACCCAAGCCGCCCCCGACTACCGCCGCTTGCCGTCGGACTTGCTCAACCTCTTTGTGCGCAACGACCACGGCGACATGGTACCGTACTCGTCGTTTATGACCATTCGCAAAACGCAAGGCCCCAACGAAATTACCCGTTTCAACCTCTACAACTCGGCCTCTATCAGAGGTGTACCGGCTAAGGGCTACACCACTGGCGATGCCATAAAGGCCATTCAGGAAGTAGCCGAAAAAACCTTGCCACAAGGCTACGACATCGCTTGGGAAGGGCTGTCGTTCGACGAAGCCCACCGAGGCAACGAAGCCCTTTACATTTTTGCAGTGGTGCTTATCTTCGTCTATTTGGTGCTGGCCTCACAGTACGAGAGTTTTATCATACCGTTGGCGGTACTGTTGTCGCTGCCGGTGGGGATTTTTGGAACGTTTTTGTTGCTCAAAACCATGGGGCTTGCCAACGACATCTATGCCCAAATCGCTATGATAATGCTGGTGGGGTTGTTGGGCAAAAACGCCGTGTTGATAGTGGAGTTTGCTATACAACATCAGCAACAAGGCGCAAGCGTGCTGGACTCGGCCATAGCTGGTGCAAAAGCTCGTTTTCGGCCTATTCTGATGACCTCTTTTGCTTTTATTGCAGGTTTGATACCACTTGTAGTAGCACATGGCCCCGGAGCCGTAGGCAACCGCACCATTGGTTCGGCAGCTTTGGGTGGTATGCTTTTCGGGACGGTCTTCGGGGTGCTTATTATCCCCGGGCTGTACTATGTGTTTGCCAAACTGACCGAAGGCAAAAAACTCATCAGCAACGAAGACAACACGCCACTAAGCGAGGACTTTGTGCAAAATGCTACTCTTTTGAAAAAAGTAAAAAAACTGGGAGTGTTGCTCAAAGCAGCCAACCGCAAACATCAAAACAATGGAACTAAAGTCAATCCATAGATACATCGTCGTCGGAATGTTCATGCTGGCTTGGGGCTGCAAAGCCCCACAGGTCAGTCTTCGTAGCGAAAACCGCCTAACGCCCACGAGTTACAAAACCTCACTCGACACTACCAATGTAGCCTTTCAGAGTTGGCGCAACTATTTTGCTGACCCTTATTTGGCAGGTTTAATCGAGGAAGCCCTCTCGCACAACCAAGAACTCAACATCGTGCGGCAGGAGATAGAAATCAGCCGTAACGAAGTGCTTGCTCGCCGAGGGGAGTACCGCCCGTTTGTACGGCTTCGGGCAGGTACAGGCATCGAAAAAGAAGGACGCTACACCCGCAATGGCTCGGTAGAGGAGCAGTTGGACATTCGGCCGGGTCGGCATTTCCCTACACCCCTGCCCGATGTCATGCTGGGGGCTTATGCCACTTGGGAGCTTGATATTTGGCACAAACTCCGCAACGCCACGCAGTCGGCTATGTATCGTTACATGGCCTCGGTAGAGGGCAAAAACTTCGTCGTTACCAACCTCGTGGCCGAACTTGCCGAGGGATATTATGAACTCATGGCCTTGGACAACCTGCTACACATCATCGAGCAAAACATCGGCATTCAGACGAACGCCCTTCGGGTAGTACGCCAGCAAAAAGAGGCCGCTAAGGTATCGCAGTTGGCTGTCAATCGTTTTGAGGCGCAGTTGCTCAATACCCAAAACTTACGCTATGATATTCAGCAGAAAATCACCGAAACCGAAAATCGCCTCAACTTTTTGGCCGGACGACAGCCCCAGCCTATTCAACGGAGTTCAGAGGCTTTTGAGGGGTTGTCGTTGGGTGAGTTGCAGGCGGGGGTGCCTTCCCAACTCCTGCTCAACCGCCCCGATATTCGCCAAGCCGAAGCCAACTTACAGGCGACCAAGCTCAATGTGAGCGTAGCCCGTGCCAATTTTTTACCGTCGGTGGGTATCAGCGCAGGAGTGGGACTAAGGGCGTTTAATCCAGTGCTGCTACTTAGGCCCGAATCTATCCTTTTCAATACCCTCGGCGATTTGGTGGCTCCTTTGGTCAATAAAAATGCCATTCAAGCACAGTTCAATACAGCCACAGCCCAGCAGATTCAGGCAGTGGTACAGTATGAGCAGGCAATCCTCAACGCCCACGTGGACGTACTGAATCAACTTGCCAAAATTGACAACTACACCCAAAGCTACGACACCAAAAAGCGGGAGGTCGAAATCTTACAACAATCGGTGAACATAGCCAACAGCCTCTTCAATTCGGCCCGTGCCGACTACGCCGAGGTGCTGCTCACCCAACGAGAAGCCTTAGACGCTAAAATAGATCTTGTGGAGGTAAAACTCAAACAACTCCACGCCAAGGTGAATATTTACCGAGCCTTGGGCGGAGGGTGGCGATAAGCCACCCTTTTTTTTGTTATCTCTGTAACAATCATCACAAAATCTGAAAGACTAATGTTGTAATTTTGTAGTTACTCACACTAAACCCAATCTGATTATGAAATCTTTCGCACTAAGTTTATTGACAGTTTTGGTGTTGTTTTATGGCTGTACCCAAGCCCAAAATGCACAAAATATTGATGCCAAGACGTTCAAAGAAATGCTCGGAAAAACGCCCAACAAAATCTTGCTCGATGTTCGTACCGACGGTGAGGTGGCGGCAGGAGTCATCGAAGGAGCCAAGCAAATGGACTTCAACGGGCCGCATTTTGAGCATCAGTTAGACGGCCTCGATAAGTCGAAGCCTGTATTTGTGTATTGTGCCGTGGGGGGGCGTAGTGGCTCTGCTATGCGCATGATGAAACAAAAAGGCTTCAAAGAAGTATATAATCTCGACGGCGGTATCAACGCTTGGCGTGCGGCGGGCTATCCTACAACTGCGATAAAGAAATGAAAAGAATTATTTTAAGTATTTATTTTTCAATGATGCTTTTCGGAAAATCATCGGCACAATCGGCCAAAGTGGAAAGTGGTGCTTACAGCGTTCTACTCAAAACCTTGCTTTCGCACTCGGTGCCAGAGGCCGATGTCCAAAAACTGAAAAAAACTTCCGAGCCTTTGGTATGGGTAGATGCACGTGAGCAGCGTGAGTACGAAGTGAGCCACTTGCCTAATGCCGTATGGGTAGGCTATGATAAACTTGACCTTGCACCTCTCGAAAAACTCCCCAAAAATCAGCCGATAGTGGTGTATTGTTCGGTAGGATACAGAAGCGAAAAAGTAGCCGAAAAACTCATCAAGCAAGGCTTTACGAATGTTCAGAACCTTTATGGAGGTATTTTTGAATGGAAAAATCAAGGGGGTGAGGTCGTCAATGCCAAAGGTAAAACCGACGACGTACACGCCTACAACAAAACTTGGGGCGTATGGCTTAAAAAAGGAAACAAAGTATATGAATAAATTGAGCCCATGTGCCATTGGCGAAAAAATCGAACACGGATAAACACCGATTGGAAACAGATTGAATCCGTGTCTAATCCCTTGAATCCGTGTGCCATTGGCGAAAAAAATCGAATACTGATAAAATTGATTTTAGATTATGCAAAAGTACATTGATGCGTTTATTGGAGGATATACGGGGTATTTCAACTACCTTGTCAATGAAATTTTGTCGCCTTCGTGGCACAACTATTTTTATTGGCTCGTAGGGCTGTCGTTGTTGGTGTGGGGCTTGGAATTGGCGTTTCCGTGGCGAAAACAACAAAAAGCCATTCGCCACGATTTCTGGCTCGATGTGTTCTATATGTTTTTCAACTTCTTTCTGTTTTCGCTGGTGGTTTACAACGCCCTCTCCAATGTAGCTGTGCAGGCATTCAACGACTTTTTGGCTTTGTTTGGGATTCGCAACTTGGTAGCTATCAACGTAGCCATGCTGCCCAAGTGGGCGCAGCTGGTGATTTTATTTGTAGTACGTGATTTTGTACAATGGAATGTCCACCGCCTGCTCCACAAAGTGCCCTGGATGTGGGAGTTTCATAAGGTACACCACAGCGTAGAAGAAATGGGCTTTGCGGCACACCTACGCTACCATTGGGCCGAAAACGTGATTTACCGCAGCCTCGAGTATATTCCGCTGGCTATGATAGGCTTCGGTATTGATGACTTCTTTGTGGTACATATTTTTACGTTGGCCGTTGGGCATCTCAATCATGCCAATATTTACCTGCCACTCGGCCCGCTCAAATACCTATTCAACAGCCCTCAAATGCACCTATGGCACCATGCCGAAGAACTCCCCAAAGGCAGCTA
>JBKBKL010000015.1:30559-43382 GCA_046294665.1 Runella sp.
AATTTTGGACTTACACTTAGTATTTGGGACTATCTGTTTGGTACAGCTCACGTACCCCAAGAACGCCCTGATGTAAAATTGGGTTTTGAAAATGTGCAAGACTTCCCCAAAACTTTCTGGGGGCAGATAACGTACCCATGGAGCAAGAAATAACAAAACTCTTCAACAACTGGAAAATATGGTTGGTAGCAAGCCTCACCTTGGGGCTTGCCCCATTTTTTCCAGAACCCCATTTATTTGGCAAAATACGTTGGATAGCCGGTGGAGCCGTGGGTATGAAAGCCATGGATTGGTTTGATTTTTTGCTGCATGGCACGCCATGGCTCTTATTTTTGCGAGCAGTTTTTGTGAATTTCGCAAAAAAATAAATCCTATTTTGATATGCAATTTATCCGTTTACTCACCCAATGGTACGACCATGCAGAGCATCAATGGCATTCGCTTCGTGTATCAAGAGCTATAAGCAATGTAGTTTTATTATTCTTTTTGATCGGGGCTGTGGTGAGTTTACTTTCTTATTGGCGCGTGCTGCCCTTTCAAGTAAGTCGTTATTTTGCTATCGAATTGGCTTTTAGCGTCTTACTTCTTGCCGAAATCATGAGTTTGGTTTTTATCTTTACTCATTCGGTAGCAGATTCTATCAGCAAACAATTTGAAATTGTTTCTTTGATATTGCTCCGCGACTCCTTCAAAGAACTCGGGCATCTCCCTATCCAGATAGAATGGCAGCCTTCTACACTTATCGAACTATTGCCGCTACTGATTGACGCTCTCGGAGCTGTCATTATTTTTTTGGTATCAGTCGTTTTTGATCGTATGCAAAAACACACCAAAATTACCACTAACGCTGAAGACCAAAGTAAATTTGTGATTTTCAAAAAATTTATAGCCTTGATTTTACTTGTACTTTTTGTGTCGCTGGGATTGGCTGATATATGGGGTTTTGTACAGTATCATCAGTTCAAAAGCTCATTTAACTTATACTTTACGTTACTGATTTTTACAGATATTTTGGTATTGATTGTATCGCTTCGTTACTCCAACAATTATTTACATCTTTTTCGGTATTCGGCCTTTGCACTTACGACCGTACTGCTACGTTTGTCATTGTCTGCGCCCAAATATTACAATGTACTGATAAGTGTAACAGCAGGGGTTTTTGTGCTTTTGGTGGCATTTACTTACAACCAACTCAACCGCCCTACTTCAAAATCGAAATTATTTAATTAGTGTTTTTATTTTTTGATTTTTTTTTAACATTTCTTCCAACAGTACTTTACAGGAACTTTCATTCACCAAATTACATGTTTCCAAACTATCCTTACGATAAGCAAAAAGCTCTTCGTAAAGAGTAGTGGTATCTGTTTTTGACCAAAAATACCGCATGTATTTATATTTCTCAGAAACAATGCCCTCGGTCATAGGTATATACACCGGGTATGTGCCGGGGTCATAGCGGTGTTCGTAGAAAAATTCTTTTCGCCACTTTGTATTTGATGTATTGATAAGGAGCTGTAAGGGTTTGCCTTGCATACGAGAAGGTATAGGTACGTGAGCATATTGCAAGATAGTGGGAGCTATGTCAATATTGAGTACCATTGGTTCTAAACGTTTATGACTTTGGGGGGTTCTTCCGTCATAAATAATCAAAGGCACTCTGATTGATTCGTTATGGCCATACCATTTATCACTAAGACCGTGTTCTCCTAAATAAAAGCCATTGTCAGAGGTGAAAAGAATGACCGTATTTTGAAGTTGATTTATCCTTTGAAGATACGCTACAAGCCTACCAACCGCTTGGTCAATGCCTGTAACTAAGCGGTAATATGCTTTGACGGTATTTTGAAAATGCAATGAATCAAAACGCCCTGCGTAGCGTACACGCCCTTCGTTGGTTTTACCTCGAGTATCTGTTTTCCATTCTTCGGGAAACTGATTGTAAAATTTATCTTGATTAGTCGGTGGAATAGGCAGCTTAGTTGATTTGTAGAGTGTGTCGAATTCGGGTTGGGGCAAAAACCCTCCGTTTTCTTTGCGACCGTCTTCCGAATGAGGAGCTTTGAAACTTACCGACAAACAGAAGGGATTATTTTGGGGGGCTTGGCTGAGAAATTCCTCCATTTTTTGACTTACCCAGTCGGTATTGTGAATGGGTCGAGTATCGTTGGGTTGTTTCATGAAATAAACCCCATGCCCTGCATATCCTTCCCAAAAATCAAATTGCTGTTTTGGCAAGAGCCTTTCGTGATGACCTACCCCATATTTGCCAATAAACCCTGTGAAATACCCCGCACTATGCAGTAAGGCAGGGTAAGTTTGCTCAAAGGCTGCATGGGTGAATGGCGTATCGAAATCTTCGATGCCGTGCCTGCGGGCATACTGCCCGCTCAAAATACTGGCCCTACTGATGCAGCATATCGAAGTGGTTACGAAAGCATTCCGAAAATAATATCCTTGCTTTGCAAGCTGGTCGAGGTGGGGTGTTTGAATATGTCGGTTGCCGGCTACACCAAGTGCATCGAAGCGCATATCGTCGGCAAGTAAGAAGATGATATTGGGGCGGGTGGGGGCTGGAGGGAGCATTTGCCAAGCCCCGATGATAAAAGCCAGTGATAAGGTCAAAACCCATTTTTTCATGCACAACATTTTTACTATGAAAGATTATCGAAGTTTTGCCAAAATTTCAATATCCACCGTTTGTTTGCGGTTACACTCAAAATACCAGTAGGTGCTGTCTTCTGATACCAAGACCAATCCATTTTTTTTATGCTTTGATTTTCCGTTTTGCCATACGACTTGTTGATTAATTTTCAAGTAATGAGGCACAAAATGGCTGGGTTTAGGAATAGCAATATTCCCTATGGCGTTGAGCGTTTGGATTTTTAATGATTGTCTTTGAGGTTCCTTTTTGAGTGTGAACTGAAAAATCCCCTTTGGTGTAGCACTCTGGCAGGATATGTGGGTGAGTGTTGCCAACTGAGGACGTACTTGGTAGGTAGCATACCCCATGCTTGTGGGCTGGATTCCTGCTACATAACCACTTAGTAAACTAAGCGGCCCACCACTCCACCCGTGGTTGTAGCTTCCGCCTCCGTAAGTAGCACTTCCTACTGCCCAGCCTTCCCAGAGGGTACTTATGGTAGGGTGCTGTACCATAGCCTTATAACGTTTTTTCATGCGGTGCAATCCCGCTGTGGCATCGTTCATGATGAAGTAGGCTTCCAAAATATACTTTTCGAGATAAGGGCCGGCTTTGAAGGTAGTATCAAGTACAGGGCGGAGTTGATGCCATTGGTCAGGATTGGCCAATCCTGCGCAAACCGCTAAGCCATTGGCTCGGTCGTCGGCAAAATACTTATAATTACCAGAGGCAAATCGGTTGCCCTTCCAAAAATGCTGCTGAAACGACATACGGAGTGTTTGAGCCTGTTGCCGATAGTGTTGTGAATCTTCGAGCAAACCCAGAAATTCACTCATCATTTGGCAGTTTTCGAGAGCCAGATAATACCACGCATTATCAAGCACGGGTACGTCAATTTGGCTGCCCCAGTCGTGCCAGTCCCAGCCTCCTACTCGATGCTTGACCAAACCCCGCTCATCGAGTTGCCAAAGGCTCATATATTTTTTGACAAATGGATAAACGTATCTAATCATAGAAGTATCTCCACTATGAAGTAGGTATTTACCTATGCCATATTTCCCAATAGCGGCCAGCATTTGGGCGGGGAGTTCTTTGTCCCAGTTGCCGGCGGGGATTGGCGAATACAACACGCCGTCGGGCTTTTGCCATTCGAGCAAATTGCTGATTGCCTTCGCAATGGCCGGGTAAGCGGTAGAATCGCAACTGTAAAAGATTTCTTCGAGTATGATTACAGCATCGCCCCACCATTGTGCCCTTTCACGGTCGGGGTCTTGAATGGCATCACGCATGTTTACGTTCATGGTATTGAGGCTTTTTTGCCAAAGTTTATCCAAAAATGCGTCATCGCTTTTAAAGTATCCTACGTAGTTAGTATTGAAGCGGGTTTCTCGGTAGGCCAACTCAATGATTTTGACTTGGGGCGGAAATCGATAAATCACTTCGTGTCCGTTTATGTAAGCAAGTCCTTCAAATTCTTGTACACCTGCTTTGGTGATGTATTCGGTTCGGACATTCGGCTCGCTACCGCCATAGTAGTTGTCGGTACGAATGTCAATCAACAGCCCAGCAGGAGCTTCTATCTTAAAGTAGGGTGTAATGGTGAGATTCAGGGGTAGTTTCATGCGTATTTCGCCGTTAAGCACTTCTGGCTTGTTTTCGTATTGTTTTAGGCCTGAGTCTTTCCAAAGGCCGAAGGGTCGTTTCCATAGTTTATTCCAAGGGGCATCGCCTGCTTTTGCTAAGACTTTTGCATTTTGCCAGCTTTGGTCATCGAATGTTGGCTGAATCCAATGTTCGTTATCAAGACGGGCATCATAACGAATGTTATGTTCGGGCAAGCGATAGTTGGGGTAAGGAGAAAGGCTATTTTGGTAAGCCAAATGTGGCGCCATTTTCCAATCTTGCCCCGACAATACACTTTCTTGCTCGCTACCCAAATCAAGTTCAAACAATAAACCAGTTTTGCCGCTATTTTTATGGCAAAAGCCGTCTCTACCCCAAAACCACACCAAGATTGCCAGCGTATTTTTTCCGGGTTTTAGATATGGGAGTAGGTTCACTTCGTCGTAGTATGTGTCGGTAGGGGTAGGCCCCCGCTTGAGTTGCCCCTCAAAAACTACAAGTTGCCCGTTGAGATAAAGCCAATACTTTGAGTCGCAAGCAATGGAGGCGATTGCTTGTTTGGGGATATTTTCGAGAGAAAAATTTCGACGGTATTTAGTAAATGAATTAGGAACACTCTGCGCCTCATTACCAATCCAATGGGCTTTCCAGTTGGTTTTGATATGGGTGGGCTGTGCAATAGCCCCTTTTAGAAGCATCGTTCCTAATATTATGGCATACAGTCTTGTCATACGTTTGTATAGTTTTCCTCATTAAGCAATTTCAGCCGCTTTCACTCGGCTCGATAGTTGGGGTTCGGTTCAGGCATTTTGGCGTTCATACTTTGTTGCCATTTATGGAGTCTTTGCAGCAGTTTATTTGCTATTTGTGGATTTTGGGCTGCGATGTTTCGGCTTTCGCTTTCGTCTTTTTGTAGGTCATACAATTCGAGGGTGTGGCCTTCAAACCATTCGATGAGTTTGTACCTGCCACTTCTGATGACTGCAGCAGGCTGGCCACGCTGTGGACTGTAATGTGGAAAATGCAAGAAATAATGACGAGGCGATTGTTTGTTGCCAAGTAAAATCGGCAAAATACTTTGGCCGTCGGGGGCTGTTTGCGCCTGCCCTGCCACCGCCATGAAAGTATTGAATATATCGTCGGTGCTCAAGAGGGCATTGGTTTTCCCTTTTATTTTTGAATAGTGAGGTGCATATACCACACATGGAATACGTATTCCTCCCTCATAAACACTACCCTTGCCTCCACGGAGGGGGGCGTTGGTAGTGGGCGGGGTATGTTTGGCAAAGTCAGGTACTTCCTGTACATCGAGACCGCCGTTGTCGCTAACAAAAACTAACAAAGTGTTTTGAGCAAGGCCTGTTTCATGTAAGCAGGCCAGCACTTTTGCGACGTTTTGGTCAATGCCCTCCACCATGGCAGCATACTCATCGTTGGGCAGCCCAATATGCTTTGTATTTTGGCGTTTTTGGTGGTATTTTTCTACTAACTCTGCTTTGCCTTCGATGGGTACGTGTGGTGAGTAAAAGTGCAATTCGACAAAAAAACGTTCTTTTTGATGCTGCCGAATAAATTGAACAGCCTTATGGGTGAGGGCATCGTCGAGATAATCACCTGCTTGGGTATCTGCCAACAGGTCGGGGTAGGGAGTACCGTGAAAAAAAGGATAAAAAAAAGTCTTTGGCAACCCTTCTACCCCTCCGCCATAAACCATATCAAAACCTTGACCGGCTGGGGAGGAAATCCCTCCGCCCAAGTGCCATTTGCCAAAATGTCCTGTTTTATAATTAGCTTTTTTGAGGGCTTCAGGCAATGTAACAAGCTCTGGTGGCAAAGCCGACACGATACGGGGCGGTATGAGTTTTTGCTTAGGACTGGGCGGTGCATAGCCGTGCAAATGCTCGGTGAGGTTGATACGGGCAGGGTTGTTGCCAGTAACGAGGCTCGCTCGGGTGGGGCTACAAAGCGGAGCAGCAGCATAGGCATTCATAAACTGCACACCTTCTTTGGCAAGACGGTCGAGGGTGGGGGTTTCGATAAAGCGGTTGCCATAGCAACCCAAGTCATTACGACCGAGGTCGTCGGCTACTATCAGTACGATGTTTGGGGGCTGGGTATTGGTTGTATTTTGGGAAATGGGAAAAGTAAAACCAAATACAATACCCAAAAATAATAAATCTAATACGTTGATTTTCATCTACTTATCGAAATTTTAAATTCATTTACCCATTCAATCGGTTTGATGAGGCCATTAGGCTCAAATTGGAGGGGTTTACTCCAAAACTGGTAATCATGGCCCTTAATATTGTCTGACGCTGACCCCCACAAATCGCCCTGCCATAGATACTGTACTCCACTTGGCGTTTGGAGGCTCATCACAAAGGTCTGTTGAGCTGGAATAATGGGCTTACCTACTCCACGCTTATCTGTTTTAAAAACCCGCAGTTTGCCCTTCGCATTAGTTACTTCTACCTCTTCCAAAAACAATACTTGTAGTGAATCGGCATAAAGTGGCTTTACTTGTAAGCGTTGTGTATGGACTTTATCAAACGTCAGTCGGTATTTCTTTTGTTGAGCCATTTGCTCAACTTTCGTTTTGGTTTTGAGGGGTTTCCAAGCTCCATTTTCCCAGCAACTGATTTCAAATTGATGTTGAACAATGGGTTGGTGGGTGCGTGGGTTGCTGACTTCGCCACATTGCCCGGCTCGGTTGCCTGTGAATTGATAAATTCGTATTTCGGACACTTCGCTGGGCTGCTGCCATTCTATGTGTAAGCCATGCTGCTGCTTGGGGTCGAGTGCTTCAAAAAAATTGTCATGGGTGATACCGTCGGTCAAGACAGGGGCGAAGTCACCGGGGTGTCGGTTGATGTTTTGGCGATAGGTGTATGGCCCCAAGGGTGTAGAAGCTGTGAACACTTTAGCACCGCTTCCTTGTGTGCAAAAACAACACGTATAGTCGGTGAGTAAATAATATGTGTTGCGATGCTTGAACATACTCCCTGCTTCGCAGTGTTGGTCTATGAACTCGCTGCCTTGCAGGGTACTTGCAGTGTAGGCGGGGTCAAGACGCTCCACCGATACCCGATGCCCCTGAATCGTATTGTAGCTTAGGTATGCTTGCTGATCATCATCGACAAACACCCCCAAATCGCCTACGCCAAGTGAGGAGTGTTTGACAGGTACGTTGTCGTTAAGGATTTGGAAAGGACCTGTGGGTGAGTCGCTCTCGGCTACTCCAAACTGGCCGTTCCAGAGTTTGGGATACCAGTTGTACCACAGCACATATTTTTTGGTAAGAGCATTGAAAACTACATGCGGGCGATAATACACCCCTTCTGGTTTTTGGGGCAATAGGCTTCCTTCCAATTTCCACCTTTGTAAGTCATCAGACGAATAGCATACGTACTCATTGGCTGTAGTGAAGCCATTGGTATTGCCGTATCGAGTGCCGTACCAGTAAAATTTTGTTCCGAACCGAATGACCCGCCCGTCGTGGGCATCAACAGGCTTTCCTCGGGTATCGAGGCGGGGGGCTTGGTTGTCAATGGTAAGGGTGATTTGCGCTTGAGCTGTCAAGAAACTTCCAATAAGGCAACAAGTAAGTATGATTATTTTTTTCATGAGCCAAATACTTTGGGTGTTTTAAAATTCTATTTGGTGGTTCAAATATGTTTTTAAACTTATTTCAACAGATTTGAACACAACCAATGCCCAGCAACCACCCCAACTTATGCAACACATCAGCTTGATGCCCTACCCCAATAGCACAGTGATGTGAGGGGCCGGCTTTGCTCCACTGGTCAATGAACGTCCTAACCGATACCCCAAAGCGATAACGACTGTTGGTATTGCCGATTTGGAGTGTAGGGCCGTCTTCGCTCATTCCTTCGGCTATCAGCAGGAAAACCTTTCCTTGCGCATTTTGACAAACTGACAATAACGTAACCGGCCCAGAGCGAACTTTCATTTGTATAGACAAGCCACTACCGGGTTTGCCATGATACACTGGCAAGGGGACTAAACCCACTTTCCCTTGGGCAATGTCGAAATGCGCTGGGCCGTCGTGCCCCAGCAGTATCACATCGTCGTCGAAGTCGAGGGCATAAAACTCTGAAAAAGAACCACCACAGCCCAAGAGGTCTAAGATTTTCATGGCTTGTACGTTTTTCACTTCATACTCGCCTGCTACTGGCACATTTCGCCCTGTAAGTAGAGTAAGCCCGGGAATGAGGGACGTAACGATGTCTAAATAAGATTTATCGCCAGTGGCTTCATAATAATACGCTAAGGAGCCAAGCTGGTAGTGTGTTACCAATTTTTCGAGTGCAACAGCCGTTTTGGCCGCACGCTGAAGCTGGTGGCTTTCACATTCGGGCGAAACTGCGAAGGTTTGCTCAAAATCTTGGATTTTTTCGTTGATTTCTTGCTCACTTACAGCTTCACGCAACATTTTGAGAGTGCCCATTTCGAGCAATTCAAAGTGATTGCCAAACACAGCAGCCTGCTGCGTAAGGTCGCTATACACATCGAGCATACCATTGTAGTAGTGTCCCAATAAACCCACCCGGTTATGTGCCATGCTTTTTCTGATGTAGGCAGCTTTAAGAAAGCCTTCAGCTTGCGACCATACATAGGGATCTTCTAAATAACCACTAATAAGTTGGAAGGGTATATTCGCTCGATTGAATACACTGGCAAGTTCTGGTGCCACACAACTTTGGCAGTAAGCCAGCCATTCGCCCGTCATTTTCCCTCGGTCGGATATGCGGTTGAACCGCTCATAATCTATTGCTCTCTCTGGCTGTAAATTGAGCACTACTACAGGAACTTTCACTTTTTGAACCACTGGCAATACATTGTGTGAAAGCGCATACGTGCTGATATTCAAGAAGATAATATCAACTTTGCTTTGTTGGAATAGCTGTGATACTTCATTGGCTCGTTGCGGATTATCCACAATGCCTGCATCAATCATTTTTGCTCCTTTTGCTTCAATTTTGCGGGCTACCGTGTACTGGTACTTTTGCAACCTTGCCAAAAGTCCCTCAAACTGCTGCCAATAAGTATCTAAGCCTATGCCAAATAGGCCAACGGTGATTGAGGTCATAATAGTAAATGAATAATTACCAACCTTGATTTTGTGGATAGCCAAACTGCTGCACCTCTCGCAGTGGAATCGCCTGAATGACACGGATTTGGTTGTAGGCGTTTCGATCTACGGTGGTTTTGGTACGTTTTTCGTTCTCGCCATGGGCTTTCATCACGGCCTCGGCACGATTGGTACGTACCAAGTCGTACCAGCGGTGATTTTCGCCGGCGAGTTCCACCCTGCGTTCCTGCTCAATCGCCAGCCTAAAATCGGCTTGTGAATTGACCGCCAGTACCGCCACAGGATTATTTTGGGTTTTGGCGGGAAGGCCAGCTCGTGTACGTACTTGGTTGAGTAGTGAAAAGGCTTGTGCGTTGGGGAAGCCTGCTTCGTTGAGACACTCAGCCAACATGAGCAAGGCATCGGCATAGCGATAAACAGGAAAATTAACAGGATTGGCACGGTTGGCAGCGTCCCAATACAGGAATTTGCGCATGAAGAGTATGGTACTTGCTCCTGTGCCGGTTGAGCCAATCGTAACGGCTTTGCGGCGGTCGTTGGCTTCATAGGCATTGTTGAGGTCGTTGGTGGGCTGGTTGAGTCCACCACGAGAATTGGCTCCTCCCGGCCAAATCGTCGTACCTGTGCCCCAAGGAGTCCATTGGCTCATAAACCCAAACGAATAGCCCAAAGCTGGGTCGGCTTGTATTTCGTAGATAGACTCTGCATTGTTCTTCTTGGTGGGGTCGAAACAGTCGGCGTAATTGGCGTTGAGTGAGTAGCCCAGCGTAAGTAGGGTTTGTAAATTTGCAGCGGCATCATTGAATCTTCGTAAAGTCATTTTCACTTCTGCCAGAAGCATCAAAGCTGCTCCTTGAGTCAAACGCCCACGCTCGGCAGCGGTGGTGGTTTTGGGGAGTTTGGTAGCGGCGTATTCGGCATCGGGTAAAATGATTTGTTGATATACCTCTGCCACAGGACGGCGGGGGTATTTGGTAGCTACGTTGGCATCGGGTTCGGTGATAACCTCCGTGATGATTGGTACATCGCCGTAGGTTCGTACCAAATTGAAATAGTGCCAAGCTCTAAAAAAACGAACTTCGGCTTCTCTGACTTCTTTGGTAGCGGGGTTTGCAAATGGAATAGCTGCAAGATTTTGTAAGACATAATTGGAACGACCTATCCCCTCAAAAGACTCTTGGTAGTAGCCATTGAAATTGGTATTGTCGCCGGTAGCTACAAACTCATCAATTTGCTCGAGCGCAAAGCCCCCTCTATCGCCGGGGTTGTATCGAAACGATGTATTATCGCTCAAAAATTCGCCCCAAACCCACGAGTGGCTGTTTACAATCGGAAAAACCTTTCGGTAACAAGCTACCACGGCCTGTTCTACTTGGCTTTCATTTTGGGGGAAATTGTAATATACATAGCGGTCTATGGGATCTACGTCTAAGTAGTCGCTTTGGCAAGCCGACACACATAGCAGGCTTGCACCCCAGAAAAATGTTTTCCAGATATTAGTATTGATTTTCATAAGCCTTGTTGTTTAGAAGGTTACGTTTATGCCAAAAGTAATGGTACGGGCTATGGGATAGCTCCCATAGTTTACGCTTCGTACTGCACCGCCTTCGTTTGAGCGTCTGATTTCGGGATTACCATATTTGTAAGCAGCCAGATAAAAGGCATTCCGAACACTGGTGTAAACCTCAGCATTTTGAGCAAAAGCCACCTTTTGACTTTTGAGGAGTTGGCCCAAATTGTAGCTAAGCGAAACGTTTTTGAGGGCAATGTAAGTGCCGTCATAGATTTTGTTGTCAGAAGGGAATCGAACAAACCGAGTAGTAGAGCCTGTAAGCGATACCGTTGTAGGGAATTTCTTTTGAGTGGGGTCATCGCCCGGGCGGAATCGGTCGAGCATCTGGCGGTCAATGTTGAAGTTGCCGTCCACATTCCACATGATTTCACGGCGTAGGTCGTAAATCAGACCACCAAGTTGCCCCGAGAATATAGTGCGCAGTGTAAAGCCTTTCGCTGATACCTGATTGGTAATACCAAACATCAAGTCGGGGTGTGGGCTACCCAAAATCACATAATCGTTTTCGATTTCGAGAATCCCGTTGCCGTTGCCGTCTAAGTATTTGAGGCTTCCTTCACGTGCACCGGGGTATTTGGGTACGCTGGGGTCGTCAATATCAGCTTGGGTGTAGAGCCCCAAAATTTTAAAACCACGATACATGCCCACAGGCTGCCCAGGTGCCGAAACTGCTATGGCCGTACCATTGCCAGCAAAAGCATTGAAAAAGCCACGGGGGTCGAAGTATTCGAGGATTTTGTTGTTGTATCGAGAAGCATTTATACCCAAGTTCCAAACGATGTTTCGATTACGAACAGGCACTACATCGAGTTGAAGCTCAAAGCCTCGGTTACGGATACGACTTTGCTGATTGCCCACCACATTACCAAAACCCGTTATCCACGACAGCGGCAAAGCTGCCAGTAGCCCTTCGGTGATTTGCTCGTATGCATTGAAGGCCACATTGATTCTTTTGTTGAATACAGAAGCATTCAGTCCTACGTCGAGTTGTTTGCTTTCTTCCCAAGTGATTGTGGGGTTGGGTAAGGTTGAAAGTGTATTGCCAAGTACATTCACTCCACCAAAAATGTAGTTGGAGGCACTCACTACGCCCAAATGCCCGTAATTGGACACGTTGTTGTTGCCAGTGATTCCGTAGCCCACCTCAAAGCGTAGTTCGTCGAGCCAGCGATTTTTGAGTGCTTGCATGAATTTCTCTTCCGAAAGCCTCCAAGCTACCGAGCCTGCGGGGAAGTTGCCGTACTGTACATTACGCCCAAACCTTGAAGAGCCGTCTCGGCGAAACGAAAAGTTTAGCAAGTATTTGTTGGCAAATGTGTAATTGACCCGTGAAATCAACGAAAGCAAGCGGTTTTGCCCAAACTCCTCTGAGCCTGTAAAGTTGCCCGTGCCGGTGCGGTCCACATTATTGAAATCGGGCAATTGGAAGTTTTCGTCAATCAACCTTCGGGCGTTGATAGAGGAATTTTCGCTCGACTGGTCTTGTATGGTATAGCCCCCCAGCAAGTCGAGTTGGTGCTTGTTGTTGGTAAAGCGATAGCGGAGTGTATTGTCCGAAATCAAGTTGTTTGAGGCCGAGTTGAATAATACAGCTCTGGCGCCGTCGAGGTTGGGAAATACGGGTGTGAGGCTGCCGTCGCCTACGAGTGTGGAGGGCTTAAAATTTCGGTTGCGGTTGTAGGTGTACCCATAGGAGAGGCTCGATTTGAAAACAAGATTTTTCAGAGGTTCAAACTCCAAATAACTTCCCATAAGCAACTGGCTGCCTCGGCGTTTCTCTTTTTCGAATTCTATCTGAAACAAGGGGTTGGCTGTCCAGTTGGTAGTGATGCTTCCCTGTGTAGTAGGTTTGAAGAAACCGGGGCTGCTGTAA
>JBKBKL010000016.1:0-43094 GCA_046294665.1 Runella sp.
AAAGTGCTTTAACGATATTTGACACAACTCGGTGGGCTTGTGGTGTGGAAACTGACCAGTTGTGGTTTGCTTTCAAAAAGTGCTTTAACGATATTTGACACAACAGAAAAGTTTAATACCTTTCTGTTTTTTTTGTTGTGGTTTGCTTTCAAAAAGTGCTTTAACGATATTTGACACAACGCAATGGAGTTCTCGTCAAGAATTTAATGAGTTGTGGTTTGCTTTCAAAAAGTGCTTTAACGATATTTGACACAACGAAACAGGGCAAATTAGCATAACCCGCCCAGTTGTGGTTTGCTTTCAAAAAGTGCTTTAACGATATTTGACACAACAGCTGTGCAACGTTTTTTTTTAAATTACACAGTTGTGGTTTGCTTTCAAAAAGTGCTTTAACGATATTTGACACAACAAATCCATCGCCGTAGATGGCCGTCGGAAAGTTGTGGTTTGCTTTCAAAAAGTGCTTTAACGATATTTGACACAACCCACCACTGCCAACAGTTTGCTACCTACTGTTGTGGTTTGCTTTCAAAAAGTGCTTTAACGATATTTGACACAACTACAAAAATAGAATAATATTCTATTGTTGAGTTGTGGTTTGCTTTCAAAAAGTGCTTTAACGATATTTGACACAACGAGGTGGGGGTTATAGAAAACCCTCCTAACTGTTGTGGTTTGCTTTCAAAAAGTGCTTTAACGATATTTGACACAACCAGTTTGGAGTATTTAAACCGAAACTGCAAGTTGTGGTTTGCTTTCAAAAAGTGCTTTAACGATATTTGACACAACATCAATGGTGATTCAGGCTCGAAAGGCTCTGGTTGTGGTTTGCTTTCAAAAAGTGCTTTAACGATATTTGACACAACGTCGCATTTAAAAACAACTTCATCTTTTTCGTTGTGGTTTGCTTTCAAAAAGTGCTTTAACGATATTTGACACAACTCTTGGGTGTTAAGCACCAAACGCGTTGAGTTGTGGTTTGCTTTCAAAAAGTGCTTTAACGATATTTGACACAACCGCAAGGCATTGACCTTCCTTACGAAGCCTGTTGTGGTTTGCTTTCAAAAAGTGCTTTAACGATATTTGACACAACCTTCTTCTTCAACTCTTTGAGGGTGGGTACGTTGTGGTTTGCTTTCAAAAAGTGCTTTAACGATATTTGACACAACGGCAAACCGTCTTTTTGGGTTCTTTTCAGTGTTGTGGTTTGCTTTCAAAAAGTGCTTTAACGATATTTGACACAACGAAAAAATAGGTATATAGCCAAGAAAAATGTTGTGGTTTGCTTTCAAAAAGTGCTTTAACGATATTTGACACAACCAACGCTTTTTTTTTACTTCCAAATTTAGGTTGTGGTTTGCTTTCAAAAAGTGCTTTAACGATATTTGACACAACTCGTATTTGTGCTGAAAAGCAGCCGTCATGTTGTGGTTTGCTTTCAAAAAGTGCTTTAACGATATTTGACACAACGTCCGTACCGCTACTTTCGCAGCTTTGGAGGTTGTGGTTTGCTTTCAAAAAGTGCTTTAACGATATTTGACACAACATTTCTGGAAGGATCGGCTGGCTGCTCCTAGTTGTGGTTTGCTTTCAAAAAGTGCTTTAACGATATTTGACACAACTAAATCGGAATGATTGAAGGGGTTGAAGTAGTTGTGGTTTGCTTTCAAAAAGTGCTTTAACGATATTTGACACAACAGCATATTGATAGAAAATTACATAGTCATAGTTGTGGTTTGCTTTCAAAAAGTGCTTTAACGATATTTGACACAACGTAGGCCGCAACATAAGTCGAGCCTGCGCGGTTGTGGTTTGCTTTCAAAAAGTGCTTTAACGATATTTGACACAACAACGGTCGGTAGTTTAATCGGCCATTGAGAGTTGTGGTTTGCTTTCAAAAAGTGCTTTAACGATATTTGACACAACATATTGTAGCTGTTACGCAAAGAACCACGAGTTGTGGTTTGCTTTCAAAAAGTGCTTTAACGATATTTGACACAACGCCGAGTGGAAAGACTTTAGTTGCTCAATAGTTGTGGTTTGCTTTCAAAAAGTGCTTTAACGATATTTGACACAACGGAGTTTTTACCAACTGATAGGCTGCACTAAGTTGTGGTTTGCTTTCAAAAAGTGCTTTAACGATATTTGACACAACTAATCGAGCTTGCCCGCGGCTACCAGCACAGTTGTGGTTTGCTTTCAAAAAGTGCTTTAACGATATTTGACACAACCGACTTGTTGTAGCTCTCGAATTTGGCCGTGTTGTGGTTTGCTTTCAAAAAGTGCTTTAACGATATTTGACACAACATATCTTCAAGTCTAATTTTCATAATAATAGTTGTGGTTTGCTTTCAAAAAGTGCTTTAACGATATTTGACACAACAGAAGGTCGTTTATCGTACAGAAAGACAGGGGGTTATGCCTCTTGGTAGGATCAAAAAAATGACAAGAAGGCCTCTCTTTGTTTATTCAAAGAGAGGCTTTTTTGTGTGTTGTTCGGTTAATTTTGCTCAAAAAAGGGTAAGCTGTTTGCTGGGTTGGAGGGGTTTTTCTTTGCGCGCTCCATGAAAAAACTCAATCATGCCGAATTGCTTATCGGTGATTCGCATGATACTCACTTCGCCTTTTTCGGGTAGCCACTTCTTGACCCGATCAATGTGTACTTGGGCGTTTTCGAGGCTAAAGGAGTGCCTGACATAAATAGAAAACTGTAACATCTTGAAACCGTCTTTCAAGAGTTTTTTCCGAAACTCTGCCGCAATTTTGCGATCTTCAGAGGTATCGGTGGGCAAATCGAACATGACAAGAACCCACATAATGCGATATTGGCTAAAACGGCTCATAAATCCCTATCCCCAGCTCTTTCCCCGTGTGGGAGAAGGGGGCATAATTTTTTATGTTAATGGCAACTGCAATTCGAGATCGTTGGATTTTTTGGTTGGGAACTCCGGCAGGGCGATTTTGCGGGCATCGCCTCCAAAACAACGCGCTACGGCAGCCGCCAGAAAATGGGTGCTGTTGAGCAGAGGGCTGCGCTCGCCACGGTATTTTACATCTATGGTGGCGATGTTCATCAGTTGGGCTTTGAGGTCTTTGGAGAGGGTATCGTAAGGTTTTTTGCCATAGACAATCTGACAAACGATGGCATCTACAAAAGGGCGATAAGGCTCCATGAGGTCGTCGGCAAGGGCAAAGGCGTTGTATTTGTTGTGATGGTGGATACCCAGTACAGGGAGTAGTCCGGCTCCTACTACGGCTCGTGCTACCAACGCCCTCAAAATGGCATAACCGTAGTTGAGGAGGTGGTTGGGGGGGAGGCCGTCGCGGTCGCGTCTGAAATCCAACTCGCTCGGAAACAGATGCGCCCAATAATGTACCGCAGCCCGCGCTTCGTAGTTGTCGGGGTCGCCGCTTTTGACGTTTTTGGCGTAAGTGAGCAAGGGGGCAAAAGGCTTGCCCATGCGCTCAAGTAAAGCCGCTTGGTTTTTGATTTTGGCTACTACTATCTGCTGCCAAAGTTGTTTTTTGAGGGGTTCGCTGGCGGCTATTTGGTGGCGTATGTGTACGGCTTGGGTATGGTGGCCTTCGAGAGGGAGTAGCATACCGGCTGGGTGGTGGCGCGAGTCGCAACTCACCACGGCGACATTGTGCTGCAGCAGGCTTTCGAGCAATGCCTGCGAAACCGTAATCTGCGGGTGGTCGAGCATGACCAATCCGAGGTCTTCGATAGGTACGGTATGCTCGATATGGCGTAGTTCGGAGGCAGTATTGGGGTCTTTGATGACCAACTGCTCCAAACGCTTGCTGAGATAGTACGGATTGCCAAAATAGAGGGTACGTTTGATCATGGCACAGCACAGAAAAAGGTTGATAATGAAATGCTTATCAACTATCTTGCCAATGCTCGCTTTTGGATATTAGAATTAGCGAGTGGGAGTTGGCATCTGCCCGATTACGGTATATACTACGGCATAATGACTACATTGTAATTGTACATCATCAACGGCCTTTAAGTCAATCTGACCAGCGGCACTACTTCTCCCAGTTGATTGACTTTGACTTTGATCGCTTGAATTTGAGTGTGCTGCATCTCGATAAAACTTCTTTTGTCCTCATTATAAAACGCCCCTTTCACATATTTTGCATTGACCTTAGAGCTGTTGTGCTTTGAGAAACTGATTGTTCCGTACTCATATTTTTCTTGTATTAAACTTGAACCCAGTCCCGTTACCTGATACAATCTTCTGAACAAATCTTCGCGGTTGTGCCATTGGATTTCGGAGGGGTCGTTTTCAAAAAATACGACAAAATCGCCTTTTTTGAGCGAGGGGCAGAGGGGGTTGAGCGGTAGGGTCTGGCCTTTGTCGTTGGTGAGTTCGTCGGCAAAGAGGGGCGTACCTGCCAATCGTTTTTGTACAGCTTCGGGGTTGGAGAGGAGTTTAAAATCGCAGATGCGTTTGGTGTTGCCTTTTTTGTCGGTCGTACGAAGTTCGTACAAGGCCATGATGTAGTTGCCGTCTTTTTCGGCGTAGCGGTTGGTAGCTACGATACTGCCAGTTTGGTCTTTGGCAGGGAGTTGTACGAAGCTACGGGCATTTTTGCTGATGATACGTACTTTTTTAATAACAGGCAGCGGCTTACCGTTTTTGCTGCTGGGCTGAGGTGGGAGGCCGTTGGGGTAGTCGGTGAGGCTATACATATACACAGGGTCTTGGCGCATGGCCTCTTCCGAGAAGGCTTTTTCGCCTTTGCCGTCGTATTTATGTAAACGGCGGCGTAGGATTTCGCGTACTTGCACATCTACGATTTTGTCCAAATCTTTTTCGGTCTTGAAATTGTCGGGGGTGAGGGCTTTACGAGTTACAAAAACCTCGTTTTTATCGAAGGCTTCGGGGTGCGGTTTTTGGATTTTGCCAAAAAATGTTTCTAAAAACAACGCACCTCTGACGCTTTTCACGGTTTGGAGATGCTTGCCTTTTTTGGTTTTGATACGGTTTTTTTGAGTTACAAGTAGTCGTTGGTTGGTTTGCGAGGCTACCAAGATTTGTTTGAGGGCTTGGCGAATGGTGGCTTTGTGGATGGGTAGCTTGGGTAGTTTGTATTCAAGACCATTCAAAAATACTTTTCCGTCGTGGTCGGAGTTGGCGAGTTTTAATTCTTCTCTTACACGGTGGAATGTACTGATTTGCTGCACAATGGCTGGCGTACACAGCCCAATAACCAGGGCATCTAAGGCATGGTGACGGTGGTCGGTGCGGTTTTTCCCTTTGCCAAACTGTTCGAGCCAATCGAGGTATTTTTGGATTTCGACTTGGTTGTCGGGGTCGTGGCGATTGGCGAAGTGCCTCCACATTTCGATACTGGTTTGTTCTTCATAAATGACTTCTTCGAGTAGCCCTCCTATGCGCCAATGACGGCGAAGTTCGGCAGTAGCCGCGCCTGTCGTAAATTGCACATCGCGGCTTACTTCTTGGAGTTTGGCTTTGATCTGCCGTGCTATGTAGGAGGTGTTGGTGAGTTGGTCGGGGCGGAATGTATCTGGGACATTTTCGAGCAAAAAACGTTTTTGTTTTTCTTTGCTGTCCTTGAAAACAGTTTTGATGTGGTGCTTGAAGGCTTCGAGTTCGCCCTTGCCCTTGTTGTGCATGAACTCATAAGCTGTGCGATTGCTTTTGGCTTTATTAGCTTCTGCATAGCAGAGGGTTTTGTTCACAAAAGAGTTGTCCATACTGCGGCTGTAAGGTATGATGTGTTCGATTTCGATTTCAGGACTCATCAAATCTCTTAGCGGAATGGTCCGAAAAGTATAAGGACATTTCATGCCTTGTTCGAGCCACAGGCGATACTTTTCGATGTGTAGGTCATAGTCTTTTAAACCGCTAATAAACTTTTGAAATTCCTTCAGGTTCTCTTTGTTTTCGCCCAATTCGAGCCAAAGTTCAAATTTTTTGATGACTATACTATCTGGGTGAACAGTTCCAAAAACACCATATTTTGTTAAGAAATCGGCATATTCTTTGCGTCTTTTTTCAGTTTCAAGATTTTGGGTTCTTATTTTTTGGCGTTCTTGACGTGGTTTTTTCAGTTCGCGCGTTGATTCGATTCTGATGGTGAGATGCTCAGGGTCGAGGTTGTGTTTTTTGATGAGTTGGTTCACCAATCGTACTACACGCATGGTGGCTTTTTCCACCACGGGATTGCGTAGTTCGTTGTTTTTAAGGTCGCTGATTCGGTTTTTGAGCGGTCGGCTGGCAGGATTTTGCTCTACATGGTAGCCCGCTTTTTTGAGTGCTTCGCGCTCATGAACGCCTTTTTTAAGTTCAGGTAAGATACAGTTGAGTACTTTCGAGGAGTAGTTGGCGTAGCCACTTTCCAAGTTGATGGCCACCAGTTGTTCTATGGTTTGAGGGTCAAAAGACCATTTTTCATGCAGGGTTTTTCGTAGCCAGTTTTCGTCTTGGTGAAAATACAGGAGATGCCATAACTTTTCGAGGCGGTGGCTAAGTAGCAACTCATCAAAAACAGCATCACCAACAGCCGCACGAATTTGGGCACGGGTGGTATTGCCCAAAAGGTCTTTCCCCAATTCATCGGTGTTGATTTTGGTACTTTTTGGAAGTTTGAGTTTTTCTTTTACTTCTTTGAAACTTAATTTTTTTTGATTTTGAAGTATTTCATACAAAACGCCGCGTTGTTCGTCGTCGAGTGGTTTGTTGAAAACGTCGGGGTCATGCTCATCAGTTAGGCGAATATCGAGGAGTTGTTTCAAGACTCGAAACTCCTGAAAAGCCAATGAACTCAGCGGTGCGCATTGTTTTTTCTTTTCATAGAAGCACTTTCCAATGAACTTTTTGGGTGATTTGAGGGGTCGTTGGTAAAAAATGGTTTTGTTTTTAATATCGTCGAAATGTTCATCAGTGAGTACTGCGGGATAAAATACTCGTTGTTTTTCCCAAATCAAATCAAACTCGGCTTCGAGCAATGCCCGCTCCAAATGCCGCCCCTCACGCCTGATGCCACGAGATTTGGGGAGTGAAAAACCCTGTCCCTCGATGATTCCGCGCTCGTCGTAAGGTTCTTCGGGGTTATGCCATTCGCCACGCTCGTACAGCTCTTTACTTTTTTCAAACATCTTGAAAAAATACTGACCAACAGTCTGGCATTGGAGAGCCTGCATACGGCTTTTGAGCCAACTGATTTCGGATTTGATTTTGCCTTCTTCCTTTTCTTGGTCGGGGTCTTTGCTGGTTTCTTTACGGCTGCTTTTGAAACCACGGTATTTGTTGAAAAGCAAAAAAATACGCCCCAGATCAGGGAGGTTGATTGGCTGCTCGAGGGCTTTATGTCGAAGTTCATAAAGTTGGTAGGCTGTGATTACCTGCTTCATATCAGGTTTCATGCCTAATGTGTTGAGTTTTTGGAGGAGTTTAGCTCGACGAAGGTGATATCGAAAGCGGTTGCGCCTTGCCGAGCGATAGCCACGCCTTTCGGCATTTCGAGAAGATTCAACCCCTTTTTCTTCTTTGTTTCCCATAGGGAAAGTATCCACTCCAAACTCGATAAGTGTGTAGTTTTCATCTAAAAGTACGAAACCTGTGGAGTTGGTGCCAGCGTCGAGAGCGATAGTATGGTGCATAGTATTGTCGAATTGGTTAGAAAAATCTATATTTGTGTCAGAAAGCTTATCACAATAAGGATTATTCCTTAGGCGAGCTTCGCCTGCCCTTCGGTTCGTCCGAAGGGCTTTTTTTATTTTCCAAGTAAAACAAAAAAAACTTGTGTTACAAATGTTTTGTCAATCGAACTGCTTGCAGTCGTACCTTTGCAGCCAATTTGTGAAAACACCATGCTTTACCCGAAAGATTTAGAACAAAAATTAGGTTTTGACCGCATCAGAGAACTTTTGAGCGAGCTATGTCTTAGCCCTTTGGGGCAGTCGTTTGTGTATAAAATCAGATTAGCCGATAAATTTGAAGTCATAGATAAACTCACCCGCCAAACGGCCGAGATGAAGGCCATTCTGGCAGAAGCAGGGGGGGAGTTTCCAGCCCAAAACTATATAGATGCTACGGCGGCGTTGGACAAAATCCGCATCGAGGGAATGTTGCTATCATTGGAGGAGTTTTTTGATTTAAAACTTTCGCTCCGTACCATTCGGTCTATCCTCAAGTTTTTGGCTGACCAAGAAGAAGGCCGTTTTCCGTTTTTGAGAGAATTGGCCGGAAACGTAAACGTCGAAAAAGTCGTTACCGATGCCATAGACCGTATCATAGACGATCGCGGCCAAATGCGCGACAACGCCTCTGCCGAACTGCAAGACATTCGCCGAAGGCTTATCGCCGAGGCGGCAGGGGTGCGCAAAAAACTCGACTCCATGCTCCGCCATGCCAAAAACAGCGGCTGGATTGGCGACGACGTGTCGCTGACGGTACGCAATGGCCGCATGGTGATACCGATTTCGGCAGAACACAAACGCAAACTCAAGGGCTTTGTACACGATGAGTCGGCCACAGGCCAAACACTCTATATCGAGCCTGCCGATGTGCTCGAAGCCAACAATGAAATCCGCAAACTCGAATATGCCGAACGCCGCGAAATCAATCGAATTTTGGTGCAGTTGGCGCATCAAATACGCCCTTACCTCTCTGATTTACAGAAAGCATATCAGTTTTTGGGTATGGTGGATTTTATCCGTGCCAAAGCTCGCTTAGCCGAAATGCTGCAAGCTACCCTGCCGTCATTTATCAACAAGCCTTTGATCAACTGGCGGCAAGCGCACCATCCGTTGTTGTATTTGTCATTTCAGAAACAAGGCCGAAAGGTAGTACCACTTTCTATCGAACTCCATCATCATCAGCGGATTTTGATTATTTCGGGGCCAAACGCGGGCGGTAAGTCGGTAGCATTGAAGACCATCGGTCTGGTGCAATATATGTTTCAGTGTGGGCTGCTCGTACCCATGCGTGAAGATTCGACAGTGGGGCTTTTTCAGAATCTATTCATAGATATCGGCGATGAGCAAAGCCTCGACAACGACCTCAGCACGTATAGCAGCCACCTGACCAACATGAAGCATTTTTTGCATTTCAGTCATAAAAAAACGCTGTTTCTGATAGATGAATTTGGTACTGGCACAGAGCCGAGTTTGGGAGGAGCCATTGCAGAAGCGATTTTGGAAGATTTGACTCAATCGGGGGCTTTTGGAGTCATCAATACGCACTACACCAATCTCAAGACTTATGCCGACAAAACACCGGGCCTCCTCAATGGAGCCATGCGCTACGATGGGGAGCATCTTGAGCCTCTTTACGAACTCGAAATCGGCAAACCCGGCAGTAGCTTTGCTTTTGAAATAGCCCAGAAGATTGGGTTGCCGAAAGCAGTCATCGAACGAGCCAAGGGGAAATTAAGCTCGACACAAGTCAATTTTGAGAAACTTATCAAAGAGTTGGAGATTGAGAAGAAGGTATTTGCCGAAAAAAATCTCGAACTTAACATCAAAGAACGCAAACTCGCCCAGCAGTTGGCCGAAACCAATGCGCTCAAAATTCGCTTAGATACTGACCAAAGGAAAATCCTCAACGAAGCCAAGCAAAAAGCCAAACAACTCTTGGCCGACACCAACCAACGCATCGAAAACACCATCCGAGAAATCAAGGAAAACCGCGCCGAGCGCGAGCCTACCAAACAAATACGGCAGGAGTTGGAAAAATTTGAGGAAACAGAATTGAAAATTGAGCCTATTCAAGAGGCAGAAAAAGAGGAATATAGCCCCGAAGCAGGCGAGATTGTCGTAGGGAGTTATGTTCGGATTAAAGGGCAGCCTACGGTCGGTGAGGTATTGGCTATCAAAGGAAAAGATGCCGAAATACGCATCGGTGAGTTGAAATCGAACATCAAACTCAATCGTTTGGAAAAAGTATCGAAGAAAATCTACAAAGAAGCGACCAGCGACAAAAGCCCTGCCCCCAAATTGGGAGGAATAGACATGAACGAAAAAATGATGAACTTCAGTTTCAATCTCGACATCAGGGGCAAGCGGGGTGAAGAAGCCATAATAGATTTGGACGATTTCATCAACAACGCCCTCATGCTCGGTTATGACCAGCTACGCATCGTACACGGCAAGGGGGACGGTATCTTGCGCCAGCTTGTACGAAACCACCTCAAATCATTTAAGCAAGTAGGCAAAATGACCGACGAACACCCCGACCGTGGAGGAGCGGGGGTTACGATTGTAGAGATGAAATAAACGACGCTACCTCAAGCCGACACTTGGGTGGCTTGCGTAAAATCTTCGATAAGGTCTTCGATATGCTCCAGCCCTACCGAAATCCGAATCAGTCCTTCGGTGATGCCGAGGGCGGCTTTTTCGTCAGGCTTGAGTTTGGAGTGGGTAGTCGTAAAAGGATTGGTGATGATAGTACGGGTATCGCCCAAGTTGGACGAAAGTGAGGGGATTTTCAGTGCCTTCATCAATCGGCTGATGCGCTCAAAGCCGCCTTCGAGTTCAATCGTAACGATAGCCCCACCGGCACTCATCTGGCGTTGGGCCAGTTCGTACTGTGGGTGGCTGGGCAAAAATGGGTAATTCACTTTTTTCACTTCGGGCAAAACCTCCAGAGCCTTGGCCAACGCAAGGGCATTTTGGCAGTGTTTTTCCATGCGCAACTCCAGCGTTTCGAGGCTTTTGCTCAATGTCCAAGCATTGAAGGGCGACATCGAAGGCCCCGTATGACGACAGAAAAAGCGTATCGGGGCAATGTATTCTTTTTTGCCGACGACTACCCCGCCCAACACACGCCCTTGACCATCTATGAACTTGGTGGCTGAATGTACTATCAAATCAGCCCCAAAGTCAGTGGGTGTTTGCAAAATAGGGGTGGCAAAACAGTTGTCCACATTGAAAATCAACCCATGTTTTTTACAAAGCCGCCCGATCATCTCCAAATCCACCAACTCAAGGCCGGGGTTGGAGGGAGTTTCGAGATAAACCATGCGGGAGTTGGGCTGAATGGCCACCTCCCAATCAGCTTCGGTGGCATTGGCATCTAAATAAGTGTAGGTGATGCCCCATTTGGACAAAATCTGTGTGATGATTTGATGCGCAGAACCAAACAACGCACGGCTGGCCAAAATATGGTCACCACTTTTTAGGACTCCGGCCATACTGGCAAACACCGCCGCCATGCCCGTAGCCGTCGCAAGGCCGTCTTCGGCATTTTCGAGCATACAAACTTTATCCACAAACTCCTGTACCGAAGGGTTGGAGAATCGGCTGTAAATATTGCCTTCTTCACTTTCGTCGAAAAGGGCTTTGCCTTGTTCGGCAGTTTCAAAACAAAAACTCGAAGTCAAAAACAGTGGGGTACTATGCTCGCGGTATTGTGTTTTGTGGGTTTGGGTACGAATCGCTTTGGTCTGACGTTTCATTGCTTATTGTGGTGCTTTTTATGAAACTTCAAAGATAGGAGGCTTGAGGCATTTGGCCAAAGTGGTGAAGGATAGAGGCAAATGTATAAACGGCTGATGTGCGCTTGAAACACAAACTAACTGGGAATATATATCAAGTTTTCAAAAGGAGGGGGTTTTCAATTTTAAAAACTATTTTTGAGGGAGTATAAAATCTGAAAAATAACTTAACATCTTGATTTTCATGGATATTCTATTGCTCATTCTCGGTGCTGTGGGGCTTTTGGTAGGACTGGCGGGGGCAGTACTACCGCTACCCGGGCCGCCGTTAAGTTTTGTGGGGTTGCTGTGTTTGCATTTTAGCAAATATGCCGACTTTAGTCAAACTACCCTTTTTACACTCGGCTTTGTTACAGCCATTGTTACAGTACTCGATTATTACGTACCTATTTGGGGAGTCAAAAAATTTGGGGGTACGAGTTGGGGCACTTGGGGCAGTACAATTGGCCTTTTGATAGGTTTTTTTGTCGTACCCGCTATCGGTATTTTTTTAGGAGCGTTTTTAGGGGCATTCGTAGGCGAACTTCTCGGCAAAATGCCTGCCGATAAAGCACTCAAAGCCGCTTTTGGTTCTTTTTTGGGCTTTTTGGGTGGAATCGTAATGAAGGTGATTTTGTGCTTGGTGATGATTGGCTACGCGGTGGCAGCACTTTTTTGATAGACCAACACACGCGGCATAGGTGGTCTAAAAAAAGTGATTTGCTGTAAAGTTTTATGCCAGATTTTTTGCCAAAAAGTAGGCTTATGGCATACTTGGCAGACCTCTATTCCCAAATCATCGTCGGTGCTACTGAAAACAATCGCCTCTTTGGTAGATTCAAAAACGGTGTGGGCATTGGCTACCTCTTGATAGCGATAACAGCCTCCACAATGCAAACAAGTAGTTTTCATAATGCAGTAGATTTTCAATCTATATTACCCTCACAGCCTTCTGTGTGTGGCATAGCATCAGGTATTTATAGATAGAATCCCCTTTTTTACCGACGAAAAGCAACAAAAGCACCGTCGAAATATGGACGGTGCTTTTGAATCAACGAATGGAGTATGTACGTGACCTATCTGCCGCGTTTTTTCTTGCCGTCGGGGTGGGCAGGAGGGGTCATTTCTTGATTGAACGAGCCATCGGCATTGAATTGTAGCACTTTGCGACCGGCTTTTTTCTCTTCATCAGTCCCTGTGGTGGGTTCTATGACCACAAACAACTCGCCTGCGTCGTTCTTGCCTGCCTTTTTGGCGGTGAAGCCTGCATATTTGCTGGAAATATAAGCACTAACGGCAGCAGGAAGGGCTGCTATTTCAACTTTGGTGAGCTTGGCCCGACGATGGTATTTTTCGAGTTCTTTGTTGAAACTGCCATCAGCATTGAAAAGGAGGCCTTTGTGCGTACCGTCGGGAAGTTTGATACCTACCACAAACTGGCCTTTTTCGTCTTTGCCTACAAACTGAATCTCTGCCCCTGCGTACTGGCTACTGATATGAAGTTTGGCAGCATTGGGCAAATCGCTCGCGCTTAGTTCCGTTAGTTTTCCTTTGCATTTTTGTTTAGTCACGCTGTCGCCTACGGCGGCTACACGCGCTGCCGAAAGTTGAACGATTTCGGTCAAATCCTCGACCGCACTGGCGAGGATATTCTCACGGTTGCAACTTACCAAAAACAATCCGCACAAAGCGAATACAACAACAAGTGTCTTTTTCATGGTCATTGATTTTTTGAGATAGTGAAAAATTGATTGGTTATCACTCACCGATTACGCTACCCTATACGTCGTCGTTGCAAGACGTTATCACTTTTTTTATGAAATTTTTTTTCGTAGTTTTTCTGCAACGAATCCGATTGGGAATGCGTATTGAAAATACGCGACCAGCCAAACACCTCAAACCGTTTATTGTTTTGCTCTTTAGGAAAAAATCTAACTTCACAGAAGATGACTTGGAGGCTGTCATCAAAGCCTGCCTCGACAACGACAGTCGAGCGCAACGCTTGCTTTTCCAGCAGTTCTTCAGCTATGCCAAAAGTATCAGCCTTCGGTATTCTTCCTCTATGGAAGAAGCCGAGGAGATTCTCAATGAAAGTTTTCTGAAGGTTTTTCAGCATTTGGAGCGGTATGATATGCAGCAGCCTTTCAAAGCATGGCTTCGCACGATTGTGGTCAATACGGCTATTAGTTATTATCGCAAAAACCAAAAATTTCATGGCGAAATAGGCTTGGACAATATCACCGAACCCAGTTTAGATACCAGTGTGATTGACCAAATATCGGCAGAGGAAATTCTGGGACTTGTGCAACAGCTCAAGCCGATTTATCGTACTGTTTTTACAATGCACGTAGTAGATGGCTATCAACTACGCGAAATCGCCGACATCCTCAATTTCAACGAAGCCACCGTGCGTTCGCATTTTGCGCGGGCGCGGGTACGCTTACAAGAATTGATGAAGGCATCATATCCATTTTTTTTTGCTGAACACAGCACAAACCTATTCAAACAACAATGAAACCCGATAAATTTGACGAAGCTATACGCCAAAAGTTGGAAGGGCTTCAGCCTCATTTTCAGGAGGAAGATTGGGCTAAATTTAAGGCTTATCAAAAAGCAGCAGTACCTGCTACTTTTTGGCAGCAATACCACAAAAAACTCCTCTACACAGCAGCCAGTGTGGCAGCGGCTATGATGGTATTTGCCAATGTGTATCAATATCGCCAAAATCATCAACTCCGCCAAACTTTAACAAAACTACAGGCCAACTCTAACGCTGATGCTCCCGTGCGAGTTTCTACTCGTGTAGATACTATTTATATCACCAAATATGTTCCTGTTACCACTTCTTCCTCTCACAATTCTTATGACCCTTCTTTACCTTTGACTCCTTCTCATCAAAAAGAAAGTATTGCCCTCCAACCTCAGGCTTCTTGGGAGGTTTTGGAGAAAAATAAGAAAGTACAGCAAAGACCCGTCGTCGAGCAAGAATTGCCAGAGGCTTCTACTGGAGTGGGGATTTCCAAAAGAACATCGAAAAATGAGCAGATTGGTGTAGCTGCTGAACTCACCTTGACCGACGAGTCGTTGGCTATCAAAAATACAAAACGCCCTTCTGAAGCGCAAGGACGAACCTACCCCCAAAGAAGCCCATTCATAGGGGAAGTAGCAAAAAACGAAGGGGTAAGTCAGAAGTCGGCAGCAGTGAAAGAAGATTTGGAGGAGGAGTCAAAAATAGCCTCCGACCATACGGTTGATTTTCTTTTGCCACTACAAAGTACAGAACAACTCCCCGGCATCGAACCTGCTGAAATCAAGGTGAAAAAGTATGCCTTTGCACGCCTAAAAAATGAGGGCGAAGGTCTATCAAAAGAAAGCAAGGCGAGCAGCCCCCCTCCTTCGATTTCGCTGCGCAATGTGCGCTTTAGGGCTGGCATAGGAGGCACCGTAGGTGATAAATTGCTGGGCTATAGCCTCAATACCAGTTTGCTTTTGGGCAAATACTGGAGCCTCGATGTAGGCATTGGTCAAACGAATATCAACGGGCCGCAGTTTTTTACGGAAGATGCCTTCAAAGAACGAATGAACCGTGATTTTCATACTTGGAATAGAACCCCCGGCCCCCGGCCACCGCAAGCTCCGCCTCTTATCTATAATATCAAGACCAACGTAACGCTTTGGCGGATGCCGATTAACTTGACTTACCGCTGGCCTATGCGCGATGGCTACGCGCTGTTGTTTTCGGGAGGTACACATCTCAATATGTCGGCGGTACAAGGGTATCGCTACCATATCAAAGAACGCAACGAACCCTTCCGCGAAGAATCAGGGCAATTTGACGTAAAACCTACGCTGACCAACGATGTCATTTTGGCAGCGGGGCTGGAGAAACAATGGCGCGGTATCGTCTTTCAAGCAAAAACCTACATGGCTCCTTATTTAAAAAAACCAGCCTACCTTTCCGAAAATCGTAACCTTGGAGTACGCCTGACGCTGCTCTACCAATTTGGCAAAAAAACTATCTAAACCTTCGATACATTTCCAACAACTAAAAAACACCTAAAGAAGGTGTTTTTTGTTTTTGTACGATGAGATAGCCCAAAGATGAGAGTAATTGTAGCATACTTTTACTCAAACTGCGTATTTTGCGGCCTTATCAATGTGTGAGAGAAAAAATGCAATGAAAATCGTCATTATAAAATATAACGCCGGCAATGTCCAATCGGTCATGTACGCCCTCGACCGTATCGGGGCAAGCTACGAGTGGACTGACGACACCGAAACGATTCGCGCTGCCGACAAAGTGATTTTTCCGGGTGTGGGCGAAGCCAGTACCGCTATGGCCTACCTGCGCCAGCATGGCCTCGACAAGCTGATTCCCTCACTTCGTCAGCCTGTACTCGGTACTTGTGTAGGTATGCAGCTCATGTGCCGCTACTCCCAAGAAAACGATACAATCTGCATGGGCATTTTTGACGTGGACGTGCTACGTTTCCCTTCGGTGAAGGGCTTCAAAGTGCCTCAAACTGGTTGGAATGACATCTACGACCTCCAAACACCGCTTTGTCGTCATCTCCAAGAACACGACTATGTGTATTACAACCACTCCTACTATGCCCCTCTTTGTAGCTATACCGTAGCCACTACCGATTACATCATGCCTTACTCTGCCATGCTCCAAAAAGATAATTTCTACGCCGCGCAGTTTCATTCAGAAATCAGTGGCAATGTCGGCCAAAAAATCTTTGAAAATTTCTTAGCTCTCTGATTGATATGACCACGCCCCTTTCACAAGAATATTGGGATCAACGCTATCTCACAGGTCAAACCGGCTGGGACATAGGATATGCCGCACCGGCTTTGGTCGAATACTTCGACACCCTTTCCAATACCGAACTACGTATTTTGATACCCGGTGCGGGCAATGCCTACGAGGCAGCCTATTTACTCGATAAGGGCTTCGGTGATGTAACCGTAGTGGATATTTCGGAAATAGTATGCCAAAAACTGACCGAAAAATATGCACCCAAAGGCTTGAAGGTGGTATGTCAAGATTTCTTTGAGCATCAGGGCTGCTACGATTTGATTGTTGAGCAGACATTTTTCTGCGCGCTGCTCCCCACTTTGCGTGTAGCCTATATCCAAAAAATGCGCGAATTGCTCGACGACGAAGGTGTATTGGCAGGGCTTTTGTTCAATCGTGCGTTTGAGGGAGGGCCGCCTTTTGGTGGCCATGAGGCCGAATATCGTGCGTTGTTTGAAGCCCAACAATTCGACCTCCAGATCAATCTTGAGCCTCGTTCGATACCCCCACGGCAAGGAAGCGAGCTTTTTTTCATAAGCTCAAAAAAGAAAAACACCGCCCAAATGAGCCGTGTCTTTCTCTCCTAAACCCTAACTACAATAATACTAAAGATTAATCGAGCATTTTCAATACAAATTTTACCAGACGCTCCGTAAGCGACAAAGCCTTTTGGGTATTTTCGGCCCCACTTTGGGCTTGCACTGTTATCTTTTCAAAAACAGAGGGCTGTGGGGGTTTGGAGGCTGTACTTGCACGTTCTATCATGGCTTTGCGGGCAGCAAAAACATTGTGTGGCCGGCCTATTGAAAAAGCGGCACTACTCAACAAACACAGGGCGGTGGCAAGAACAATCGCTTTCATGATAGTACGTGTTTTGTAAAAAAGGTTTGGTTTAATTTTCTAAATGTTTTCGATGACTGAATCTTGAATCAAAGATATAGGTTTAAGACAGTATTATGCAATACAAAGTACCTTGTTTTTTGTTAAATAATGTTAAGTGGTAAAATAGCTTGATAAGTGGCGAGGGGGCTTAGATTGTGATTTTATCATTTTAAACTAATTGCAGAAAGTAATTGTTTAACCCTAACTTTGTACTTTCAAAAAAATGTAATAAAACCTAATCAATGGCAGCAATCAACTGTTCTTTTTGCGGCAGACGTAAAAACGAAGTCCAACTCATGCTTTCGGGCATAGATGCACATATCTGCAATTTTTGTATCGAACAAGGCTACACCGTAGTACAAGAGGAGATTTATCCCAAAAAGAAAAAAGAAAAATCGGCTACTCCCAAGTTCAATCTCATCAAGCCTTTAGAAATGAAACGCTACCTTGACCAGTACGTCATAGGGCAAGATGAAGCAAAAAAAACACTTTCGGTGGCCGTCTATAATCACTACAAACGCTTGATGCAGCCTAAGTCGAATGATGAAGTAACCATCGAAAAAACCAATATCATCATGGTAGGCGAAACAGGTACTGGTAAGACCTATTTGGCGCGTACCATTGCCAAGATGCTCGAAGTGCCTTTTTGTATCGCTGATGCCACCGTCGTAACCGAAGCAGGCTATGTGGGCGAAGACGTTGAAACCATACTGACACGCCTCCTCCAAGCCGCCGACTACAACGCTGAAGCCGCCGAAAAGGGGATTGTATTCATAGACGAGATTGACAAAATAGCCCGCAAAAGCGACAATCCATCTATCACACGCGATGTAAGCGGCGAAGGCGTGCAACAAGCCCTGCTCAAACTGCTTGAAGGATCAATCGTAAATGTACCCCCACAAGGAGGCCGCAAACACCCTGACCAAAAACTCATTCCACTCAATACCGAAAATATCCTTTTCATTTGTGGGGGGGCTTTTGATGGTATCGAGCGGCATATCGCCAAGCGCATCAACTCGCGTCCGATCGGCTTTACCAACGACCAACGTCTGGGCGAAATTTTTGACAAAGGCAATTTGATACGTTATGTTGCCGCCCAAGACCTCAAATCATTCGGCCTTATTCCCGAGTTGATTGGTCGTTTGCCCGCGCTTACCTATCTCAACCCGCTCGATGCGACTGCCCTTCGTCAAATTTTGACCGAACCCAAAAACGCCCTTACCAAACAGTACCAAAAGCTGTTTACGATGGAAGGTATCCAACTGCATTTCGACGAAGCCGTACTCGAATACATTGTCGAGCAGGCAATGGTCTATAAACTCGGAGCGCGTGGCTTACGCTCTATATGCGAATCCATCATGACCGATGCCATGTTTGATTTGCCTTCGATGCAAGACGTGAAGGAGTTTACGGTTACGCTCGACTACGCCCGCGAAAAGTTTGAACGCTCCTCGATGCACATACTCAAATCGGTAGCCTAACATGAAAAAAACGCTTGTGCTGGTACATGGTCATGGCGTAGATGCTCGAATTTGGCAACGAATCGTAGGCCACTTGCCCGACTATCAAGTACTTACTCCTGATTTTTCGACGGCTACTTCCTACGCTTCTATCGAAGAATATGCCGATGCACTCTACCAGCTACTCCGTGAAGCCCATGTTGAGCAGTGTGCAGTTGTAGGCCATTCGATGGGGGGCTATATTGCGTTGGCTTTTGCCGAAAAATATCCTCAGATGCTGACTGGTTTGGGGCTTTTTCACTCTACGGCTTACGCCGACGATGAACCCAAGCGCGACCAACGCCAAAAAGCACTGGCTTTTATGCAGGCGCATGGTACTGATACATTCATAGCACAAACAGCCCCCAATATGTATGCTGAAAAATACGCACAACGCTTTCCGACGGTCATCAAGGCGCATATCGAAACTTATAAAAATCTCCTTTCGCAGGCCTTCATAGCAGGTTTCAAAGCCATCATGCACCGCCCCGACCGTACCCATGTCTTACGTCAGATTTCTGTACCTGTATTGTTTATCTTAGGCAAAGAAGACAAATTGATTGCTTTCGATAAAACCATGACATTGACCTCCTTACCCCAAAAATCGCAAGTAGTGGTCTTTGAAAAAGTAGGTCATACAGGCATGATTGAAGCCGCCGACGAAAGTATCGAAGCCTTGCGGCAATTGATGGATTCATTGTAAAATTTATTTACCCACCTTCATCATAAACAGATGTTATCAAACGAAATTATTTTTTTTGGAGGGTTTACCCTTTTTGTAGTTTTCGTAATGCTCATAGATTTGGGGGTTTTTACGAAGCAAAAAAGCCATGTTGTAGGTTTCAAAGAAGCTGGAATATGGAGTGCTATATGGGTTACGCTTTCTGTGGCATTTTATTTTTTCCTCAAAAACTTTGGCTATCTCGTACACGATGTGTCAAATATGGCGCAACTGCAAGCAGTCGTCAATCAGTATGCCAAACATTTGCAGCTTATTCCCGATGATTTTGCGGCAAGCCTCAAGATTTTTCAGGACAATATGGCACTCGAATACATCACGGGTTATTTGGTCGAATACTCCCTCTCTGCCGACAATATTTTTGTCTTTATCATGATTTTCAACTCCTTTGGAGTTCATGAGAAATTCTATAAAAAAATTCTGATTTGGGGGATTTCGGGAGCGGTGATTTTGCGATTCATTTTTATCTTTGTAGGAGCCGCGCTCCTCCAGCGTTTCGAGTGGATTATTTATCTTTTTGGAGGGTTTTTGGTTTATACAGGACTCAAAATCCTCTTTGAAAAAGAAGGCGACGACCAAATTGAACCTGCCAAACACCCCGCAGTACGCTTTGCAGCCAAATATTTCAATGTCTATAAACGCAATGTCATTGACCATTTTTTTGTCTATAACCGCCGTCTTCAAAAATGGTACATCACCCCGATTTTTGTAGTGGTTATTGTCGTTGCTTTCACGGATCTGGTTTTTGCAGTAGATTCAATCCCCGCTATTTTCTCTATCACCAAAGACCCCTACATCGTTTTCTTTTCCAATGTGTTTGCGATCATGGGGCTGCGCTCTATGTTTTTCTTTTTGTCAAGTATCATGGACAAATTCCATTATCTCAAGCCCGGATTGGGGATATTACTGACGTACATTGGGGTAAAGATGCTGGTACATTCTTATTTGCACGAATGGGGCTTCAAGACTGTATATTCGCTCTACATCATAGTCGGTATCCTGGGAGTTGCCATTTTAGCATCACTACTTTTTCCGAAAAAAGAAGCAGCAACTGTATAATGCAACGGCTTTTTTGTACATTTAAAAAATGGTTTAGTTTGCCACTTCGATTTTGGAATCCCAGTTTGTTAGGCCGTAAACCTGATAGGTTTGTAATAAGTCTGATAATCAAATGAAACCTATGAGGTTTTTTCGATTTTGAAAGAGTATAAATAAATCTTGAAAATCTGCTTAACGACACTTCAAACTTGGAATCTGTGAAAATAAATACCATTCACTCATACACTCATCAACCAAATGAACCGTAGTATCAAAAAAGTAGCCGTACTTGGCTCAGGAATCATGGGGTCGCGTATTGCGTGCCATTTCGCCAACATCGGCGTAGAAGTTTTACTTCTTGACATCGTACCACGCGAACTTACTCCCGCCGAGCAATCCAAAGGTCTCACCCTCGAACACCCCGCTGTGCGAAACCGCATCGTAACGGAGTCTTTTCAAAACACCCTCAAGGCAAGCCCTTCGCCTATTTACAGCCCGAAATTTGCCAGTCGTATCAAACTTGGCAATTTTGACGACAACTTGGCTGACATCAAGCATTATGACTGGATTATTGAGGTCATTGTAGAGAGATTGGATATCAAAAAAAGCCTTTTTGAAAAAGTAGATGCCCTTCGTAAGCCTGGTACGCTCATCACTTCCAATACTTCGGGGATTCCGATTCATTTGATGTCGGAAGGCCGAAGCGAAGATTTTCAGCAGCATTTTTGCGGTACGCACTTCTTCAATCCACCGCGCTACTTACGCTTGTTAGAGATTATCCCCGGCCCCAAAACCGACCCTGCTGTCATTGATTTCTTGATGCACTACGGCGATTTGTTTTTGGGCAAAACCACCGTGCTTTGCAAAGATACTCCGGGCTTCATTGCCAACCGACTGGGAATTTATGCCATGGTACAGACGATCCGTGTGGCTGAAGAAATGGGCCTGACCGTAGAAGAAGTGGACAAACTCACCAGTACCGTAGTAGGGCGGCCCAAGTCGGGTACGTTCCGTTTGTCGGACGTGGTGGGCTTAGATACATCGGTACACGTAGCCAACAATCTCTACGCTTCGGGTGAGGGCGTGGACGAGTCACGGGAGGCGTTTTTGCTGCCTTCTTCGATGCAAAAACTCTATGAAAACAAATGGCTCGGCGACAAAACTGGGCAAGGGTTTTACAAAAAAACCAAAGACGAAAATGGTAAAACACTCATTTTAGCTCTTGATTTAAAGACATTTGAGTATAAGCCCTCACAGCAGAAAATAAAATTTCAGACGCTCGAAAGTACCAAAATGATAGACGACCTCAAGAAGCGTTTTGGGGTGTTGCTGAAGGGTACTGATAAAGCAGGGGAGTTTTACCGCCGTACCTTTGCCGACGCTTTCAAATATGCCTCATTTCGTATCCCCGAAATCTCCGACGAACTTTACCGTATAGACCAAGCGATATGTACGGGTTTTGGCTGGGAAATGGGTCTTTTTGAAACTTGGGACGCTGTCGGAGTCAAAACTATGAATGCTATCATGGAAAGCCTCAATGCTCGCCCTGCCGAGTGGGTTTATGAGATGCTGGCGGCTGGCAACGAAACGTTTTACAAGGTAGAAAACGGAAAAAAACTGTACTACGATATTCCGACCAAAAGCTACAAGGCCATTCCTGGGCAGGAGGCATTTATTATTTTGGAAAACAAAGCCCAAAATAAAATCTGGAGTAATGCCGGTGCCAGTATCTACGATTTGGGCGACGGCATCGCGGGCGTAGAGTTTCATTCCAAAATGAACACCTTTGGGGCAGAAGTATTGGAAGGACTCAATCGTGCCTACGCTGTGGCCGAGAAAGATTTTCGGGGGTTGGTCATTGGCAACGACTCTACGGAGGCATTTTCGGCAGGTGCCAATTTGGCCATGCTGTTCATGTTTGCCATTGAGCAAGAATACGACGAAATCAACATGATGATAGCGCAGTTTCAACAGACCATGATGCGGGCGCGCTACTCGTCTATTCCTGTGGTGGGTGCACCTCATTCGCTGGCTTTGGGTGGTGGCTGCGAGTTGAACTTGCACGTGGACAAAGTAGTAGCACATGCCGAAACTTACATGGGCTTGGTCGAGTTGGGCGTAGGGCTGATTCCGGCAGGAGGTGGTACCAAAGAAATGGCACTACGCTGCTCGGATATGTACAAAACTGGCGACCCAGAACTCAATGTCCTTCAAGCGGCTTTTATGAATATTGCCCAAGCGAAGGTTTCGACTTCGGCACAAGAAGCCGTAGAAATGAACTATATTAAAGCCGACCGCGACCAAATCGTACTCAACCGTAGTCGCCTTATTGCGGAGGCCAAGCAAGCGGCCATTGAATTGGCTGAAAATGGCTACACGCAGCCCAAACCCCGTACCGACATCAAAGTACAGGGCAAGGCTGGCATCGCGCTTTTCAAGGCGGGCATTGCTTCTATGCGTATGGCCAACTACATCAGCGACCACGATATGAAAATTGCCGAAAAGCTGGCCTACGTCATTTGTGGTGGCGATTTGAGTTATCCCCAGCAAGTTACGGAGCAGTATCTGCTCGACTTGGAGCGCGAAGCGTTTTTGAGCCTTACGGGCGAAAAGAAAACCTTAGAGCGTATTCAAGGACTGCTCGCAGGAGGTAAGCCCCCGAGGAATTAAAATACCAAAATTTTCCCTGCAAGCCATCGCACATTTACGCGATGGCTTTTTTGTACTCAATTATAATGGTTCGTGAAAGTTTTTCTTTGCAAAACCCGTTAATCTTGTTTTACATTTGACAAACCTTAGAGCCGATGAACAACCGTTACCTACAATCGCTCGCGTCGCTGGCTGTTTTTTTTCCTGATGATCTTTCTGATAACGACCAAAAACGTTTGGAAGCTATTGAGCAAGAATGTCAGACCAAAATCGAAGAACCGGAGGCTCTTTTTGGCTATTTGTTTGCAAAAGCCATGCGAAAACGATTGACTGGAGATGCTTCCGACGAACACATTTATTTGCAGCCATTTGAAGTACCGCAGATTCGGCTCTTTGAACTGCTGATTCATCAGTTTCCTTTTGCTACATTAAGTCAAATATGTGCCAATGATTTGATTGTCAGTACCTTGTCAAAGTGCAAAAAAGCAGTTTTGGCCGATATAGGCATCGGTACGGGAGTGCAGGTGGCCAATATTTTGGGTAGTTTACGCCAACAGCCGGGGCTTTTGACCCAACTGACAGTCGTGGGTGTGGAGCCTTTTGGTAATGCTTTGACTACGGCTGTCGAAAATATGAAGGCAAAGCGCAATCAACTTCCTTTTGAACTTCATGTTCGTACTGCCAATGCTTTTGCCGAAAATCTTTCGCCCAACGATTGGCAGCAACTTTTGCCTGCCCATTACGACGGCCTTTGTATCAATGCCTCCTTTGCCTTGCACCATATTCGCACCGAAAGGCAGCGACTTGAAACACTCACTTGCCTCAACGCCTTGCACCCTACGGCTTTGATACTGACCGAACCCAACTCCGACCATTTTACTCGTGACTACGCTCGTCGTTTTGCCAATGCCGCGCATCATTACGGTATTTTGTTTGAAGTGATAGACCGTTTGGCCATTTTACCCAAAGAAAAAACGGCTTTAAAGTTGTTTTTCAGTAGAGAAATAGACGACATCTTGGGCTTGCCCGAAGATGTAAGAGTAGAAAAACACAGTGCCACCTATCAATGGAGTAAGTGGCTGAAAGATAGCGGTTTTGAGTTGTCAAAGCCGCCGCTTCATCAAGTGATACCACCTCTCAACATGGCCGAAATTCGTTCGGATTTACCTCAACGCTATGGGGTGTTTTATGGTCAAGAAGAAGTTACGAGTATTTTTTATGCTACCCAACGATGAAAAAAGTAGCTCTATCGTGCCATAAATATTTAGGGCAAAATGGGTCTTGCGCTATCGTTGCCTCATGCCATTTTACCCCATTACCATTAGGGGTTAAATATCGGTAGGCTAAGAAAAAATTATTTTGACGACGTTGCACCGTAGGTGCTGTACAGCCACAAGTCGGCTTGAAGCCTTGAAATAGCTATCACGAGTCGCAACGGCGAACTGTCTTAGCCTCGCGCTATCGTTGCCTCTCGCTAAAGTATTGATTTACAGAGGTTTGAGTTTACTGATGAGCCAAGAAGTTACTTTTTCGGTTTGTTCGGGGTAAGTCCAGTGGCCAGTTTCGAGGGCTAAAAAAAGTTCTTTGGGAGCGGTGATTACGTTGTAGGCGGCATACATCGAGGTTGGGGGGCAGGTTTCGTCGTTGTATCCCCAAGTGTAGTAGCCCGGTACTCTGACACGACGCGCAAAATTGACGACATCATAATACGGCACCGTAGCGAGTTTTTCGGGAGTCTGGTTGAAAGCCAGTCCATTCTTATCGAAATAATGCGGCCAACCTCCCGCACGGCCTTTGAGGTAGCCCGTAACATCGGCCAAGGCAGGATAGATGGCCGCCAGCCATTTGACTCGTTTGTCTAAAGCCGCCGTAACAATAGACAATGCCCCTCCTTGACTGCCACCAGTTACGGCCAGATTGACCCCGTCAAACTGCGGCAGCGAAGTCAAGAAATCGTTGGCGCGTACACAGCCGAGATAGACACGTTTGTAGTAAAATCGGTCGCGGTTGTCTAAGTTATAGTTCATGTAGCCATTTAGTGGCCCTGCGCCCAAATCCAAATATACCGAAGGGTCCATATTGACCGGTACGCCATGAATCCCGATTTGGAGCGTGATGATGCCTTTTTCGGCATTGGCTATGTCGCCCGAATAGGCTCGTACTCCTGCCCCCGGCACGTGTAGCAGGGCAGGGTATTTGCCTTCTTTTTTGGGGATACACAAAATGCCATAAAGCCGCGCGCCCAATCGGAAGTTTTGTAGATTGAGATGATAAACATTGGTTTTTTCGGTGCAGCGTTCGGGCAGAAGCGTCATTTTGGCATCTATTGGGATTTGGACTAAATCGGCTTTGGCGTTTTCCCAAAACGTATCAAAGTCAGCTGGATTTTCGACGGTAGGGGTGATGCTCAAAGGCTCAAAACTCGCAGTCGCGAGATTCCGATATTCTTTGCCGTCTATGTCAGCGATGGCCACACAACGCAAAAAACCCGGAGTTTTCATCGTGCCACCGTCGAGGGTTGTCGTACCACCGGGTAGCAGAATCGTTTCTTTTTTGGTAGGTTCGAGTTTTTCGGGCCCTATTTCATAGCGAAGGCGAGCGTTTTTGAGCAAGTTACCATTTTGAAAGACCGAAACCACGAATTTTACATTTTCCCCCGTTTTGTACGTCCAGTCGGGGCGGTCGGGAGCTACCATTACTTTAATGAATTTTTCGACGGGTTGCCCAAAAGCAGAGATTACTGAAAAAATTCCCCACAAAAAAAAAGAGAGTGTAGTACGTTTTTGCATAATAGTACAAGGGTTTTGATAAAAGCAAAAGCCCAATCATCACCTTTTTTAAGCATCTTTCGTAATTTTAGGGCTTAAAATTATTGTTTGTGCTGCGAAAGATAGTCTTTTTACCCGATGCCGGCCCCGAAAATCCTTTTCAATACCAGTTGGCCGAATATTTGCGCAATCATGGATTTGAAGTACACATAAGCCAAAAATATACACTCGGCAGTACGTTTCGTAGCCTTCGGAAGCACCGTCCCGACGTGGTGTACTACGATTGGGTGCATAGTTTCATCATTGGTAAATCTTGGGGCTGGAGCGTTGTGAAGTCGTTGGTATTTGTATTGGAAATTTTATATGCTATCCATATCCAAAAAGTCCGAATCGTCCACACCCTTCACAACCTCCAAAATCATGCGGGACTTTGGCTACGCTTGGAGCGTGTGATTTATGGTTTATTTTTGAGGCGATGCCATTGGATCAGGGTGTATTCGGAAGCGACCAAGCAGGCAGCTATCAAACGCTTCGGTCTTAATCCTCACAAAATCAGAGTGATACAAGATTTGCCGTATCATTTTTACTATAAAAATACAGCCACCCGCACCGAAAGTCGAAATCGCTTGGGCATTGATATAGAGGCGTTTGTTTATTTGTTTTTTGGTGAGATGAAACCCTACAAAGGACTCCATCAGCTCATAGAAGCCTACAAGCGTGTGGCTTCTCCAAACACCCATTTACTTATCGCCGGCAAAAGCTATGAGGAGGCCTATTGGCAAAGTCTGCAACAGGCGGCTCACGGAGTTTCGGGCATTAAGTGGTATCATCGCTTTATCGAAGACGACGAAGTACAATATTTCTTCAATGCTGCCGATGTGGTAGTGCTACCTTTTGTGAGAATAGACCATTCGGGTTCGATAGATTTGGCCATGTCTTTTGGCAAGCCTGTCATCACGCTAAAAACAGAGAGTACCCAAAAACTATTGGTACATCAGACGGAATTGCTTTTTGAAACTTCTGAAGAGTTGGCCGATTGCTTAGTTAAAGCCCCTCAAATGCCTTTGGAAGTAATAGGAAAACGTAACTTTGAAATAGCCGATGCCACCGATTACCCCCACCTCCTAACCTTGTTTGAACCATGAAAAAATTACTACAAAAAAGCCTACCACCACATCTAAAACATGGTTTAGTGAATTTGCGCCTTCAGCTACGGAGTATTCCGTATCGTATGGGGAGCAGCGTAGAATGTCCGATTTGTAAGACTCGATACAAAGCTTTCATGCCTTTTCGGTATCGCCAGAATGCCTACTGCCCCACTTGCAAATCGCTCGAACGCCACCGCTACATTTATCTCAACTTGCGCGATAGAATGGGGTTTTATGAACCACCCCACAAAAAAGTACTGCACTTTGCTCCCGACATTTGTTTGATTCCGAGCATTAAAAACTGCCCATACATCGAATACGTAACAGCCGATTATATGACCTCGTTTACGAGCAGTATCACGGTCATGCCTGACCACGTAATGAGCATAGACGACATCAAATTTGAAGCCGATACCTTCGATGTCGTCATAGCGATAGGGATTTTGGTCATGGTACCCGACGACACCAAAGCCATGCGAGAAGTATGGAGGGTGCTGAAGCCGGGGGGCTATGCTGTTTTTCATGATCCTATCAACGAAAAACTACCCAAGTCGTTCTCTGATAAAGATTTAACCCATGAACAGAAAAAAGGGCTTTATCACGGCCACGACCAACGCTGGTACTATGGTGCCGACTATGCCGACCGCCTGCGGGTGCAAGGCTTCGAGGTCGAAAACGATAGCTATGCTTCCCAAATAGACCATCAACGATATGGAATCTCACCCAATGAGAAGGTATATATAGCTCGCAAGCCTTTATGAAGATTCTTTTTTGTACCAATGCCTTCGAAAACGTAACCAACGGCCCCGTTCGTTTTGCCAATATCATCTTGGAAATCAATGAATTGTTTCCGCAACATCAACTTCATGTTTTGACTGAAGATGTTTCGGAGCATCGTTTGGAGGCATTAAGATACGTTCACAAAGTACGGCTGGCTATTCCTCGTTGGCTCAAGCCCTTGGGGCAGATCGCAAGGTGGTTTATCTATTATCGCCACATAAAGGCCCTCGAAAAAACCTTCGATTTTGATATACTGGTTTTTATCAATTCGTTCAATGGTACTTGGGCGAGTTTGAGGAGTCGAAAGCCTACTGTGGGCATGATCAACGATGAAAAAAATATGCTAGCTACTTGGCGAAACTTCGACGGCAGCGGTTTGTGGTTGAAAAGGTTTACTTTCCAGCAATTTGAGCGACTCTCTGCCCGAAAACATCGGCTCATCATCGCTAATTCTGAATTTCTTCGTCAGCGGATTATCAAAACCTATCATTTGCCCCCACACAAAGTACAAAAACTCTATAAATCCATACCCCTCGACGGTATCGTGTTCCAGCCTCACAGGGCATTTGGGGAGGTAATCAAAATACTGTTTGTAAAAGCGGATTTTCGAGTGGGCGAATTGCCTACGTTGGTGCAAGCCCTACGCCAACTGACGGAGTACCGATTTTTGCTGACGGTAGTAGGACCCGAGCCGTGGTTTGAGCAGCAAGTACGCACTATCGGGGAGGGAATCCCTCACCTTACCTTTGATTATGTAGGCCCACAGCCCCAAGACAAAGTGTATGAATATATGCGTAGCTACGATATTTTTTGTGTGCCGTCTTATACCGAAGCCTTTGGAGTAGCCAACATTGAAGCCTTGGCGCATGGGCTTTCGGTGGTGAGTAGCCATGTGGGCGGTATCCCCGAAGTACTCGACGGAGGGCGCAATGGCTGGTTAGTACCTCCTCGTGATGCCAACGCACTGGCAGAGGCATTGAAAGAGTGCATTGTTAGGCAAGATTTACGTCTTCAGAAAGCTACCAACGGGCGTACTTTCATCGAAAAGTTTTCAAAAGACGAAATGTTACGCAATTTTGTGGTCATGCTTCAAGAAACGCTCCATACCACGACAAAATAATGTACTGGACTCATCTTTTCCGAAACTACAAGAAAAACCAGCGGTGGGATTGGCATTTGGTTATCTATGCTATCAATGTGTTTTTGGTAGTGTATGGCTATGGCTTACGTGGGGATTCCTTCCAGATGGTCAAAAATATACGGACGGTATTGGTGGTTGTGTCGTTGGCGGGGTTGTTTTTGTTGCCTAAATCCCAAAATTATGTTTTCGACTCAAAAAAAAATTGGGTGATTTGGACATTGCTGGGTTTGATTACCTTGACAATCCCTTTCAGTATCAATATGGTCAGAGGCTTCGAGCGATTGGCGGCATGGGTTCCTTTTATGATTTACGTCAATTACTTTGTGGTCTATCTGTTCCGACAGTATCAAAAAGAGGAAGCCAAAATCAAACTATTGCAGTTGTTTAGCTTGGTATATTTTTATCCGGTGGCTTTGATGTTTGTGAGGGGCGTGGTGTTTCAGACCGAAAACATTTATGGGCAAGCCATAGATATGTATCGTGCCAATGTACTGGGCTGGGCGTGTGCCTTTTTTCTTTTGACGAGTTTTGATTTGTTGTCCAATCTGCCTACTTCGCGCAGGTTCAGGTTTATTTTTTATGTGATTGCTCTTTTTACATTGTGGGGCATCGTACTGACTGGGTCGCGGAGTAGTTATTTGAGTTTGGCAGCAGGAATATTGATTTTGGTCGTAAGAAACAATCGCACCCCGCTCTATTTCAAGGCTTTATCGGTGATTTGTATTTCGGCCTTTGCTTATTATATCATTACGAGTCCCGACTCGGTCGTCAATCTGCGCTCGCAATATGCCGAAATACGCCAACAGCGCGGTGAGATACGATTCCAACTGGCCGAACAAGCGATTTCGACGTTCTGGAAACACCCCCAGTTGTTTATCACAGGGTATGGTTTTGACAACTTCCGTGAGGGGCTATTTTATTTTGCCAACATTCGTACTGAACTGGCACCGCACAATTCTTATTTGGAGTTGTTATTTTCGTGTGGGGTTTTTGTTTTTTTGTTTTTTTTAGCCTTTGTCGTTTTTCCTGCCTTTGTCAAATATATTCGATTCGATAGCCAATATTATGTTTTCTTCCCGATGTTGGCCATTGTGCCGTATTTTGAGTCCAATCTCAATGCAGGGCAGTTTTTGTTTTTTCCGTGGATGACTTTTTTGTTTTATTATGTGCATATTTCGTCGCAGCAAATAGCCTCCTACAATACAGTCAATCCTTCCCCAAAAACCCTTGAAAAGGCATAAAAAAGAGGTTTCATAAAAAAATCCCTTTCTCAGCAGGAGAAAGGGATTTAGGGATAGAAGTTAAAATAATTTTACTTGGCCTCATCGCCTCCAAAAATACCTTTGATAAACCCTTTAGCTTTTTCCAGAGCTTCTTCGGCTTCTTCTTTCAAATCTCCCAATTTTTCTTGGGCTTCGGCAGCCAGTTCTTGTGCTTTTTCTTTGGCTTCGGCCAATGCCTCCTCGGCTTCTTCTTTGAGTTCTTCGGCTTTGGCGGCCGCTTGGGCTTTGAGTGAATCTACGTCTATATTTTGTAATTTTTCCGTAACCTCCCCTTTGAGTTCTTCAAATTTCTCTTGGGCTTCAGCCGCGAGTTCTTGTGCTTTGGCTTTGGCTTGTTCGGCTGCGTTTTTGATTTGATCTTCCATAAAAAAATATGATTTAAAAGTGAAACGTATTGAGGGTAAAGTTAGGGGTTTTATTGTCAAAATAAGTAACTAAAGCACGAAAATAATAAAATCTTAAAAACAAGTGGCGGTTTCATGTTGTTATACTAACACTTTGAATTTGAGGGCATATTTCATAATTTTGTACAAAAAATATACTCAAATCGTACCTAACCGTCAAAATAGCTTTATAAAGTGGATATTTTTGAGAAACTACGTAACAACTGGGGACCTATCGGAGCCTCTGCCAAAGCATTGAATAGTCATCACTATTTTTCATTTCCAAAACTGGAAGGCGAGCTTGGCCCACACATGCGCTTTAGGGGTATGGACGTACTCAACTGGAGCCTCAACAACTACCTCGGCTTGGCCAATCACCCCGAAGTACGCAAGGCCGATGCTGATGCTGCCGCCAAATGGGGGCTGGCGTATCCCATGGGGGCGCGCATGATGTCCGGCAATTCTGACTTGCACGAAATCTTCGAGAAAGAACTGGCGGAGTTTGTAGGCAAAAAAGATGCTTTCTTGCTCAACTACGGCTATCAGGGCGTGATGTCGGTCATCGAATGTATCTGCGACCACCGCGACGTAATCGTCTATGATGCCGAGTCGCACGCTTGCTTGATAGACGGTATCCGCCTGCACAAAGCCAAAATGGGGCAGTACTACAAATTCAACCACAACGATATGCAGAGTTTGGAGAAAAATCTCATTCGTGCCACCAAACTCGCCAACGAAAAAGGCGGTGGTGTACTGGTGATTACGGAAGGGGTTTTTGGTATGTCGGGCAAGGTGGGTAGTCTGGACAAAGTCGTAGCCCTCAAACAAAAATACAACTTCCGCCTGCTGGTGGACGATGCGCACGGATTCGGCACGATGGGCGAAAATGGCGGTGGCGTAGGCGAAATGTTTGGCGTGAGCAAAGACATTGATTTGTATTTTTCGACTTTTGCCAAATCCATGGCCGCTATCGGAGGCTTCGTAGCCGCCGACGACCCCGACATCATCATGTATCTCAAGTACAATATGCGCTCGCAGACCTACGCCAAAGCCCTGCCGATGCCCTATGTAGAAGGATGCCGCCGCCGCTTAGAGTTGATCAAACAACACCCTGAACTCCGCCAACAACTCTGGACGGTAGTCAATGCCCTTCAAAATGGCTTGCGTGAGCGTGGATTCGACATCGGCGAAACCACCTCGCCTGTTACGCCTGTATTCATGCAAGGACTCGAAGGCGGGCTGCCCGAAGTAACCAACATGGTACGCGACCTCCGCGAGAACATGGGTATTTTCTGCTCTATTGTGGTTTATCCTGTCATTCCGAAAGGGCAAATCATCTTGCGGCTCATTCCTACCGCTGCCCATACGCTCCAAGATGTAGAGCGTACCCTCAATGCCTTCGACCAAATGCGCGAAAAATTAGACGCTGGAGTCTATCGCGCTGATTTGATGGCAATGGCTTGATTTTTGACTTCTTTCACTCTTTTTTTGGGCTGTTGTTTTGGGTAAAGAATGTACCTTTACCGAAAATCCCAGCCCAAGTATACTCGTTCAAAATTGATTTGCGAAAAAACCTCATAGGTTTCATCTGATTATCAATGGGTTACATCAATAGTTTTTGGCAAACCTATGAGGTTTAAGTATACATTATGGAAAAACATTGGTGGAAAGAGGCCGTCATCTATCAGATTTACCCCCGCTCCTTCAAAGACAGCAACGCCGACGGTATCGGCGATTTGAAAGGCATTATCAGCCAACTCGACTACCTCCAAACCCTCGGTGTTGATGTGCTTTGGCTTTCGCCTATTTTTGCATCTCCAAATGCCGACAACGGCTACGATGTGTCTGATTATGAAGCAATCATGGCCGATTTTGGCACGATGCAAGACTTCGACGAACTGCTTGCCCAAGTCCATAAACGCCACCTGAAAGTCATTTTAGATTTGGTGGTCAATCACAGTTCGGACGAGCATCGCTGGTTTAGGCAGTCGCGGATATCCAAAGACAATCCCTACCGCGATTACTACATTTGGCAGCCTCCTCGCAACGGCCAACCACCCAATGATTGGATTTCGTTTTTCAGTGGTTCGGCTTGGGAGTTCGACCCTAATACAGAAGAATACTACCTGCATTTATTCCTCAAAAAACAGCCCGACCTCAACTGGGAGAACCCCCGCTTGCGTCAAGAAATCTATCAAATGATGCGTTTTTGGCTCGATAAAGGCGTGGACGGTTTTCGTATGGACGTGATTCCGTTTTTGTCGAAAGACACCTCTTTCCCGCCTTACCCCCAAGGGCGATTCGGCGACTTGTCGCTTTATGCCAATGGGCCGCGTATTCATGAGTTTTTGCATGAAATGAACAGTGAAGTCTTGCAGCATTATGACTGCCTCACAGTGGGCGAAGGGTTTGGGGTATCGGCAGAGCAAGCCAATCTGTATGTAGGCCGCAGTCGCCAAGAACTGCAAATGATTTACCACTTCGACCATGCCGTACCACGCGAAGAACATCGGTTCTTGCAGCCCGCCGCTGAACTATCTTTGGTAGAACTCAAGGCTATTTTCGACCGCTGGGACGAAGCCATAGGCCAAGAAGGCTGGCAAAATATTTACTTCGGCAATCACGATAACCCCCGCGTACTTTCACGATTTGGTCATACAGGCACACACCGCGAAGCATCTGCCAAAATGTTGGCCACGTTGCTACTCACCCTTCGAGGCACTCCGACTATTTATCAAGGCGACGAATTGGGCATGACCAACTGCCCCTTTGCTTCGGTAGAGGAGTTTGACGATGTGCAAGTCAAAAATGCGTACCAAGCCTTGATAGTAGATACAAATAGATCTCATCTGACTGATACATTTTTGGCAGCGGCCAATCGCATCGCACGCGACCACGCCCGTACCCCCATGCCCTGGGACGACTCTGCCCATGCAGGCTTCACCACCGCTACTCAACCTTGGCTGAAAGTAAATCCAAATTTTACTACAATCAATGCCAAAGAGGCTATTTCCCGTCCTGATTCGATTTATCATTACTACCGCCAAATGCTGCATTTACGAAAGCAACATTCGGTTTTAGTGTATGGAGATTATCAAAATCTGACTCCCCAAAACCCACACGTTTGGGCATTTGTGCGGAATGTAGAAAACGAAAGTGTGATTGTAATATGTCATTTTTCGAGTGAAGAACGTTTCTTCTCGATTCCCAACTTCATCAATCTCCAACAACGACTCATAGGCAACTACCAAACAACGATAATCAGAGGTAATGAACTACAACTGCAACCTTATGAAGCAGCCGTTTGGAAAGTGAAATCAGCACAAGATAACGAGCAGGATTCCGCCTAAAACAATCCAGTAAGGGGTCGCCATAAAGCTGGTCAGAGCCATAAAAAAATCGTCTGTCATTTGCCTACATCGGACATATTGCACAATATTGTATTCAACAATCACAAAAAACAACCATAAATTCATTTCAAACCCCTTTAAAAACATGAAAATCAACCGTCGTCATTTTATCCAACAAGCAGGACTACTGGCAGGTGCAGCTACACTCGGAAGCGAAACCTTGGCTCATACAACTTTAATCAAGCCATGGTTTGAAATCTCGCTGGCCGAGTGGTCGTTGCACAAGACCATTTTCAACGAAAAAAAACTAACCAACTTAGACTTCCCCGTAGTGGCCCGCAAAGATTTTGACATAGGTATTGTAGAATATGTCAATCAGATGTTTAAAGATAAGGCTAAAGATACGGTTTATCTTAACGAGCTTCTCCAACGCTGCCGCGACCACGATGTACGCAACCACCTCATCATGATTGATGGCGAGGGAGGCATGGCCGAACCCGACGAAAAACTACGTAGCCAAGCCATCGAAAATCACAAAAAATGGGTAGAATGTGCCAAATATTTAGGCTGCACTACAATACGAGTCAATGCCTACGGTAAAGGAACTGCCGAAGAAGTAGGCAAAGCTGCCGCCGACGGTCTGGCCAAATTGGGCGAGTTTGCTGCTCCACTCGGTATCAATGTAGTAGTCGAAAACCACGGTGGCTATTCTTCCAATGGCCAGTGGCTATCGGGAGTGATGCGACAAGTAAACATGGTCAATGTAGGTACACTCCCTGATTTTGGCAATTTTTGTATCAAACGCACCATGAGTGGCTGCGACGAAGAATATGACCGCTACCAAGGTGTAAAAGAACTCATGCCCTACGCCAAAGGAGTCAGTGCCAAAACCAATGTTTTCGATGATGAAGGAAACGAGGCCAATATGGATTATGAGCGTTTACTCAAAATCGTCAAACAATCAGGATTCAGGGGTATCATCGGCATCGAATACGAAGGAAACAAACTTTCCGAATACGAAGGCATCAAAGCAACCAAACGGCTTCTTGAGCGTGCAGGGGCTACTGTCTAAATTTTGTGAGTATGAACCTGCTCCCGTATGCCCAAGAGTATCGTCGTTATTTGCGCGAGCGCATTGTGCCGTTTTGGCAAAATTTTAGTATAGATACCCAATTTGGCGGCTACCATTGTGTACTTTCGGCCAAAGGAGAGGTCATTACTTCTGACAAGTGGATTGAGTGGCACGGGCAGCAGAGTAGTGCATTTTTATATTTTTACCTTTCTGAAAATCAGCCTATTTTCCTTCAGTCAGCCCAACAAGGGGCTGACTTTTTATTACGTTACGCTTTCGATGAAAAGGGGACTTTCAGCGAAGTCGTAGATACCACAGGCCGCAAACTCACCGATGTCTCCGATGCTCGCCCCGAAGCGGCTGCGGTAGTGGCTTGGGCAAGTATAGCACCGCTCATCGAAGCCTCCAATTACGCCGAAATCGCCAAAAAAACTTTTCTGCGGGCTTTTCGACACCGTGAAAAAAGACTCCAAAAACAAATCGAAGAAGTATCCAACGGAAGGCAGCTAAAAAATATCAGTGAATTGAGCGCAGTGGCTAAAGCACTCTGGGCCGTCAGAGAGTCGCTCGGTGAAAAAAACTTCAAAGAAAAAGCAGAGGCATTACTCAACGAACTCATGAAGCATTTTTGGGAACCACGGGCAGGGATATTACTCGAAAATGTTTTCTCGGAAGGTGGATTTTCCGATTGTTTACAAGGAAGACGAATCCACCCCGGAAGGGCTTTTGAGGCTTTCAATGCTTTTTATGACATCACCAAAATCCTCAATAAACGACGTATTCGGCAGCAGTTGGCCGAACATATCGCCTATTTGACCGATACTACTTGGGACGAAGCCTACGGCGGCTATTTTCATTGGCTCGATGTCAAAAGCCTCCCTCCTTCGCAACCTGATGCCTACTTCAAATACGCTTGGGTACAACTCGAGGCTACAACCGCCATTTTGATGGCCTATCAAGTCTTACAAGACCGCGAACTCTTGCGAAAATGGCTGCGAGTACATGATTATACTTGGCAGCATTTTCCCGACAATACGCCCGAAGGCGAGTGGATAGAGGTCTTGAGCCGACATGGAGAGCCTCTTTTTAGCCTCAAAGCTACGCCAGCCAAAAGTGCCTACCCCGTAGTGAAAAATTTATTGGATAGCGCAGCAATTTTGGAGCAGATTCAATCTTCATTTTGACTAAGTTTGCTCAAAAACTCATTTGCTTTTGGGTGTCATAAAATTGGTTTTGGCCATTCTGTCTAAGCAACACAAATACTTTGTAGCTTCCCGGATGCACAGAAGCACGGTGAATAGTAGCCGTAAAGCCTTTGTTCCAGTACATTCCACGCCTGACAAAGGTTTTTGGGGGGAGAGCAGTCTGCAATCCCGATGCCATGTAAGTACGTTCGGCCGATTGGAAAATGATATACGCCCCGTCGTCGAAATCTTGGGTAGGAGTGATGTAGCCTTGATGATATGCTATCCTTAGTAAATCACCATCGAACTGGATTTTATCCAAACCAAAATTTCCTGTGGTTTTGATAGGAAAAAACACTTCGGGGTTTTTATCAAAAAATAATTTGGGTCGGTAATAATTGCGCAAATGTTTGAAATCCTCACCTGTCATGTCAAACATTTTCAGCCCCAGTAAGTCGTTGTTATACAGCGAGTTAAATTCTTGTACAATGGCCATTCGGCGGTTGTTTACAGCAGAAGCTACGGCATAATACAGTATAGATAGATTGAACAAAACTGAAGCAAAGAGGCAGAAGGCATAGGTATATTTTCGTAAACGGGGTTTTGGTATTTCAACAATCAACACCAAATACCCTACCAGCAGTAGCCAAGTTGGATACATTCGGTAGCGACCTTTGAACATACCCAGCAGCCCGTCGCCTTCGGCACGTTTATAGACGACACCAAGTGCGGTGATGCACACAAACAAAAACAAGAAAAAAGCGAAACGTTGGAGCGTAGCGTGATTGCCCCAGCCTTGATGTTTCCAACAATGACGACCAAAATACCAAGTCAGCATACCTACCAAAACACCGCCCCAAACTACCGATGCCCAAACGGCCACCTCTGAAGGGGCATAGACATCAGCATTGACCGATGAGCCTACAAAGGCAAAAAAACAAAGCAATGCTTTGCCATAATTACTCCATTGGGTCAAATCCAAGCCAGAGGGTGAAGCATGGGCGCGCGTGAAGGCATAAAGCAGCATCGTGAAAGCGAAAGTAACGAGTGTTTGGAGCAACTGCCGCCACTGTTTGCCCAATGCCAGTACAATGCCCCCAATCAAAAAAGTAAGCAGCCCATTGCCATAGCTAAAAGTAGCTAAAAATGAGAAAATGAGTGCGATTGTAAGTAGGTTTTGGGCAAAACCGTAAGCCGCCAACATCACAAAAAACAGTAGTCCGAAATTGCCCAGAGAGCTTGTACCCCAAAACATATTCTCAAACGAGTGTACACCCATCAAAATCCAGCATACAGGCACAAAAGCAAGCCAAAAACTTTGGGTATTGAGTAATGCTTTTTTCAACACCAATCCTACGATAAACCACTGTCCAAACCACAGCAAGTTGCTGACAATCATCAAGTTTTTGAGATGGACGGCTCCCGTCAAAAAATAAGAAATCAACACCACCGACCTTGTAAAAACGATACGATGTTCCGGAAAGCCTACTGTCAGCCAGTCGAGTTTTTCGACCCAAGACGAGGCGTTTTTCCATTGGTCTATGATTTGTAGTACATGGAGGTCGTCGTAAGCGATGTAATTGACATTGAGAGCTATAGAATGAAAAAATACCCAATAGAGAACAATAGGCAGAAGGCAGAATATGAAGGGCAGCAGGGAGAAGGCAGAAGGTAAAAATCGAGAGGCAGGAACTAAGGAATGGGAGGAGGATAAAGTCATAGTGTGGAATCGTTAGAATACGGCGGCGTAATCAATCTTGACTTCGGCTTTACTCCATTTGCCCCGCTTTACTTGTACAGGATTGATATTCATGGCATCGTCAAACAGATTGGCATAAAATCCTTTTTCTTCTTTCGTAAAAATGGAATAATACCCTACGGGCAACGCTACCGTGAATCTACCGTTTTTGTCTGATTTTAGTTTTTTAATCAATGGAGTATTGATTTTTTTGTAAAAACCGGGTTCTTCGGCTTGCTCAGTTTGCCGCTCCGGTGTAAGCGCATGAATGTAAATCTCTCGTACAGCAGGGCTGCCTTTAGGCTGCGATGCCCCCGCACCAAAAGTAGGCATAAAATTACCTTGTAGCCATGTTACTTGCCCTTTGATGCCCTGCGTTACAGGTTTCTTTTGTGCGTGGGTTGAAGAAATATTCAATAGAAAAAGAATTGATAGTATGACCAATGGTTTATTTTTCATTTTTGGAGGTAATTTTTTATACTCGTTCAAAATTGATTTGAGAAAAAACCTCATAGGTTTCATTTGATTATCAATGGGTTACATAGTTAGTTTTTTGCAAACCTATGAGGTTTAAGTATAAAAACAAATAAACAAAGAAGCGACAATGACCCGTATCCAATCCCTTCAAATCGGTGTGCTAAAAAAATCATCGAACACAGCTTTTTATCAATCTGCAAAAACAGGTTCTTTGGGTGCTTCGATAGTAACAGGTCGAATCGCTACATCAGCATACACTTCCGAAATCTCTGATAGAATACAACCTATTTCATCATAGCTATCAGCCTCAACCAAACGCATACGGTAGGGCTTAAAATTCTCTAAACCTTTGAAATAGGGCGCATAATGCCGACGCATTTCGAAGATACCGGTACGCTCACCTTTCCAACGGATCGAAAAATCGAGATGCTTGCGGCAGGCACGAACCCTTTCGGCTACACTTGGTGGCGGCAGAAGCTCGCCAGTTTGCATAAAGTGTTTGATTTCGTTGAAAATCCACGGATAGCCGATACTTGCACGCCCTATCATGATGCCGTCCACCCCGAAGCGTCGGCGGTAATCGAGGGCTTTTTGGGGGCAGTCTATGTCGCCATTGCCAAAAATCGGAATCGTGATACGCGGGTTTTCTTTGATACGCCCTATGAGTGTCCAGTCGGCTTCGCCTTTGTACATCTGCACACGAGTACGCCCGTGTACCGTCAATGCCTGTATGCCGATGTCTTGGAGGCGTTCGGCTACTTCACCCACGTTTTTGGTGTTATCGTCCCAGCCGAGGCGTGTTTTGACTGTTACGGGCAGGTGAGTCGCTTTCACTACGGCTTCTGTCATGCGTACCATCTTGGGAATATCCTGCAACAACGCCGCCCCCGCCCCACGGCACGCCACTTGCTTGACAGGGCAGCCATAATTGATGTCTATCAAATCGGGGCTGGCTTGTGTGGCTATTTTGGCACACTCGGCCATGGTTTCGACATCGCTCCCAAACAACTGTATGCCGATAGGACGCTCGTACTCAAAAATATCGAGTTTTTTGACACTCTGCGCTGCCGCCCTTATCAGCCCCTCCGACGATACAAACTCGGTGTACATCAAATCTGCTCCGCCTTCCTTGCATACCGCCCGAAACGGTGGGTCTGACACATCTTCCATCGGTGCCAGTAGCAGCGGAAACTCTCCCAATTCGATATGTTGGATTTTTACCATTTTTTATATTTTTCTCTTTGCTCCTTACTAAAAATCACAGGAAAATGCCAAGCAGTACGCAATGGCTCACCCATTCTATAAACAACTTCCCATTCAGGGATATTTTTGATGACTCGTATGGCCTCCTTGTCAAATATTGCATCGTAACTTTTCACGACTCGAACACTATCTATAACTCCTTCTTTGAAGATAACATAAACACCGACTTTGATGGTCTGTTCTGGGAGGGGTAAATCGTCCCAATTAATTTGTTGACATAAAAAATCTTGCAACTTTCGGCTATCATGTGTCAGAGCAGAGGTCTTGGATTTGGAGTTATCGTAAGTTTGGGTAGCAATACACTTCCCATGTTGGAAAGTAATTTTGGTTTGTTTTGCGTAAACCACATATTCCGCAACAGTACTGGCATAAAACAATCGTTGCCCGTGAGAAACCACAATGTATCCTGAGAGCCAATCGGCTTTCACCATTCCGTTTTTGACACTATTCCCAAAAAGAGCTTTTAAGTCGGCTTTAATGCTATCTTCATAAAAACAACAACTCAAAACTTGCGTCAAATATAGCTGATTATCAATGATACGCCATACTGCATAGAATCCATCCCAACATGAAGTCATCACACACCCCGGCTTATTACCAAACATCGCTGCCCTTACTGCCTCTGTACGAAGGTATTGACGAAGAGGACTCGACGTATTGAAAATATAGGCTGTATCTACCCCATTGATCAAAACGTCTGGTTGCTGGAGTGTAGCCAATACTTTGGAAGTACTCACTCCACAAAGCAAAATAAACAATGCTAAGTACTGATTCATAAATAGTTTTCATTATTTTGTACATTTGCCCATATGGGACGAGTAAACAGGCCGATTCTAAGTGACTCACAGAAAATAGAGTTGGAAAAGCTCTTCAAAGAATCTGTCCTACCCTCCATTTTAAGCAACCAAATTAAAAGTAGAGAAAAAGTTATTTTCAAATTGGACAGGAGTCAAGAATTGAAGACTGCTGTGTGGTCTGTTAAAGTTATAGGCAATGAACCATTTTTCCAAATACTTGTCTAACTCTGCTTTCGTTTTAAACCAATGAAGGTTTAAACATTCTCTTCTCAAAGTGCCATTCAGACGCTCTATGATGCCATTCTGTGTAGGTTTGCCGGGCTGAATATGCCTTTGCTCAATGCCATTTTTATCCGCCCATTGAGCCAATACCTGACTGATATACTCCGGACCATTATCAGTGCGAATATAGGCAGGTTTTCCTCTCATAGCCACTAACTTTTCCAAAACTTCCACCACTTTGTCCGCTGTGATAGATTTTTCAGCAGATAACCACAGACAACGTCTTGAACACTCATCTACCACATTGAGCACACGATACCAAGAGCCTGTGTCATTAAGCACCAATTCGGACAGGAAATCCAATGCCCAACCTTGATTAGGCTTAGCGGGTGCTATCAAATCTTTAAATACTCGCTGAATACGAGGTTTTTTTGGGACTTCTCCAAAGGCTCATTGCGGCACTTTGATAGAGGCGATGCCCTCGTTTTTTGCAAAAAATTATCCCCTTCTGAAAGCGTAAGTAGTGGTATATCAGCTCAAAACCCCAAGAAATCTGTTGCCTCCGAACTGCCTGCATTTGAGCAAGCAGATACGCATCAGAGGCTTTGCGGGACTCTTCTGGCTTGCAATGCTTGCGAGCATAATACGTCTCTCGCCGTAAGCCCAGAAGCATACAGCGTTTGCGTACACTCACTTTGGGGTATTTTTCGCCCAATCCAACTATCAAAGCATCTTTTTGGATTGGGCTTGCATCTTTTTTAGCATTGAAACCGCATCGGAGAGTATCTCCTTTTCTAATTGTACGTCCAAGTACATCTTTTTTAAGCGAATATTCTCTTTTTCAAGGGCTTGCAAGCGTTTCTTGTCTTCGTCCAAAGAATTGCGTATCTCTTGCTTCCATTTGTAATAGGTCGTTGGTGATATTTGATGTTTTTCGCATAGCTTTTCTATGCTTTCTGTGCCGTTTTCGCCCGCTAATACGATGGCTTTGCGTTGGCTTTCGCTAAATCTGCTCTTTTTCATCTGAGTAAAAATTAGAAGTTAAATTTACATTTTTTTCCTAATTTCTTCTACTTATATTTGGTGGCGGGGAAAAGCGGGTACGACAGGGTTTATTACTTGAATTTAAGGCCAGCATGATGATTTGCTGATGCAACTCCCTGTTTCTTTTGAATTGGTTCGCAAAGACAAATTAGTGGAGAAAACACAAAAGAAAGAGGGCAAATTCCTTACACGTGTGGTTCGACAAGCCAGTGTTAGCAAAATCGAATTAGTCCGTAAACGTTTACAAGTCCTTGTCTTTCAGAATCAAGTCAGATTTAAGTATGTAACATTCGATACGTGGTATAGTGATACCGACTTAATTAGCTACATAGCCAAAGACCCGCAGCGGCGGCCGCTCAAAAAACACTGTGTTTGTGCCATCAAAGACAACAGAAATGTTTGTTTTGACTTTGAAAAACCCGCCAAAGAACGTTCATGGATTTCAGTTTCGGAGGCTAAGATTGAGCCTGACAAAGCCTATTAAGTGTATCTGAAAGGAATGGATTTCCCTCTTACACTCGTCAAAAAGGTCTATCAACACCTTGACGGCTCTTGCAGTGTACAATTCTTGGTAAGTACCGATACATCCCTTTCCGCTGAACAAGTAACCGATGTTTACAAAAAACGTTGGGGGAGTGAGGAATTGCATCGTTCCCTAAAGCAAAACACTGCTTTGGAAAAGATGCCTGCTAAAATGGAGTCCTCTCAGGCCAATCACATCTTTGCCTCCATGATTGCTCAAGTCAAACTTGAGGCTCTGCGATTAGCCACAAAAGTCAATCATTATACCCTCAAGAGAAACATCTTAATTGAGGCACTTAAGGTTGCTTGGGCGCAAATTCAGCAATTCAAAGAACTTTGCTTATCTAAAAATATCAGCTTGCCAAATTTTGGTTATGCGTAATGTCAGTTAAACATACAAAAATCAAAAAACATTTGGAACGAATTTCAGAAACACATACTTTTGCACTCCCAAAACAAAAAACGACTTCCTTTTCAAAGAAGTCTAAGAAAAACAAAAAAATATTTGGAGTTGTAAAAAATAAGTTAGACCTTTGCAGCCCAATAAATATAGAAAGTGTCTTTTTGAGTTCCACTCAAAATAAAATTTCAAAAAAATAAAAAAAACAAAAAAATATTTGGAGTTGTAAAAAATAAGTCAGATCTTTGCAACCCCAAATAAAACGAACGAAAGTTTGACGAAGTTTAGAAAAGTTCTAAACAAAAGTTCTTTGACAGGTTGGTGAGAAAATAACGACAGAGCGTTAGTCAGTCAATAATACATGACTTTTATAGTCAATTCAAATAATTTACGATGGAGAGTTTGATCCTGGCTCAGGATGAACGCTAGCGGAAGGCCTAATACATGCAAGGCGAGGGGTCGG